>CAZTKR010000608.1:0-1501 GCA_964614115.1 uncultured bacterium | reverse complement strand
TTGTCTAAAAAAGAGGGTTCTATGGATCTTAAGCAAAAAATTGAGACGAAAGAAGCGAAAGTAGGGATAATCGGATTAGGGTACGTGGGACTCCCCCTTCTCATGGAATTTGTCGAACAAGGCTATCATTGTACAGGGTTTGATATCGATGAGAAGAAAATCACCCTGTTGAAACAGAAGAAAACCTATATTAAACATCTTTCCCAGGAGCGCATCGCTGCTATCGTGGATAGCGGGCTATTCGATGCTACGACGGATTTTTCTCAGCTGAAAGAAGTCGACTGCATTCTCGTGGCCGTTCCCACGCCCCTGGATAAGCATCAGCAACCGGACTTGAGTTACATCATCAACACCTCAGAAATCACATCGAAATATCTACGAAAAGGTCAACTGGTTGTGCTGGAAAGTTCCACATGGCCGGGCACGACAGAGGAAGTCATGAAACCCATTCTGGAGAAATCCGGCCTCAAATGTGCCCAGGATTTCTATCTGGCATTCTCTCCCGAACGGGAGGATCCCAACAATCCCACATATACGACAAAGACCATTCCTAAAGTGGTCGGAGCCAACGATCCGTACACGTTGGAATGCGCAACGACCCTGTACGACAAGGTAATTGTCCAAACCGTGCCCGTATCCTCCAGTCAGGCCGCGGAAGCCACAAAACTTTTAGAGAATATTTTCAGGAGCGTGAACATCGCGCTGGTGAATGAAATAAAGATGATTCTGGACAGGATGGGCATCGATGTGTGGGAAGTTATATATGCCGCCACTACCAAGCCATTCGGTTACATGCCGTTTTATCCAGGGCCTGGTCTGGGAGGACACTGCATTCCCATCGATCCCTTTTATCTTACCTGGAAGGCCAAGGAATACGACATCCCCACGCGGTTCATCGAGCTGGCCGGCGAGATCAATACATCCATGCCTTATTGGGTTGTCCAGAAGATCATGGAAGCGTTGAATAAAAAGGGAAAAAGCCTGCAAGGATCAAAAATACTGATTCTTGGCGCAGCGTACAAGAAGAACGTCGATGATATGAGAGAGAGCCCCACACTGAAGCTCATCGAAATTCTCGAGGAAAAGGGCGCATCCGTCGATTACAACGATCCGTACATTCAGAAACTGCCCGCTGTGCGCAAGTACCAATTCGATATGGAGAGCGTAGAATTGACCCCAGAGAATCTCGGGAAGTACGATGCGGTTCTGATATCTACGGCCCATGACAGTTACGATTATGATCATGTAGTCACCCACGCCCGACTCGTGATCGATACCCGAAATGCGACGAAGGACGTTAAAAAGGGCCGAAATAAAATTGTAAAAGCTTAATTTTAGAAAATATAAAAGAGCACACGTAAGAGAAAAACAAGAAGTCGTTCAGACAGATAAAAGAGGTATCACATTCTGTACCATCGGAATGATTCTGTCTGATTCATTCATACATGGGAAATTTGGGAGAATCATGAAGACATGAAATGTCGATGGATTCTGCATTCCC
>CAZTKR010000607.1:0-1501 GCA_964614115.1 uncultured bacterium | reverse complement strand
TAGAAAAAGCATGCATTTTCGCCCGGGTGGCGAAGTTCGCGTGAACAACACGAACGGGAATATTTCCGTGGCATCCTGGGATAAAGATTCTGTCGAGGTGTATGCCGAGATCGAAGTGAAAGCTGGTAGCCGAGGGGATGCGGAAGCCTTTTTGAAACGTGTCGAAATCCTGATCGATCGGCATTCGGATCGACTTCTCGTTGAAGCGGAGTATCCAAAAGCGATGGGTGGAGATGGATTATGGGATTGGATATTTGGAAGAAAGCCTCATGTCAAAGTGGTATTCTGGTTGCGTGTTCCATCGAAAACGGATCTCCAGCTTAAATCGGTGAATGGGGGCGTTCACGTTCAAGATGTTGAAGGAAAGGCATCGCTAAGAACGACCAACGGAAGTGTGGAAGCCGATGGCATGGAGGGCTCGGTCAATGCTCGAACCGTGAACGGCAGAATCGAGGTCGGGCTCAGCCATGTAGATGTGGATGAGGAGATGTCTTTTCACACCACGAACGGGAGTATTCGGCTCTATCTTCCGGAGGATATCCAAGCCGACATCGAGGCCTCCACGACCAACGGAAGCATCTCGACGGATTTTCCGTTAGAAGTTCGGGGCAACTTCAACCGAAAACGTGTTCGAGGTCGTATCAACGGAGGCGGAGGATTCATCAATCTTCAAACCGTAAACGGACGTATTCAGATTTCTGAGGAGTGAACCATGGAGCAAAAAAAAAGCAACTTCTTCTGGGGACTTCTTCTCATCGGGATGGGTATCATCTTCCTCATCGGAAACTTGAGCCGGATTGGGATGGAATCCCTCTGGCCCATTTTCCCGATGGTCGTGGGTCTGGCATTTTGGTTGGGTTACTTCCATGATCGCAAGAATTACGGTCTTCTAATGCCCGGTTCCATTCTTGTGGTCGTCAGTCTTCTGTTTTTCTACTGCAACTTTATGGGCTGGTGGCGTATGGAGATGCTCTGGCCCGTGTTCATACTGGCACCGGCTGTAGGTTTTGTAGCCATGTATTTTGGAGGAACGAGGGATCAGGGTCTTTTGATTCCTGCGGGTATCCTGTCCGGTGTGGGACTCCTTTTTCTTTTTATCAGTACGGGTTTTGATGATTACTGGCCCGTGTTCCTGATTGTGGCAGGTATTGTGCTGATTCTGCTTAGGGGATTGCCAGGCAAGAAAACGGAGGGACAGACTTCCGAATAGTCGTTATTACAGAATACAGCTTTTTACCCGATATAAAAAAGCCGAATAATTTTAAAAATTATAAGCTTTTACCTACATATTGTATCCTACAGATAAGAGTGAAACTTACAGTCATCTCAATCATCCATAAAAAAGTTTATCAGAGAAATCCAATCTGTTTGGCCGGATTAATCACTCGTAAAACACACAACGTTTCAAAAACATCTAAATTTGACATCTTTTTAAGTTGATTTTGGTATTGAAAATTATTACCTTCTTAAGCTATTTTTCTCAGACTTAACGCTCAGTTTG
>CAZTKR010000606.1:0-1513 GCA_964614115.1 uncultured bacterium | reverse complement strand
CCGTTTATGGAACTGCCAACGATATGGATTATACTCATGAGTGGACGTATCTCTACACGGTGCTGACAGCGGAGGAGGATGATCTGCCCGATTATATCCTGGTGCAGCAGAGCGCGCTGAAGGGCTATGACCCCGTTCCCCAACGGGTCGTCCGTTTGATAACGGGGGAGTATCACTTCGTGAAAAATTTTATAGCCGCCGATGTGACCCAGCATAACTGGTACGATCAGCTCGATGCTTTTTACGTTCCGTTCAAGGGATTCCGTGGTGTTCGACGACCGGGACCCAATATCACGATATACGAACGGAACGACATACCCCGTCGGAGTCGTGTCCTTCATGCCGTGCGGCTTGATTGAATAAAGGATGTCCGGCTTCCGATGCCGCGAGTACCCCTTTTATTCTCTCCGAATCACTGTCGTCTTTCCGCCAATGGATATGATTTGTAATCCGTGTTTTTTTCTTGGAATTCATCCATTTATTTAGTAGACTATTCGGAGTTGAACGACTTCAGATTCTCATAAGGAGTGAATGGCGATGAAGCTGTCTGTCGTGATGCCGGTGTATAACGAAGAAACCACCATCGACGAGATCCTATCCCGCGTGCAGGCGGTTCCCATGGAGAAAGAAATCGTCATCGTGGATGACGGATCGACCGATGGAACGTACGACAGACTGCAGGACATCGAGGGTCTCCATACGAATGTTCGGATTGTATATCAGGAACGCAACCGGGGAAAGGGTGCGGCATTGCGTCGAGGATTTTCGCATGTGACAGGAGATGTCGTCATCATCCAGGATGCCGATCTGGAGTACGATCCCCGGGAATATCCCAAGCTCCTGGAACCCATACTGGACGGCAGGGCCGATGTGGTCTATGGATCGCGGTTCCTGGGCGGGCCTCACAGGGTTCTGTATTTCTGGCATTTTCTGGGTAACAAATTGTTAACCTTACTTTCCAACGCGTTCAACAATATAAACCTCTCCGACATGGAGACATGCTATAAAGCGTTCACGAAGGAGGTCCTGGAATCCCTGCGATTACGGTCGAACCGCTTCGGCTTCGAGCCCGAGTTCACGGCCAAGGTGGCCAAGAAAAAATGGCGTATCTACGAGGTTCCCATCAGTTATAGCGGACGCTCGTACGAAGAGGGGAAGAAGATCGGATGGAAGGACGGTGTCAAGGCCCTGTTCGTCATCGTGTATGCCCGGTTTTTCGATTAAGCCGTTGAGCGGTTGTCGAGTGGTTCATTGTCATTCCCATCATATACCTGTCCCACATAAAACACACGAAAATTCTATTCCCAGACATCCGGTGAGATAAGAAGCTATCGTCATTTTCATGTCGTTTTTGTCACATCATTTATCTTTTGAATTTTTCATTTTTTTTCGTTATTATTCGTTGACTCGTAATCCATCCCGAATCGATTCGATGGTTGACCACAACAAGTGCCTGGAGAAACAGCGTGATCGAGATACAAAAACTGACGAGGATAGAAGACTTTAAGAAACT
>CAZTKR010000605.1:0-1518 GCA_964614115.1 uncultured bacterium | reverse complement strand
CTCCCGACGCCAGGCCTCGGGATTTTTTACGGTTAATCCGTTTATCGAAAACCACCCGGAAGCAGTGTTCATCATGCCGACACATGTCGATCATATGTTGAATGAGACGTCAAAAAAGGAAGCAGGACTTGCATTCGGAAGGAGCGTCTTTGTACCCGGTGAAGAGAATGGTATTCCACTCAATATTTCTATTCCTGTGAAAATGAATCTGAAAACAACGGGGGCAGGTAAATTCCCCCTCGAGGATATACTCGGCTGTGTCACCGATCCTTTCTTTGCCGAAGGAGTATTTGAAAGCTTGCAAGAATTGGGAATAGCAAGCAGTAAGATTCATCTCCGTGAAAATCCAAGGGGAACATCGTTTGAAACTTACGGAATACTTGACATGACCGAACGAATTGGCATCGATTTCCGCAACGATTTCAGAGGCACAGTCGGCAACGGTATGGAGCCGGGAAGAGATTTTAACTGGACAGACGTGCCTGATGGCGTCTTCTTCAAGGAAATTCCACATCTCGAGCCGATCAATACTCCCGGCACCTGGTTTCTGAATATGGCAAAATTTAAAGCTCATGGCATGGGGCTGACATTGTGCAGCAAGAATCTCCAGGGAATGATGACACGCCCGTTCTGCAGGTTATGCGCCCGCATTGATGACGACATGGGATTATCCCCGCATCTGCAGAACAATGCACCTGAAGCTGTACAGGCATTATACAAACGCCATCTTGCCGTGAACAGTATTCCCCGCTGGGACAGGCCCGGCAAAAGCGGCGGGAGCTGGCAGGAAGTATGGACACATCGTACCCTCGACAATCTTTCAGTAACACCATGCGGTCTCAATATTATAGAAGGGATTTACGGTCATGACGGCGATGGGGGTAATAATGGTCCGCATCCGTTCAAAAGAAATGAAAACAAAATCGATGGAAAACCACGAGGAGTTACAACACGAGATTTCATGAGCAATTATATCATATTCGGGAAAGATATTTTCCGTACCGATATTATCGGTCACTGGCTCGGCGGTCATGAACCGGGAAACTTCGGCTACTTCCATATAGCCATAGAACGCGGAATGTCCGATGCGCTCGATCCGCGCAAAATCCCTGTTTATCTCTGGGAAAACGGCTCGGCAACCCGGACTCCGGTTACCGACTTTACCCGGACGCCGCTTCTCACCTATTATCTTCAGCGTGACTATAACGGGCAGAATGAACCGCTCTATCATTTATGTGACGAACCGTTTGATTACAGCCAGGTGGATGGTGTCAGTGAGATATCACAGCCTGAAAATCCGGAAGTGTTTATACTCAATCAGAGCAGGATTAATCCACAGAATCCCTTTGCTTCGATCGAGTACCGTCTTCCGGCAAGCGGGTATGTACGGCTTGAAATGTATCGATCGGACGGTCAGCTTCTCGATGTACTTGTCGACGGATACCGCACAACCGGCGCACATATGGCTGTATGGGATACACGAAATACTGCTTCGGGAACCTATATGTACAGACTATT
>CAZTKR010000604.1:0-1519 GCA_964614115.1 uncultured bacterium | reverse complement strand
CAACGACAAGGGCGCGGCCCCAGCCGATCGGACCCGGAAGCCGCAGTCTTCAAAGGACTCAAGAGAAGAGTATAAAAAAGAAAGCGAATTGACTTTAAAAAATTTTCATAAGGAGGTCATTTGATGCACCGGCAAAAATATATCAGAAGCGTATCACTTGTTCTTTTATTGGTTTTCGCCGGATTCTTTTACCAGCCGGGATTGGCGAAATCTCAAAGCGACAAGGAATTTCAAAAGGCGATGGATGGTTTTAGAGTTATGTATAAGACCGGCCTCGAGGAATGCCGTATCGTGGGAAGTTCTTTCATGTTCATCCATGACAACAAAATATTGGCAAAAGAATTCTACGGGATGGCAAATATTGACCAGAACCGGAAAACGGACGAGAATACCATTTACCACTGGGCTTCGATCACGAAAACCTTTGCGGGGATCGGCATCATGCAACTGCGGGACAGAGGTCTTCTCAAGCTGGATGACCCTGTCATTCAATACATTCCGGAGCTCAAGATAGTCCACAATCCTTTTGGGGATATGAGCGAAATCACCATCCGGCATTTAATGACCCATAGTGCGGGATTCCGGGGCGCGACATGGCCGTGGCCCTGGCATGATAAGGATACAAAGAAATGGCAGCCCCACGAGCCCCTGCATTGGGATCAGCTTGTCGCTATGTTCCCTTATACCGAAGTTGCGTTCAAGCCGGGAAGCCGTGTGAGCTATTCCAACCTGGGCATTATTTTCTTGGGACGGATCGTCGATCTTCTCACCACCGATGACTGGGAATGTTATATCGACAAAAATATTTTTAAGCCTCTGGGCATGCACCGCAGCTATTTCGATACAACGCCGTATCATCTAATGAAGGACAAGGGCCAAAGCTACTTCCTGAAGGAAAGTGAAATCGTTCCGGCTCATCCTGATATCAACACAGGAATTACGGTTTCGAACGGAGGATTGAAATGCCCGTTTCCCGATTTCGTCCAATACGTAAATTTCCTGATGGGCGATCCGGCAAAACAGCATCTTTACGATGTCGTGCTCAAGAGATCCACTCTCGAAGAAATGTGGACGCCTCAGTACGGGATGAAAGCGGCTTCTCAAGAAGGAAGCATCCAATCGGGGATGGGACTGACCTTTTTTATCGAGGAGAACAATGGCATGAAGTTTATCTGGCACAGCGGCGGCCAGAATGCATGGGTGACGCTGTTCATGGTCCAGCCCGAATCCCGCACGGCGTTTATTCTGGCATACAACACAACGCTATACCGGCCATTCAAACCGGATCCAGATTTCAAGCCGACAGAAGAGACCATGAAATTGAGAAACTTTCGCATGAAAGTCAAACAGTACGTCATCGAAAAGATCATCCCTCTGTTTTCTGATAAAAAGTAAGAAAGGCCGTTTCTCGAAGATGAAGACATTGTTCATGTATCACTACTGATAGGAAGGAAGAATATGAAAATCCAAAAAGTCGCTCTTTTATGTTTGGCAGCTCTTCTGTTACTTGCGGGACCTA
>CAZTKR010000603.1:0-1547 GCA_964614115.1 uncultured bacterium | reverse complement strand
GAGCAAAACTTTAGTTCATAAAAAATGTCAAAATATGATGATGTGTTGACCGCGACCGATGGACTCAGCCTTCTTGATGGCTTCCCGGGTGGCTGATATCGCCTTGGCACAGGCTTCCTCTAAAGGGTTTCCGGCGGCTAGGTTGCACAGAATGCTGGAAGAGAGAAAACATCCTGTGCCGTGGACTTTTTTGGCAATTATTTTGTTTTTATAGTGATGGAATGTGTGTCCGTCATAGAGGATATCCGACACAGTGTCCTCAATCTGTCCCCCCGTGATCAAGCAAGGACTGCCACACGTGCCATAGATTTGTTCAGCTGCGATTTTCATTCCTTCCGTATCCTCGATGGGGACACCGGCTATCAGCGCTGCTTCGTGGGTATTTGGCGTGAGAAGCGAAACGTTATCCCTGATGTGTTCGATGAATTCTGGGATGGCATCTTTATCGAAAAGCCAGGTGCCTGAAGTGGATCGAAAAACCGGGTCAACGACTTTGGGAATATCGATCTGATCCGATAGTATTCTCGAAAGAATGGAGAGATTCTCCACACTCCCCAGCATTCCCATTTTAATCCCTGATAAGGGCATGTCTTCCTTAAGGGCCTTGTATTGCTCCCAGACAAATTCAGATGGAGGGTAGAAAGTGCTCAGCACACCTTCCGTATTCTGGACAGTCAATGATGTTATGACGGCTGTTCCGTGAAATCCCAAGGAGCAAAACGTATTGACATCGAGAAGAACTCCGGCTCCTCCGCTCGGGTCAAAACCTGCGAAGGTGAGTAGCGTTTTCTTTTTGTTCAATGTGGCGATTCCCGGATTTCAAGGGGATGCGGATTTTATTCTAAGCGGTCATAATCATTTATGCAAGGCGAATGGCATTGCCAGAAATCCCGATAGAATTCCTTTATCTGTTCGGCCGGGGTATATTCCCCCCTCATTCCACCCGTTGCTCGGCGGCGAATCGTTTCCGTTGCGGACGGGACCATAGCGGCGTCCCATTCCCATCAAACTTAATCCGCATTTAATGTTCAGTTTGAGGTGCTTTGCGCAGCTTTGATTTGATTCTGTCGGAAATTTTGTAGAGGTAGTTTTCGTGCCCGGTGGAGATATGCTAATATAGTCGACAAGTAAAGCATGAACGCAAGAGCGCATATTTTTGTCTCAGGTATGGTTCAGGGCGTTTTTTTCCGTGACCATACTCGTAGATGGGCCACGTCGCTTAAACTGACGGGTTGGGTTAGAAACCTATCTGATGGCCGAGTTGAATGTGTCGTGGAGGGAGATAGGGCACAGATTGAGAATCTGATCGCCAGAGTCAAGGAAGGCCCCCCGATGGCAAGGGTGACAGATGCTGAGATTGGCTGGGAAGATTTTCTGGGCGAGTTCGACGATTTCCGGATAACATGGTGAATCACGCTTTCCCTGGAAAGTGGTTCAATGGCTGTAAAAAATATAGGCACATCGGACGTGAATTCTGCGACTAAATAATCTGGGCTATGGTATGGCCAATAAAAGAGGCGCGGATTGGATAGGGAAAATTGGTGAGA
>CAZTKR010000602.1:0-1551 GCA_964614115.1 uncultured bacterium | reverse complement strand
GCCCGACCAGTGTTCGCGCCATTCGTTCGAATCAAAATCCGTGAAGACCAACACATCTGGATCTTTTTCGATATCCTCGTCTTCCTTATATCTGGCCGCCAGACCTACCTCATTTGGCTTCGATCTATCGGTGCAGAAAACAAACGGTAAAAGGCCGACTTCAACAAGTAACACCATAAATATTCTGATTTTCTTGTTATTGTGTTTCATGCTTATGGTTCTTATGATACTTTTGATCGATATGGGAATATTTTACTCCGGAGGGAAATTCACGTTGACGGTTTCGCCGTTAAGATATAGGACTGTCACTATATCATTGTGTTTGGTGAGCGAGATTATACGTTTCTGAGAGCCGTCCCGGAAAGGTTGTAGCACAGTGATAAAGTGAACGGATTTATCTGAGCGACGCTCGTAGACCACGGTGGGGATCGGTCTGACGCCTCGAATGCCGTGGCCGCGCGGTAGCCAGCCCTGGACTACGGGAGTTTCCTGGCCGCGAATGATATTGGTCTTCAAATCTCCATCAGATAGTGGAATGATTCGAATGTTGGCGGAGCCGGAATCCTGAGTTTCGACGGTGGCCCGTTCTTTGTCAAGATCGACGTTTTCGCTATCGAGATGGAACAGCGCCTGATACGAATGAGGTTTGCCATCGAGAGGCTCCAACGTGTCTCGAACGACGAACAGGCGGGCCTTCTTGAGGAAGAGTACTTCACGTTTGTGTCTGGCCGGGCGATTTTCTCTCTTGCCGAAGCCTCCTTCGTATACCCCTCGAGCGTAGTCGTAGAAATCTTCTGAACGGAAAGCGAGATCGAGCGGCGCCTTCGTGATATATTGTTGACGGGGCAAGCCGCGCCGGACCTGACCCTGACCATCCACCAGGACAACGTTATGGGCATAAGATGATAGGACGTAGCGACGCCATTTCGATGCGTCGTAGGCGTAGCTTCCGCCTTCGACCAGAAGTTCTTTGCCGTAGGCGAACAAGACGATACCGAGTTTGTCCTCATGTTGATGACCGTAACCAAAGGAGCCGGCTTCAAAGCCTAAGAAGAGGGCGTCTTTTTCCCAGCTTGAACGCATGGCAACCTGGCCCGCATACGGAAAAAAATGGGATGTATGGTCGGGCGGCGTTCCTTCCCGGCCGTCCGTGACAATCCACTCGAAGTCTTTTCGCTGAGGAAATAGAGCGAATCCTTTTCTCAGTATTCCGACGACATCGACGTGCCATGAATCATTCCAGCGTGGAGCGTCTCTATCGGGTCGCATAACCCACATGTTATAGGCAAACATTCGCTCAAGCTTCTCCAGGTATTGATCGGGCAAAGGATACCCGTATGCCCCGGCGATATTCACGGGCCCAAGAAAATTGCGCAAGGCGACATTGTGATAGCCGGGCGTCAACTCGACCTGGGCGCCGTCGGGGTAGACTTGAGTATCCAGTTCGGATAACAATCGTGAGAGAGCGAATCGGCGCCAATCGCTCGCTTCCCGAACGAAGGGAAGTAGCGCCCCGGCGTAATAAAGGCCGTTCATCTCCACCGTCAGCCA
>CAZTKR010000601.1:0-1554 GCA_964614115.1 uncultured bacterium | reverse complement strand
TGAATCCCGATTTCATCGGGAAACCTGGAACCGCTCAGGTTAGACCACATTTGGTTTCAGTGGAATGCAGCTTTGGTTTGCCAAAAAGAGATGATTTTCAGAAAGCCATTATGCAAAATGCCACAGTCTTCAGAACTCTTTGTTGCTTCCGGATGAAGTTGCGCGTATATTGTCTTTTCAGTCCAAGAGGCTTGTTTTAGGAAAACAGTGGAGGTGCAAAACCCTTCTCCATGTTCACCATCCACCTGGCAAAAGTGTTCGAAAAACCTTCCTACCGGAGGTACTGGCTGGCCTACAGTCTTTCGGCGCTCGGTTTTGAGCTTGTCTCCTTTGCGCTCATGGTCGTCCTGTTCGACATCACGAGAAAAGCCGTGACCATGGGAACCTTCATGGCCATCTACATGTTTTGCCTGGTGGTCTTCGGTCCTCCCGCCGGGATCTACTTGGACCGATGGAACCGGAAAAGGATCTTTATCCTCTGCAACATCTTGCTCGCCCTTCTCGTTTTATCCCTGAATTTTCTCGCCGGTCTTTACTGGATCTATTTCGCCTGGTTTCTCGCCTCTTTTTTCCTGGTGTTTCTGAGGCCGACCAGAGTGGCCCTGATCACGAGTCTCTTCGACGAGGCAGACTACCTCCAAGCCAACTCCGCGTTCATGATGTCCTTGAATTTCAGCAAAATCGGCGGCCCTTTGATCGGCGGGTTGCTGCTCATCTACTTTTCCAGGGCGTGGACCCTCAACGTGATTCTATCGATTTTCCTCGTTTCCTCGATGCTGGCTGCCGTGGTCCCTTTTCAGCAGCCCCCGGCCAGGTCACCTCACCGGGCACCGACAAAACGCACATGGAGAAAACTGGCGGTTGGAATCCGCTTCACCCTCTCCCACGAGCGGTTGAGGTTCTATATCTCCATCGGTTTGCTGTGGCGTTTGCTTCTCGCTTCCCAGCTTCCTTTGTACATCGTCTTTGTCAAGGATTACCTGGGCGGAGGCACCGGCGAATACAGCCTTTTTATGACCGTTCTCTCCGCGGGGGGTGCGGTCGGCGCTCTTCTTGCCGGGGGTATGGGCAACCGGTTTTCACGGAAAACCATGATCTACGGAGGTCTCAGCGCCAGTTATCTCCTCTTTGCGCTCATGGCTCTCACGCAGAGTTATCTCTTGGCCCTGGTTCTCATCAGCTTGTCCAATCTCTTTTTCTTCATCGCTCACGTCGCGATCCACTCGGACATTCAGAGGGTCACTCCGAACGAGATCAGGGGGAGCGTTTTCGCATCATCCCCTACCCTGCTTATTCCCGTTGGGTTGATCTCGATCCTGATTGCGACGCCGCTCGCGGACACGGTCGGCGTTCAATGGGTTTTTCTTCTCACCGGGCTCCTGGCTCTGTTGACCCTTCCCCTGCCGGCCTATGCAGAAAAGGCCTTCCCAGGGCAGAGACAGCGCTCCTCAGAGGTCAGGCCGGCCGGGTGACGAAAACTGTTCGTAAGTTCATGTGTTACTGGGTTATTGAGTTGAGCGGGGAGCTTCCCACAAAAAGCGGTGTGGAAGAAGC
>CAZTKR010000600.1:0-1557 GCA_964614115.1 uncultured bacterium | reverse complement strand
CAAGGGCCACGGCCGGCCGCTCGAGTGGTCCGGGACCCTGAAGCGCGCGGTGACGGTATCGCCGGACGTTTGTGGATAGACTACCCCAATGATCTATTTGATGCTTTCCTGCTTTATCACGGAATCGACAAGAACTTCAATCCTGAAATCGGCTTTGTAAGCCGCCCGGGTATCCAGCATTTAATGGCTGTATTGAAATACACGCCCCGTGTCACTATTCCGCATGTGAAAAAGCTTTTATTTATGCCCTATGAATATACCTATCTCATGAACACACACACGAAACTCCTCACCCGTACCGTTAATATTACGCCATTCGGCATTATCTTCGATTCCGATGATACGCTCGAATTCCAGGTTCAAAACCATTACGAGTGGATTGAGTACGAATGGAATATATTCGGGAATACTAAAATAAAACAGGGAGGTTATGAATACTGGCATTACTTTGTAGAATACGAGAGCTCCAAAAGCAGGCGGGTGTCTTTCGACCTGTCATCATCATTCGGCGATCATTACAACGGGAAACGTTATCAGTACAGCGCCGGCTGTACGGTGAAACTCAATAAATATTTTGCCGTTTCTCCGGATCTCTCCTACAATGACATTACTGTCGGTGACGGCAGCTTTATTGCCAGAGAGGCTTCAGCACGGTTTACGGCTAACCTTTCCACCCGCCTCACAACGAGCACGTTCGTCCAGTGGAATAACGAGAATCACGAAGCTAACATGAATTTCCGCATCCATTACATACCCAGAATCGGCAGTGATGTCTATGTTGTCTATAACCAGCTCTGGGATGAGGAGGATGATTACAGAACACTCAGCAATACGGGGATGCTCAAGGTAGATTATCTGATAAGGTTTTGAAAAAATACAGTTTCTGGTTTCTGGTTTATAGTTTCTGGTTTTCTCCTTTTTCTTCTGCCTCTGTGCCTTCTGCCTGTTTTTTATCACTTTATTAAAAGCATTCTCCCTGTCGCAACGTGTTTTCCTACCTCCAATCGTGTGATATAGATTCCTGATGAAACCGCGTTCCTGCTGTCGTTTATGCCGTCCCACTTGAGCGTGTGTCTTCCTGCAGTCATATAAGAGGCGGCAAGTTCGCGGATTTTCTGACCGGAGATGTTGTAAACAGTGAGGGTTGCGAAACCGGATTCAGGCAGAGTGAATTCGATGGTGGTCAATGGATTGAACGGGTTGGGGTAAGTTTTGATGATAGGTATTTCTTCCGGTGTTTTATCTTCATCAACAGATGTCGTAATGACTTCGCCTATGTATCGTGAAACTCCGTTGTCGGTGCCGAACCAGATAGTGTTGTTTTTTTCGACTGCAATAGCGTTCACCTTGTTATCGCAGAGACCGCTGTTTTTTGTGTTGAATGTTGTCCATGTTTCACCGTCATAACGGCAGACACCTCTGTCGGTGCCGATCCATTTGGTGTTGTTGTTATCTACTGCGATGGAATAGACATTATCGCTGACAAGATTGCTGTTTTCTGTATCGTATAAAATCCATGTGGTACCATCAAAACTCGATACACCGCTATACGTTCCG
>CAZTKR010000599.1:0-1574 GCA_964614115.1 uncultured bacterium | reverse complement strand
ACCAGCACCATGTTTTCCCATTCTTTGGATTCCATCTTTTTTGCATACTCGTTCATGATGTGTCTTATCGTATCGTTATCCTCATCCTCCACCTCAAACGCCTTGATGCGGATGGAGAGAATACCTGAAAAGTGCCTTGAATCCTCCTCGGCATCCTCGCCCTTTGCCCACTTTACGAATTTTACGAACGCCGGCCCCAGAGAAATATCCGTAATGCGCCCGGCCTTATCGTGAATCTCGATTTTTTCCAGATCGATATACCCAGGATGTTTTTCCAGTTCGAACTCCTGAGCATGGGCACCCATCGAAAACAAAACCGATACAATCAGACTGATGAGCATGCATCTTCTAACCATTGTTTGATCCTTTCCTTCTACGTGAGCGTAAATCTCGATCCATGGGAATCTCGCATTCCCTGTTTAGAATTTTTCCAGGCTCTTCTCCAGACTATCCAGAGCCGAATCGCTTATTCCCAGGCCAAAATTCTTGATGCTTTCCAAATCGACATTGCCGCCGATGATATTGACAAAGGAAACTCCGTCATCGGAATCCATGGACATCAGGAAGAAACCGACGATTTTGCCTTCCTCGATCTTCATGCTGACATTCGTCAGTTCGTAACGGCTTCTGGAGCGAATCAACGGTGTCCAGTTTTCGTCGTTCAGTTTCTTGTCGATTTTCTTCATGATGCGGCGAATCTCATCGGTGTCTTCCATGTCGATCTCAAACGACTTCACGCGGATGGAGAGCAAACCCGACAAACCCTTGCCAAAATCCTCGTCATCCTCGTCTCCGCCCAGCTGGGCTAATGCCAGGAGCGCCGGTCCCAGATCGATATCCGTGATCTCTTCTGCGGCATCCGGTATCCGTATATCGTCGAGGTCGACGTACCCAGGATGTTTTTGAATATCAACTTGCTGAGCCAGGGAGGCAGCGCTCACCATGACCAGTAGCACGGGGATGACGATTAAACAACGCTTTAACATCATTGACCTCCTTGAAATATCGGTACTGCTTTTTTAATGCTTTTTCTGACTGTCTTGGGAATATCCTTGAATAAAACGTTTTCTACCACTTCTCTTTCTGTCTGATTCATCGTCTTGGCGATGTACCCCAGACTCCACTTGACCTGATTTTTTGCCTTCATGACTTCTTCCTGCGTATACGGAACCGGTTCTTTCTGATCCAGAAGCGGATGGAGTACGAATACGAGAATAATCGCCGTGGCGGCAAGACCCACGGGCACCCACCGCCAGCCCAAGGATTCACTTGCCATGAACATTCGGCGGAGAGGGGATACCCTCTCTCTGCCTACGGTTAGCGATTCTATCCTGTGTGTTACCTCCTGGGGACATCGCAGTCTGGGTAGTCCGGAAAGTATCTTTTCCACTTCCCGCTGCTCGGCCCATTCAGTCCTGCAGGACGCACATGTCTTGAGATGCTTTTTAACCCTGGACTTCTCCTTCCGGGATAATGTTCCCTCCAAGAACGCGTCCATCAGGTCCGCTATTTCATGACACGGTACATTCATTTTGAACTTTCCCTGCTCTCTCCGGAAATGCTTCAGCTAAAAG
>CAZTKR010000598.1:0-1590 GCA_964614115.1 uncultured bacterium | reverse complement strand
TAAAGATCTGACGAAAGACTCATGTGCATTCCATCTGTACTGACTCGACACCTCAAAACGGACGATTCCAATTGATGTTTGAATACAAAGAAAGCAACGCTGAGAATCCGTTTTCATCGATGCCGTCTACATGGTCCTTATTCTTAAAGTGCTCGTACCGGACCATCATAGTTGCATAAAACCGGTTCGACGGTATGTAGTGGATTGTGCAATCGAAATATGTCCTGCGTTCCACAACACCGATGGGAAATGATTCTTTCGTATCCCCGAATACCGCGTTTAAATCCTGATCGCCGTGACGCTCAAATCCTGTGTTTAACGTAAAGATAAACGGCGGTTTCCCCAAATAATCGAATGATACTTTAATCCCCTCGAAAGCGTTTTTGGGAAAGCCCATTCCTCTACCGTGGAATACATAATTCTCCCATGTACGGTAGGACATGTATGTCCAATTGTTAATCCTATTATACGTGAGTCCCCATTGAGTACCGGGAGTAATAATATCCGTCATCACAAGTTTTGTGGTTATCCCCAAACGGTCGGGATGAACAGCCCTGTCATCCTGATCCGGTTCGTTGTTCACTATGATATCGTCGAGTAAAAACTGACCAAACAGGGTGATATTATGTTTGGGTTTCCAGTACACGTCTATCGCCCATATGCCGTTCATCTGGGACCGGTTATTCCTCTGGGCTACGTAGTAAAAATTAATCGGATTTAGATACAATGCCTCGAACGTGCGATCCGGTCCGCCGTACATTGCCACCTGACTCAATCCCAGCACCAGATTCTTTCTTAAGATTACATCCACTCTCTGGACCGAAAAGTAACGTCTGCTGAGAACGCGGCTCGTATCGGCTGCCTGGCTGTCGAATCCCTTCACATCGTTCAAGCGACTGGCGTAGAATGCAAACCGAAACCGGCTTGAACGATATCGAAAACCAAAATGATCATAGCTGTATGGATTATTGGAAAGGATCAGACTGGGCTCATCCATCATGCCAAAATTTCTGGAAACTCGTCCAGCAAACAGGTCCACGGAATTTATCCGGATGAGGGCGTAGGAGATATCGCTCCGTCCGTAAATCCACTCGCTCGTATCGCCGTAGAAATCCGGATCGTCCTTGAATGCCTGATCCGTCACCGTCCGATGCGCCAGGACGAAATACGGCGAAGCATACGTACCTTCCAGTTCGATACGATACTGATTGAAGGAATCGTCCTTTTTCCCCTGAACACGGTAAATGCCATTCATGGCAAGCTGAAGATGTCCCTTCTTTTCATCGGTATAAGGATGAAAATAGCGGCAAGAATCCGATAGCAACAGATCGTTCCATCGGTTGAAAAACAACTCGCTTCCTGTGGAATCGGCCCTCCTGAAAGCACACACCAATTCATTACACGTGAAAGGTTGATTCAAAACGAATGGAATGCGAATCCTACCGCTGTTGATGGAATAATCGATAAATCGATTATGTTGGGGGACATCAAAATACGGGGATGCAATCGAAGGCAAATCTTGGGGAAAAAGAGAAAAAGTACCTATGGAAAACATAAAAAAGGATACTCTCAACAGTGTACTATGAAACA
>CAZTKR010000597.1:0-1597 GCA_964614115.1 uncultured bacterium | reverse complement strand
AGAAATAGTATTTTGAAGAGGCAAGGGGTTTCCTTTTTTTTGATTTTCGCCATGCCGGGAGTTCATGAAGAATCAGGGTGTCTTTCAGTATCTCAAAGTATTCGTATACAGTTGTACGTGCCACTTGAGCGTCATTGGATACCTTCGTGAAGTTTACGATAGTACCGTTACACAGCGCTGCTATTCTGAGGAATCTACTGAACGCAGGAATATTCCGAATGGTTCCTTCGGCCACAACCTCCTGTTGGAGGTACAAACCAGTGTATGATTCAAGGTCAGCAGAGGGATCATCGGAAAAATAGATCGAGGGAAGCAATCCTCTTTCCAGGGCGCGGATCAGGTCGAACCGTTTCCCCAATTCCCTGTGGGTAAGGGGGTGCATATGTTTGATACGGGCACGCCCGCCAAGGAGATTGATTCCACCGCGGCGGATCTTGCGGGCACTGGAACCAGTCATGAGAAAACGAATTCGTCGGCCTTCAATCAGTCGATGGACTTCGTTAAGGAGCTCTGGCAGTCGCTGAATTTCATCTAGGACTATCAAATGGTCCTGCGGGGTGATCTCTTGGGCAATACGACCGGGATCCCGACTAAGAGCCAGAAAGATCGAGCTGTCCAGAAGGTCATACACCCTCGCTTCTTTTAGGGTATTTTGAATCAGAAATGTCTTGCCGGTCTGGCGGGGTCCAAAAAGGAAATGGGACTTCTTATCAAGGAGAGGAGGCAGATTCAAAATCCGCTCAATATACGTGGTATTTTCACCCTGAATAGTTATTATCGATTCCATCGTCATATATCATGCCAAATGACGATAGATTTGTCAATAAAAAAATGATGTGGCACCTGCCTTTCATCCACAAAAATGCACCTCTTCACGCAAAATCAAGCCGAATTCAAAACAAAGTCTCCAAGATTTCAGATACCTATCACAGCTCAACCCCAACATCATAGAACAATCGCTATTTTAATAAGCTGCTTTAGAACATGAGTCCACAGCTAAGATTCAATCCCTGACCGATAGTTTTTTATTTAGAAATTTAAGGGCGCCCCTCTTCACTTCATATAATTACTGGATGCATCCCGAATAAACAATCGGGCTTTTCTGTATATGAGATATTAATTCTGCTGTTTCAATGAGATGATTTTTTTGTAATGTGGGCATGCTTATCTTAGACAAGAAGAAAATTCCAATATTCAAACCCTGAAATCAAATCAGATTTACCGATTTCTGCTCAAGGTTTACCAGCCTCTGGCTGGTTCACCCGCCATCCTTTTTGAGGGTTTATCCGCCGTCCTTCTGGCGGGGTGTTTTAGGTAAAAGTGGCTGCTGTGAAGAGGAATGCAAACTAATCATTATCCGTAGCGCCGGTGAAACCCCACGGGCAAGTCAGTGGCACCAATTAGTTTCGCCGATTCGCTTCGCGAACGGCGGGATTTAGTGGCACGACATCCCGGCCGTAATCCCGACCACAAAAGGTCGGGACTAAAGCCGTGGCTTTCTGCGGTCGAGGTAAAGACCTTCATTTACTGCCTGAACGCCCCCCTTCACGGTCTTTCTTCACTTCAAAAATTACGTTCCATTCCGATCTTCTCATAG
>CAZTKR010000596.1:0-1617 GCA_964614115.1 uncultured bacterium | reverse complement strand
TGTCGGTAAAGGCAAAGGCCAGGGCACCGAACACGCCGCTGCCGTACAGGATCACCCGGTCCTCCCAGCTCTGGGCATCTCCCCGCCACCGCCGAATCAACTGAACGATGATCAAATACGTCAACAAAACCGTGGCCACACTGGTCAAGACCGAAAACACGTTCACTCGGAGACCCATGTCTCCAAAAAACGGGAGCATCGTCAAAAACCGGCCTATCAAGAGATAAAACGGCGCTCCCGGGGGGTGCATCACACCCAGTATGCGGCTGCAGGCGATAAACTCACCGCAGTCCCAGAAGGATGTCGTCGGTGCAACCGTGCGAAAATACACCACCAACGAAAACAAAAAAACAAAAACACCCCCCAGTATGTGTACCCTGCGATTCATTCCCATCGCTTCCGAATCCATGTATTCCTCCTGATTCAATCACCTTTCGTTCATCCCACATTTTCGACAAGCTTTAAATGATAATCCCGCCTTCCTGGGATTCTCGTTCCCGGTTGTCATCATATATCGATCGAATAATACGCGTCATTCCCCGCCATCCGTCCGGGGGGAGACAGCCGTGTCCGCATTCACCCGTTGCTTGAAATCATTCAACTCTCTCTGGGCATACCGATCTCCGGGATGACGCTCCAGCCAATCCTCCAACAAACGGATGCCTTTTTCATGCTGACCGGACCAACGGTATGTCTGGACCAGCCATGCGTAGGCTTCGACATCCTCAGGATCTTCCTGGATGAGGGCCACGAGCGCGTTCTCGGCCTTCTCCCAATCGTGAAATACCTGGGCATAATACGCACCCAGATCGAGACGCTCTTGCCTGCTCATCACCCGGCCCGGAATGACGTGTTGTATGCGCCGGTCGACGTCCGCCGGTCGACCCGCCTCCCTGAAGAGTTGGGAGGTCATCAGGGCCGCTCTTTCATCACCATGGGGAATACAGTGCTCGGGCATTCGCTCTATCATGGCGTCCAGGATCGAAGCTGCCTGTTCCTTCTGATTCCGGCCGATATAATGCTGGGCCAGGGACATGTATGCCAGACGGTAATTCTGGAGCATCTTAAGGGTAGTCAGATCAAGATGGACTTTCTCGTCGTTCAGACCTCGATAACGGTATTTCTCGAGGAGGTTCTGTTGCATGATTTCTGCTTCGATGTTGCGATCTCTTTCCGGCATGACCTTGAAGGCCAGCCCATCCATCCTTAGATACCGATCCAGGCTGGATCGGTTGTCGTTGGAGACCGTGACGGCAAAATAAACCGGCCTCTGCCATCGACAACTCTGTATGATCTTGAAAATCAAATAGTCTTGAACGCGAAGGTAGTTGCCACCCTCAGGCTCTAAACGCATGCGCAACGTATCATTCTCCACTGGAAGGACGATATCCATGTGCTTCCACCACGCGAACGGAAAACCGTGACGGCGGAAATCATAATCCGACGGCAATTTCTTCTCCGCCTTCAACCGGTTTATCTCATCCTGCAGCGCCTTACGCCCCCGAGCATCGGTGTACTGATTGATCACAGTCGCCGTGGAGGCCAGCAGCGGATGGTTGGTGAGGATATCGACATCGTTGTCTGTCAGGTTCATGGGCACCCGGGGTTCCTGGTCCC
>CAZTKR010000595.1:0-1622 GCA_964614115.1 uncultured bacterium | reverse complement strand
TGGGTAGGTAGTCCGGTTATTCATCACGTTCGATTTTCTGTGGGAACAAGACCCAGAAAGATTTGAACAGCCCGCTCAAAATCGGCAAAATCGATGATGGTATTCTTGCAGGGCCCTTCGGGTCTGACGTTGGGAATTCCAATCACAGGTATTTGATGTATCACATCCTTAATGCCGGATAAAAGATCACGCTCGCAGGCAACACCGATGATGGCCATGGGTCGTATTTTATGGACGATTTCACGGGCTTTTTCTCCGCCAGGTACAGTATAGACGGGGATGTGCCATTTATTTGAGAAATCCGTAATTCTCTGTATGAGAGATTTTTTCAAGCAGCGAGGCAGCAGAACAAGCAGCTTCTCGGGCTTCACCTTCTGGGCCGTTGCCTGGATGAGGGAATTAGAGACTTTAACGAATGAATTGCTCATTCGGTCTCTGGAGATACCGAGACGAATACCCAGTTTCATGATGAGAGACACTATATAGGTAATTGAAAACTCTTTCCCCAAAAGATGCATGAATATGTCTTTGCCTGTCCAGATGGACAGCACGATCAGAAAAAACCAGATTGCTACGATACTCCAGAGGCATATCAGGAAGATACCGATGATGACAGGCAGTGACGCGTGGAACTGGGCCAGCCGTGGAGTTATGAGATACCAGAATCCCAGTCCTATGAATCCCAATACCAGGATAGTAACCAGAAGCACGCCCATGAATATCCGCTTGCCTGCACTGGCATCCCGCTCGTCCGTTGCTAGGTTCCCCTTCCAGCCGATCCATTCATCACCGAGTTTTCGATCCTGTACCTGTTGATTCCTGGGCGTCATTTCTTCCATTCCATCATGCGAAATCCGTTTTTTATACGAAAAAACGGGATAAAATGTTCAAATGATAAAAGGAGACTCAACAGTCTCCTTCATTTCAGGTTATCGTGCTACCTAAACTCAGCCGCAGTGAGAATAGCCACATGATCGGCAAACATTGCATCCGCCCTCGGTTTCCATATGATTTCCGCATTCGGGACACTCGGGACCCGTTAATCCTTGGGCTTTGTCGGTCTTTACGATGGCGGATTTTATCGAGGGCCTTTTATCCTCTTCCTTTTTTTGGCCGAATTCATTCAGAAGAATCTGCCCGATTCCATCGGGTACTGATTTAACCAGATTGCCTTCATTCCAGACCGGACGGGAGCCCGTGATACCGATGAGCGTCTGACTCACTTCTTCTACTTTCACGCCTTTTTGCAGTGATATGGAAATGAGCCTGCCGATAGCTTCGGCCAGGGCTGCCGTGTCTCCACCACTCTTTCCTATATTGGCAAAAACTTCGATGGGTTCGTGTTTTTCATCGGTGTTGATGGTGACATAAAGTGATCCCTGGCCCGTATTGAGCTTGCACGTAAAACCGTGTAACACCCTGGGACGTTCCATCAAGCTCGCGGATTTTGCATTTGATTTTCCGGTACCCTTGGTCAGCACTTGTTTTGAACGACTTCCGTCACGGTAGATGGTTACCCCTTTACAGCCAAGATCGTGGGCGAGACGGTATACCTTGGCTACGTCTTGTTCAGTGGCCTTATTGGGGAAATTTACCGTCTTCGACACGGCATTGTCTGTATG
>CAZTKR010000594.1:527-1624 GCA_964614115.1 uncultured bacterium | reverse complement strand
CAGGATCAATGACCTGGATAGTTGCCGGATACTTTCCCGGATTTAAAACATCGAGATTGGAAAAGGAAACCCTTAATTGAATCTGATCACCCCTGTAGATACTTTGCGGCTCTGTACTTAAGCACCAGCGAAGCGGACTGTTTGCCAAAAAAACAGAATTAAGCATCTCAGTTTTAAGCCGACGGAAACCTGTAACCATACCTGAACCTCCATAACGGTCTACTCCGTTATGGGAAGGAACGTACGAAATAATGTAAGGATTAGACCGTATTGCTGTTTCCCTGGTCTCACGAATGGAGTTTGTCGTGATATAAGCGTCTTCAATATAATCTTCCGGTCGCGACCAGATTTCACCAAGATTAAACTTTGTCCAATCGGTAAGAAATTTTTCATATCGCCTTTTAAAGTAACGGGCATCGTCAGATTGCTCTTTGCCCCATTGCTGATAATTACCAAGTATCGATGGTAAATCAATAGGAGCGCAATAACCCGATTCAGTAATAATAATTTTTTCACCGGATCGGAGTCCGGAGTTGAAACTGCGAGGCTCGCGAAAACGGTGGAGTGTCATTGTAATAGATCTGCCTGATAATTCATCAAGCATTTCGGGGCTTAATGGATTATTTATATAGGCATGCCAATCGTATAATTCGTAAAATCCGACATCCCATGTCATCGAACCCGGGTTACTCATAGTTCCGATCTCTTCTACCTTGTCGTATCGCCCGCTGTTTAAAAGAATTGGCCGCGAAGGATCAAGAGACCGTAAGGAAGGCAACAAATCAATCGTTTTTCGGAATATTGGGCCATCGCTGGTCTCATTGAGCAGACCCCACATTACAACACTTGCACGGTTACGGTCACGCTTAATAACTCCCTTTATCGAATTTTCAAAACGAGTTAGCAGTTGATCTTCCTCATTGTCCGGTCGTGTATATTTATCCCTATATTGACCATGGTTTCCCATTTGCCAACTCCCGTAATGCTCTTGATAGACTAAGATACCCATCTCATCAAAAATATCAAGTATACGATATTGAGGGCAACCAAAGGGTATTCTCACGATGTTTAAACCCATAGTTTTCAAATGTGCAGCA
>CAZTKR010000594.1:0-517 GCA_964614115.1 uncultured bacterium | reverse complement strand
CGTACTTGAAGTAGCTGGTGATCGTTGCGCGAACCAGGCGCAGCCAATCTTCCTTTAAAGGCACAGTATAACCCACCGGAAAAATCAACGGTAAGAATGTCCCTTTTAAAAATATTCGTTCCCCGTTGAGCCGGAAAAATCCATTTTCAAAACGAAAATCCCGAAATCCAAAACGAACAGAATTTTCGTCAATTGATGCAAGTGCCTCTGCAGAAGTTTCTGCACGATATAGCACAGGATCGTCCGGGCTCCACAGCTTGTGTTCAGGCACCTGAATTTCTGCAACCACCGTGTTACTTCCCATCTTAAGCTTTTGTGTATATTTGTTTAATGCAACAAGTATTCCTATGCGCGCTTCTGACACTTTGAAAGATATTGATGATGACATACCATCCATGTAGGTATTCAATACAGTTGCCTGAACCTTTACCTTGCCTGTTTCCCAATCCGGAACGACATAAACATCACTTATGCGAACAGCCGGGACCACCTGTGATTCCACATCACCAATTATACC
>CAZTKR010000593.1:0-1624 GCA_964614115.1 uncultured bacterium | reverse complement strand
GACCGGCAGCGGCAAGTCAGCCATGGCCCGCTACATCGGGGCGCAGCTCAATGGTCAGGGCTACGGGGTTCATATCATCGATGCCCATTCCAGATTGGAGGGCGACCGGCTCTTCGACCGGGACGACTTCAACGCGGAAGGAACCTTTATCCTTGAAGGCGTCCTCTGCACGCTCACCCGGGAGACGAATTTCCTGAAATGATGAACGAACACGTGAACTCTTAACATGCGCAAGAAACCGCCGCATCTCCTTGATGTAATACTCCGATCCTCCGAATGCCGCAGGATCAAGGACCATCAACAAAAATGACTGGGATGGGACGGCTTCCGGATTATTGGCGCTCCCACCCGCCAGAACTGTCAACGCTTCATTGAACAGCGATAATCCATATCCTTTGTGTCCCTCAGCGTCACCTCCCATAAACATCAACGTGCCTTCACGGTCCATTACAGACGGATCGCTGACGGGATTCCCCGCATTGTCAAGAAACCTGGGAACTTCAGTCTTTTTGCCCTCTTTGCTTAACGAACTTGCACCACTCAATGACATTGTTGATGTAGAGAAATCAGCAACAACAGGATTACCATCCGTCGGAAATGCCAGCGCGATGGGATTCGTGCTGAACCGGGCATCGATCCCGCCATAGGGAGCACTATCTTTGCACGTGTTTGACTGCGCCCATGCCTGGCACAGGAGTCCCTCATCAGCAATGGATATGAGGTATATTCCTAATGCACCAATCCATTCGGTATCACGCACAGCCACGAATCCTATACCGTGGGTACGGGCAGCTTCTATCGCCAATTCTTTAGCAAGCTTTACCGCAAGGTGCCCAAGGGAGTGTGCACCATCTACCGCTGCAGAAGCTCCGTGCCGGCTGACGATTTTCGGCTCTGCTGCCGGATCAATCGATTTCCCCAAAGCTCCGTTTATGAAACCATACTGTGCCAGCCCATGTGTGGACTGCTTGAATGCTTCCGTCTCGACCACAACCTGTGCAACATACTCCGCATGATCTTTGTGAACACCGCGCTTTGTCATGAAGTCAACGCCGAATGTGATCAGCCTGTCCATCTGGATACGTTTTATCATCTTCTTTTCCTTATCTGGTAAATTATGAAATTATAGTGAATAATATTATTAACTTTTCAACATTGGATTATTCTTTATCCTTCATGGGAGTGGATTCGGTGGCATTTTCCGCAATCCGGTTTGCGTTGTATGGAAAGTATTTTTGCTTCTTTCTCTTTCGATGTATACGCCGCATGTTTACTTCCCGGACCATGGCAGCCCTCACACCCAACTTTAGCCTGATCCGGCGTCGTTACCTCATCGGTAAATCCTCCATTTTCTCCATAACCGGTCGCATGACACCGCAAACAGGAACCTTCTTTGCCTCCTTTTTTAAGCTTAACATATTGTTCGGTATCTTTAATGTGAATATACGCATTATTGTGTATATTTTTCCGGAAACTCTCCGATTGCATTTTGTGACATTGTTCACAGGAACTGTCACCAACAAATGATACACCCCATTGTTTAGGAATTTGGGCTACGGTATACGAAACGCAGAATACACCAACTGCAATAAACAATGCTTCTTTGACTACAAAATTCATAATC
>CAZTKR010000592.1:0-1644 GCA_964614115.1 uncultured bacterium | reverse complement strand
ATACAGAGAGAGGCTGATCCTATTCAATACTCTATACGATCAAAACCGAGAGATGGCGGCGGAAGTGATGAGCGAGCTGGATCCCGAGGATGCCGCCAATATCATCAAGGAACTTCCTCTCAACCAAATAGTCGAGCTCATGCATATGGCTGAAGCGGACGACGTGGCCTCCATTATCGATCTTCTGCCTGAGGAAATGAAATCTTCAGTGCTTGAGTTGATGGCGGAAAAGCCGACCGAAGATATTATGGAACTGCTCCATTATGACGAAGAAACGGCCGGCCGCATCATGTCCACCAATTTTTACGCCTTGAATGAAACGACCAACGTCTCGGATGCCATCACCGCCATGCAGCTCGAAGGCGATGTGGAACTGGCGTTTTATCTTTATGTCATCGATGACGAGGGGCATCTCATGGGAGTCATCTCCTTGAGACAGCTTCTTTTCGCCCGGCCGAACACTCCTTTGAAGGCCATCATGACCAAAGAAGTCATCAGCGTCCGCACGGACACCGACCAGGAAGAAGTTGCCAGAAACGTCGCCGATTACAATCTTGTGGCCATCCCCGTTGTGGATGCCGATAATAAGCTCGTCGGCGTCGTCACCGTGGATGATGTCATCGATGTCATCGACCAGGAGGCCACGGAGGATATGTACAAAATGGTCTCACTGGACACGACGGATCGAGTCCAGGACAGCCCCATAACCTCCATCAAAAAAAGACTTCCGTTCCTCCTGCTGAGCCTTTTGACGGCTTCGCTTTCGCCGTTCGTGGTGAGCCATTTCAAAGGGTCCATTCAACAGGCCGTTTCCCTGGCCGTCTTCATGCCTTTGGTTGCTGCTTTGGGGGGCATCGCCGGCAACCAGACCATCGCCATTATCGTCCGCGAGATTGCCATAGGCCAAATCGAGTGGATTTCCGCCAGAAAAGCTCTATTCAAGGAAATTCTGGTCGGCGTAGGGAACGGCATGGTGATCGGATTGATTCTTTCCTCAGCCTCATATTTTATTTTGAAAAATCCTTACATCGGTCTTGTGTTGGGTCTGGCCGTGCTTGTCAATATGTTTGTCGCGGCTCTTCTCGGGACTATCATTCCGCTTTTTCTGAAACTGATCAAACTGGATCCAGCGCTCGGATCGGTGAATCTTCTTACTATGTGTACGGATTCCATCGGCTTTTTGGTGTTTTTAGGATTGGGGACTCTATTCTTAAAATACATTTCTTGACACGCCATGGCCCGAAAACAGTCCGAGGCATTCGTCCTGAGGTCATTCGACATCGGGGAACAGGACAAAATCATTGTCTTTTTTTCCAGGGAAACAGGCGTATTCAAGGGAGTGGCCAAGGGTGCCCGCAAATTCGGGAACCGCTTCGGGAGCAGCCTGGAACCGATGTCGTTGGTTTCCGTCTACTTCTACGAAAAAGAAGGCAAGGACCTGGTTACGGTAAGCCATTGTGATTTGATCGAATCGTTCTTTGATATTCAGCAAAATCTAAAAACATCGTTTACATGCTGTTATTTTGCAGAGCTGATCGAGCAATTCTTCCCCGCCCAATCAAGAGACGAAACGCTTTTTAGTCTGCTTCAGGTTGCCCTCCAATCCCTCGCCGCCGGTGCCGGGCTTGAGTTCGTAAGCGCCTA
>CAZTKR010000591.1:0-1650 GCA_964614115.1 uncultured bacterium | reverse complement strand
TAACAGGACTATGAAAGCAACATTTATGCCACATGAATGAACTGCTCCTAACCCCTTGATTTTCTGTTCAATATATTGAGCGGCAGAACAGAAAATGTCCGGTTTTTCGAACAGTCTAAGAAAGGCGAATTGTCTGGTTTTCCGGATTCCTCTTTATATCGTATTCCTTAATTTTTTCGTACAGGGACGAACGTGGCAGCTTCAAAGCCACGGCTGTCTTTGAAATATTCCAGTCGTTTTCCCAGAGCGCATGGATAATATAACTTTTTTCAAAACACTTTTTAGCTTGCTTAAACGTCTTGGCACTGGACAACCCGTTCACAGAATCCGGGAATTTTATGAACTCCGCAATATGATGACTATTGATCCTGTTGGAGTCTACAAGAATCGTGATCTTCTCTATGACGTTCCTTAGTTCACGCACATTCCCCGGCCAGCTGTACGAGAGAAGCACAGCCTCGGCACTGGGAGTGAGCTTCTTTATAGGTATCTTGTTCCGGGAACAGTACATCTCCAGAAAATAGTTGGCCAGCGGCAGGATATCATCGGGTCTTTCTCTTAACGGGGGAATATTTATTTCGATGACGTTGATTCGATGGAGAAGATCCTCACGAAAGGCACCCTTGGCAGCCAGAGCATTCAAATCCTTGTTCGTGGCCGATATGACGCGGACATCCACGTTTTCTATGTGTTCGTTCCCCAACATCTCCACTTCACCCGTTTCGATCGTCCGCAGTATCTTGGCCTGAGCGCTGGTCGAGAGATCGCCGATTTCATCCAGAAACAGGGTTCCCGTATTTGCCATCTGGAATTTACCCTGCTTGTTCATGTAGGCACCCGTGAACGAGCCTCTTTTATGCCCAAACAGCTCACTCTCGATTAACGATTCATGGACACTCGCACAATTGACACGAACGAACGGTTTATCCGCCCGTTCGCTGTTCAGATGGATGGCATGGGCCACCATCTCCTTGCCCGTTCCGCTCTCACCCGTGATATAGACGATGGTGCTCTGTGAAGCGACCCTGTCGATGATTCTGCAGATACGACGAAGCGCGCGGCTGGTACCGACCATCATGTACCGTGTTTTTATCTCGGAAACAAAATCATCGCCTTCGTAGAACGTGCTCTGGGCAATGGCATTATGAACCGTTGCCAGTACGCTCGTGTCTTCCAGCGGTTTTTGGAGCCAGTCGTAAGCCCCCTGCTGCGTCGCTTCGACGGCTCTCTGGATCGTCCCGTTGACAGACATCATGATGATGATGATGGAGGGATTGATGAGCTGTATCTTTTTCAAGACATCCAATCCGTTCATATCCGGTAGGAAAAAATCCAGAAAAATAATTCCGATATCGTTTCTATGGACTCGTTCGAGAGCATCAACACCCGTTTCAATGCGTTCGGCTTTATACCCATTGGCCGAAAGCAGTGTCTTGAGCTTCTCTCCCATCTCACGATCACTGTCAACGATGAGAATGTTTTTTTCGTCCATAAAACACCCTAAGGCAATGTTCGTAACTGGAATTTTACCGTAAGGATTGGAAGATTTCCGACCAATCCCATGGTAAAAATCAAGTCAGATTCAACATCGTTGATAGAGATATCGTTATGATTTTATTATCTCTAATCCCTTATTCGTATTCCTCTCTC
>CAZTKR010000590.1:0-1655 GCA_964614115.1 uncultured bacterium | reverse complement strand
AAATACTGTTAATTTAAATAAATTCAAAATTCTTTCTCCTCTACAATACAAAATGAGGGCAAATATGATTCATGTAAAAAATTTAAACAACATACTATGGTCTTATATATCTAGAAGATACTGCAAAAATAACTTCTTAATGTTCACGGTTTCACTTTTTGTGTCCATACTCGTCTGCCCAATAAGTGCAGAAAATAATCAAAACGATACTTATGTGATTACGGAAAAGTCTATCGGTACATTCGCGTTATCTGAATCAGGTTGGTCAGCGCCTCTATTTGCCAGCACAGCAGATTATCCCGGTGTAATCCGCGTACTGAAACATTTACAACAGGATATCACTAATGTTACTAACGCACAGCCGGACTTGATCCTGGATGATCTACCGACGATAAGAGAAATAGTACTGGTGGGTACATTGGGTAAAAGCCCGCTCATCGATCGACTGGTTCGGGATGAAAAACTTAAAGTAAATGACATTCAGGGGAAATGGGAAACTTACCTCATCCAAGTGATAGACAAACCATTCCCTGCTGTGGAACGTGCTCTCGTCATCGCCGGTAGCGACAAGCGCGGTACGATATTTGGTATGTTCGACCTGTCTGAAAAGATCGGCGTGTCTCCATGGTATTGGTGGGCCGATGTCCCGGTTAAAAAGAAATCCGACATTTTTATAAAACCAGGCCGATACACCTTAGGCGAACCCAAGGTCAAGTACCGAGGTATCTTTATAAACGATGAGGCACCTGCGCTATCTGGATGGTCCCTGGAAAAATACGGTACTGATATGTTCAATCACAGACTATATCAGCATGTTTTTGAACTCATTTTAAGATTGAAAGGTAACTTCCTATGGCCTGCCATGTGGGGCAGGGCGTTTTATGATGATGATCCTGAAAATCCGAAATTAGCCGATGAATATGGAGTCGTCATTGGCACATCACATCATGAACCCATGATGCGCGCCCATGATGAGTGGAGACGTTATGGATCGGGTGCCTGGAATTATGAAAAAAACGAAAATGCCCTGCGGGAATTCTGGAAAGAAGGCATCAAAAGGATGGGCTCATTTGAAAGCATTGTCACATTGGCCATGCGCGGAGACGGCGACGAAGCGATGAGTCCCACCGCGAATGTGGCACTTCTCCAACGAATCGTTGAAGACCAGCGAGATATCCTGTCCGAAGTCACCGGTAAAGATGTGTCCACAATCCCGCAAGTATGGGCTCTTTATAAAGAAGTGCAGGAATACTATGACAAAGGTATGAGAGTCCCTGATGATGTCACACTTTTATTATGCGACGATAACTGGGGTAATTTACGCAAACTCCCTAATCTTTTAGACAAGCCGCGCAAAGGCGGCTACGGAATTTACTATCATTTCGATTATGTAGGTGGACCCCGCAACTATAAATGGTTGAATACGAACCAGATTGAGAGAGTTTGGGAACAAATGCATCTCGCGTACGAATACGGTGCCAGAGAGATATGGATTGTAAACGTCGGCGACATCAAACCCATGGAATTCCCAATCGACTTTTTTCTCGATTATGCATGGAATCCTGAATTAATCCCTGCTCAACGTCTGCCGACATATTATAAAATCTGGGCCGAGGAACAATTTGGTGCCGAATATTCGGAGGAAGTCGCAGAGA
>CAZTKR010000589.1:0-1656 GCA_964614115.1 uncultured bacterium | reverse complement strand
GTCCCGTTTCCATCCGATCGTCACTGAATCCCAGAAGACTGATCTACGAAGCGTTGATGGGTGAACGGTTCAATCCCATCGAACGCACGGAGATTTGGGAATGCACGACCTGTGCCACGTGTGCCGAGCGCTGTCCTAAGAACGTTCGGCCTTACGAGGTGGTCCTGGAGCTGCGATCCAACGTCATCGAGAGCGGGCGGGTGAAACCGGCCGTGCGCGATGCCCTGGAGAGTACGTTCATGCACGGCAATCCATGGGGACGTGTACGGGAGAAGCGCTCGGAATGGATGGGCGATCTGAAAGTCAACGTCCTGAAAGAAGGAGACAGAACGGACCTCCTCTATTTTGTTTGCTGTACGGCGGCGTACGATCCCCGGGTCCAAGAACTGGCCAAGGGCATGGTGACTGTTCTGGATAAGATAGGTGTTGATTTTGCCGTTCTGGGCAACGCAGAGAGTTGCTGTGCCAACGAGATGAACGAACTGGGAGAAAAGGGACTCTTTGAGATGGCGCAGGAGAACAATCGTGAGCTCTTTGCAAAGTATCGATTCCCCAGTATGATGACCACATCGCCCCACTGTTTTCACGCGTTCAAGAATGAGTATTCCGACATCACGTTCGAGGTCATGCACTACACGCAATTCCTGAGCCGTATGATCGAGGATGGCCAATTGACCTTCAGGGGTGAAATCGCCAAGAAGGTGACGTACCACGATCCATGCTTCCTGGGAAAACAGAACAAGATTTTCGACGAGCCCAGACACATCCTCCAGAGTATTCCAGGTGTCGAGTATTTGGAGATGGACCGATCCAGAGAACGCAGCCTGTGCTGCGAGGGCGGTGGTGGACGGATGTGGATGGAATCGGAAAGCACCGAAGAGCGTCTGGCCGAAATACGCGTCAAGGATGCGGTGGCTATGGGCGCGGAGGTGCTGGCCACGGCTTGCCCGTTCTGTCTCCTAACGCTGGAGGATGCCGTAAAAACCACGGGGAACGAGGAGAAGATTCAAGTCAGGGATATCGTGGAATTACTCGTAGAGGTTGTCTGACGGGAAATTCTTTCATATATAGGAGTATAACGGTATGGATATCATCGTCTGTGTAAAACGCGTTCCTGAGACATCGGAATCGGACGTGAAAATCGATTCGTCGGGTGTGGGTATCGTCCAGGAAGGCTTGGTGTTCAACATCAACGAAGCGGATAACTACGCCCTGGAAGAGGCCCTTCTCATCAAGGAGAAGCAGGGCGGTACGGTGACGCTCATCACCATGGGGGCTAAAGCATCGGACGACACGCTTCGAATGGGATTGGCCAAGGGAGCGGATACGGCCATCCGTCTCGATGATCCGGCCTTTGCCGGATCCGACGGCATAGCCACAGCCCGCATTCTGGCCGCGGCCATCAAAGGGATGAATTTTGATCTAATCCTTACCGGGCGTATCGCCTCCGATGATTGGGCCTCGGTTGTGGGTCCGGCATTGGCAGAGATGCTCAACATTCCCCATGCCACCATGGTGAACAAAGCCGAACTACAAGATGGAGGCGCGCAAGTTTTCAGAGAATTAGAAGGCGAACTCCTGGAAGTCCTGGACATAAAGTTGCCTGCCGTCCTTTCCATTCAAACCGGTATCAACGAACCCAGATATGCCTCCATC
>CAZTKR010000588.1:0-1658 GCA_964614115.1 uncultured bacterium | reverse complement strand
GCGGCACCGTTTATTCTTTTCTCTTAGGCTCTATACCGTAACTCTTCAATTTTCTCCAGAGTGTTGTCGTCGATATACCCAGAACCTCGGAAGCTTTCTTTTGATTCCATGCAAATTTGTCCAGAGCCTTCAGGATGTAATATTTTTCCAGCTCTTCCAATGTTTTTTCTTCCGTATCGTATTCCGGTTCCCGGCCCTGGGATGGTGTCGCCCGAATCGATTCGGGGAGATCTTCGGCCATGATGACGTTGCGATTCGTCAAGATAACAGCCCGTTCCATCACATTCTCCAATTCCCTGACATTCCCAGGCCAGTGATATCCCGTGAGAATTTTCATGGTATCTGGAGAAACGGAATCGATCTTTTTCTTCTTCTGAGTCACGTTCTTTTCTAAAAAATAATTAATGAGCAAGGGAATATCGTCACGTCGTTTTCTCAAGGGGGGCATATGGATGTTAATAACGTTCAACCGATAATAAAGGTCCTCCCTGAAGCGGCCCTCTTCTATTGCTTTTTCGATATCCTGGTTCGTTGCCGCCAGCATGCGGACGTCTACATGAATGGGATCGTTTTCACCGACACGACGGATTTCACCATCCTGCAGAAAGCGCAGAAGTTTCACCTGAGTGGATTGGGCCGTCTCGCCGATCTCGTCCAGGAACAGTGTTCCGCCGTTGGCTTCCTGGAACAACCCGCGTTTATCCCGAATGGCACCCGTAAAGGCACCTCTGACGTGACCGAACAGCTCACTCTCTTGTAGATTTTCAGGTAATGCTCCGCAGTTGATGGTGACGAACGACCGATTCTTCCGGCGGCTGTTGAGGTGAATAGCCCTGGCTATAAGCTCCTTACCCGTTCCGCTTTCTCCCGAGATGAGGATCGTACTGTCGGTCGGTGCTACTTTAAGCGCCATGGAAAACACATCCATCATCTCGTTGGATTTACCCACGATGTTCTCGAACCGATACTTCTCCTTCAACTCCTCCTGGAGCTGCTGAACTTCTGTCAAGAGCTGTTTCCGTTCCAGGGCCTTGGATACGAGAATGAGGAATTCGTCCTTTTCAAAGGGTTTCTGGATATAATCATATGCACCCAGCTTCATGGCTTCCACCCCGCTCTCGACCGTGCCATAGGCCGTCATGACCACGACTTCCGTCATGGGATTGATACTCTTGGCTTGACGGAGCACTTCGAGACCGTCCATGGGCTTCATCTTAAGGTCTGTGATGACGAGATCGAAAAATTTTAACTTGAGTTGCTCGACTGCATCGGGACCGTTGGAGGCTTCTTCAACGGCATATCCCTCCTTCTTGAGGAATAACCCAACGGTCGAGCTCACAGATTTTTCATCATCCACAAGGAGGATATCCGCCATAACGTCATATTCCTTTATCCATCGTTCATGTTCTCTTTTCTGTCTACGGGCAAGAGTACCGAAAACTGGGTGCCCTTGTCCGTTTTACTCTCGACGAAGATGTCTCCGCAGTGCTCATCTATGATACGCCGACAGATGGCTAGACCCATTCCCGTTCCCTTCTCCTTGCATGAGTAGAAAGGCTGGAATATTTTGGAGATTTCTTCTTCTGAGATACCGATACCTGTATCGGCAATGGTAAACCGAATCCAATCTTCCGATATCTTCTTCTCTTTGGACGTCT
>CAZTKR010000587.1:0-1660 GCA_964614115.1 uncultured bacterium | reverse complement strand
AATTCCGAATCCAAGTCTTTGCCCATGTTTCTCGATTAGACTCGGGATGAAACGACTCCATCGTACAGAAAATGGAGGTCACCTCTCGCGCCCATAGGGTCTTTCCTTCCAACGGTAGAATCATGTATCGAAATTCCATCGACCAAATCGAAAACTGAAAAATAGAATGTCCGAGGAAAAAATCACCCATTAGACGCATGAGAACGATAAATCGTTTACGACAGATTCCAAATGGGGAAGAAATTCTTGTTATTACATCACATGGAACAACATGTGTCGTTTGACAGAACATTTTTACGGGATACATAGGAGGCTGTAATGATGCATCATTTTCAATTCGTGGTTAAATCTTATATGGATATCGGGAAGCAGGTAAAAAAACGGAAATTCCGGATAAAACATCTGTTTTCGTGTGAGACATGATTCTGCGTACTACAACGCTGTTTTATGAGAGACAAATCCTAATAGAAATGGCAGAATTACGATTGCCCTTCAGCCTGGCGGCTCATTTAAAGTCATGGGAAAAAACACGATGTGCATCCTCATGCAGGATGTTGTATTCCTCCATCGAGTATTCGATTCATGATACGCCGTTAAAATTGTCCGAACTGTATACTCAGCGTGATACCACCAAAAGACTGTTCAGAATTGAAGTTACCAAAGATATAAAGACCGATGCCAAAAATGTGGTTGGGCCTGTAAAACATCTGTACTTCCATGGGTATCCCAATGGAATTGTTCAGCGTTTCCTTTTCCACCGAACGATTCCGACCCGGTTCTCCGATATACCGATAACCACTCACTCTGGCCAGTCCCACGGCCATAGATATAAGCTTGTTCGACGTCACGGTAGCAGCACCAATCAGGAAACCCGTATCAAAAAATTCACCTCCACCGACCTGATCTTTCGCCTCTGAAACCTGTGTTGTGCGCACAGAAAAAATCGTTTTATTAATCCGAAAGCTCCCGTTGGCGCTCAATGCCGTCGACCCAGCCGTACTCAAGCCGAGACCCACGTTGAACCAATAAGCCGCTTTTTTCACATTCTCATCATCCTGTGCCTGAATCGAATCCGCGCAAATTCCAATACAAAATACGCACACAAATAAAACAATAAGAGAATTTCGTCTGGAGGACATCATCGTTTCATCTCTCCTATCCAACCTATAGAAATCAACCCGCCAAACAGTTATCGGTTCTCAATGAGTAATACGGCTCGCCTCGACTTTGCCCTACACAGTAAAAAAGGCGAGAAGCAGAATATCCAACCGCGTAAGTTGGCCTCGCCCCATCGTATACGAAAATATAGGATAATTGTGGCGATTTAGCAAATTTTATCTTTTGCGGTCAATGAAACTCGACACCGACAGTGAAGGACAATATCAATCCTCTGGGAAGGACAGACTCGTCAGAATCACCCTCAGACATGTCCCAATTTCGACCGAGATCAAAGAATGTGGAAAACGTATTCTTCAGAACGAGGACCTTCGTGACAGGATAACTGATCCCCACATAAGGCTCAAAAAACAACGCTTGGGTGTGGCCGCTCGTTCCCATGCCTGAATAATGGTACATGGAAACGATTTTAAATCTTCCGAAACCGAGATTGAAGCCCACATGTCCGCGGGTATTGAAGACCATTTTCTTTCGAGCCTCCAGA
>CAZTKR010000586.1:0-1663 GCA_964614115.1 uncultured bacterium | reverse complement strand
CGACTGACCGAACGGACGGACCCGGACCGATTGAGCGGGCTGGTCGGCGACCTGGCCCGTTTCATCGGGGCGGACGTGACCTGCCGGAACCCGTCGCGGGTGCTACGGCTACCGGGTTTCACGAACTGGAAGCCGCCGACGGCCCAGGCGGAACTGGCAGCAATCGAAGGCGCTTACGGGCAGGAAATTCGAGGACAGCGACTGGATATGGGAAATCCTCTGGGATATATTGAAACCCAACTCGCCCTGGCGCGCAAGGGTGTGTTTGCACACGATGTGAGTGTGATGATGCAGTATGAATGAAAGAGACCGGATTCACTGTGCCACGTGCGAAGCACCTGATCAGGTTCGATAACGGTAACAACAAAATCACCGAGAATAAAGGAGGCTCAGATTGTTATTGAAAATCTTTGGATTCAGGGAAAGAAGTGAATGCCCTTGAAATAGATACCCATAATGCGAGCTGAAAATAAAGGTGGATAAAATGATTTCCAACATGAGACCGAATAAACTGATTTTTATATTTATTCTCCTTGTATCCTTTCCTTCCTTCGGACAGGTTAAATTACCAAAGTTGATAAGCAACGGAATGGTATTACAGCGTGATGCCGAAAATAAAATTTGGGGATGGGCTGCACATAACGAAAAGGTATCCGTTGACTTTATGGGTTTAACCTACAATACCACAGCCGATGAAAATGGGGAATGGGACATCATTCTTCCCAAGTTGAGTGCGGGCGGTCCGTATGAGATGCACGTGAACGCAAGTAACTCAATTACAATTATTGACATAATGATCGGCGATGTTTGGGTCTGTTCTGGACAATCGAATATGGAATTGAACATGCAAAGAGTAAGTCCGTTATACGGTGCTGAAATCGCCGCTTCCGAGAATCTTTATATCCGATATTTCGAAGTTCCAGATAAATATGATTTTTACAGCCCGCAAAAAGATTTACCGTTGGGGAAATGGGAGAAAGCAAATCCCGAAAACGTATTACACTTTTCGGTTGTATCGTATTTTTTTGGTAAAGAGCTGTATGAAAGATATGGGATTCCCGTAGGTTTAATTAATTCGGCTTTAGGTGGGTCGCCTGCCGAATCATGGATCAGTGAGGAAGGTCTCAAAGGGTTTCCCGAACATTATAACGAAGCTCAGAGGTTTAAAGATAGCACGCTAATACAACAAATTCAAAATGAAGATAGAACCAGGATAAGTACATGGTACAGCCAGTTAAGGCAGAATGATGAAGGTTATAAGAATCCTGAAAGCACATGGTACAGCCCTGAGTATAAACCGTCTGACTGGTCGACTATGCAAATTCCGGGTTACTGGGTCGATGACAGCCTGGGTTTTGTGAACGGTGTTGTTTGGTTCAGAAAAGAAATAAATATTCCCGCATCTATGATCGGAAAACCGGCCAAGCTTGATCTTGGAAGAATTATCGATGCTGACTCCACGTTCGTTAATGGGATATTCATTGGTACAACAAGCTATCAATATCCCCCGCGAAGGTACGATATTCCATCTACGGTTCTCAAAGAAGGCAAGAACATCGTCGTCGTGCGAGTTATTAGCAACATTGGCAAAGGAGGTTTTGCTGTAGATAAACCTTATGAATTAATTATCGGGGATGAAAGAATAGACTTAAAAGGGAATTGG
>CAZTKR010000585.1:0-1664 GCA_964614115.1 uncultured bacterium | reverse complement strand
CATGATGGTCACGGTTTCCCTGAACACGGTCTTTGTGTTGGCATCGCCCTCTTGCGTGTAATAAATGCTGTCCACAATCAGCGTGACGTCTGTATTTTGCAGTGGATTTTTGAACTTTGTAAAGTCTATGGATAGAGCGACCAAGTACTCCTCACCCTGCACCATGTCGTGGAGTTTGATGTCGCTTCCTTCACCGGATTGCTCTGAGCTCAGCAAAAAACCTTCAGTCAGGGGCGTGCCCCCTTCCTCCGCCCGTAAGTGCAACAGACCGCTTGCTGGACTGGAAAATCGCAGCTCCGAGGGATGGCTTAAAAAAAGCCGGTAGAGTTCCTGCTGTCCTTTTACCGTCTTGTGTTCAATGTGAACCCGTCCAGCCTCGTCGGGAGGGATGAGACATTCCGCTCTCTCCAATCGAAAACCCGCTCCCTCCTTCGCCTCCATCTCAATATCTACTTCTCCGAGACCGATAACGTGTCTTTGTTTGTCGGCATCCATTCGGCAGACTTGAAAGTATATTTTGTAGGTACGGCTCGATTTGCCTTCAGGAATGTCCTCATCCACGTCGGCTATCTGCGAGAGATCTATGCAGACGGGGATGTCCATTCCTTGAGATTCCATCTTAATATTGGATAGAACCGGACTGGGTCGTCTTCCCACAGGCTCAAAGTAAAAAAGCTTGTTCTTTTCCGCCTCTATGACGGCTGGAATCTTGAATTCAATCCACATCTTGGGAATTCGTGCCTTTTGGCCCCCGTATATATTTTGATGGTAGAGGAATCGTTGCGCGATGTTAAAGCGGGTTACATCCGGTTCAAGGTGAACCACGGCGACTCGATGGCGGTCGCCGGACTCGTTCAGGTCACGTCGTATCTTCATGATTTATCGCTTTCCATGATAAGTGTATACCTCACCTCCGGTGCAGGTGGTGTGATGATTTTCATCGTAATGGCCAGCACGATGAGCAAAAGGGACGAATAAAAGACAAAAGACCAGAAAGTGGACGCCTTTTTTTGTCCCCTGAAAAATCCGAGACTATCATGCGCGGACAGTAAATTTCCCTGTATCGGGAACAGGCCGCAGATTTTAACACGCTCCGACCGCCTGCAGGGTATGATGATTTCGTGTTTCTCGCGGTGCCGTCCGTAAAAATCATCATCGTCGAAATGATAATAGGCGATGAGTCTCAGATCAAACGCATCTTGCGGAAACCGCGGGAGTATGAACTCCCCAGGCATGGCATTGCGAGGCAGTACCGCCCGGTACAGACAACGCGTATTGGTAGAATCGTACACAGCGATCAATAACTCTTGAAGCGTGTAACGGCTATTCTCGATTTCCGTATCCCTCAGGCTAATGTTGGACCTCAACCGGATGGTCTCGTTGTTCAAACACTCGTATTCCAGATGATCCGGATAGCGTATAAACGCGCCGGGATATTTTTTATCCTTGGGAGAAACCTGAAACAACCGAACACTGTAATGCGATTCTGATTCCGACATGTTATCGGGCAAGAGCTCGATTGTGCGCAACGAATGCGATTGGTATAGTTCATCGTATTGTTGTGACGTTCTTAAGGCAAAGCTGATGCCTTTTATTTCTTGATAAGACAAAACGGACGGATCGTTCGACCATGCCGCTAATTCGCTCATCTCCCTACTAATCTC
>CAZTKR010000584.1:0-1667 GCA_964614115.1 uncultured bacterium | reverse complement strand
GCGTTTGAGCAAACTCAGCATAGATACGCCAATCTCTGAGCTTGTTGGCATTGGATAAGGTATTGCGGGAGATGGTGCTTCGAATACCCATGTGGTAGCGCTTAGCCCTCTGGGCGCGAAGACAGGTTTCAATGTCCCTGATGCTTTCTCGGCACGAATGCTGTACAAATGCCATATACAGGTATTGATCAAGACAGGTGAAGTGTTTGATTTTGCGGTTTCCGCGATACCGTTGAACGCATCGTCTAAAAGTATGTACGGGCATGTAATCCATGACTTGTGAAAAGATGAGGCTGCCTGTGTACATGTGCTGTTTCCTTCTGTAAGATCCCAGGAGGGTAGCCTAGTGGTAGTTTGAATTTCAAGTCGATAACAGATATTTTATCTGAAATTATTAGTTATTTTAATTGGTTAACCAGTATTTAACTTCATACGTTGGGGCAGCAGTGAAGTGGCACCATGTTGAATTCCTTCGAGCACGATTTGCGATTCCAATTATTGCCCAATCAATTGTTGCAACACTATGGATCATGGTCTACCCTTAACCTTAGTCCAATTTAAGACCGTTCAATATTTTTTATAGTAATAATATCAATGAGTTATAAAGGTACTTTCGAAAAGTTACCCCCATTTGTTTGCGGGTAATGTATAGCGTTCTTTGACAATAAAATTGCCATAATGTTCAGGTAAAACGACATGTTGTTTTGATTTCTTCCCTCCGTTGCGGCACCATGAATTATTGAACACCCCTCAGGGTAATTATTGAACAGTTCATGAGGTGCCGCTATGCGAGAAATCCAAATCCCTTTTAAAACGGTGTCCAGTGCCGGAACAGATCTTGTCGATCCCTAAAATGATCTGGTTAGCTACTTCCTTGCTATCGAGATGCAGCCCATTGTTCGGGCAGGCGAAAGGGCCATGAGCAATCGGGGACCAAAAGGATATGGCGCATCGCTTTTTCTGTCTCGCATCCTCAAGGTTAAACAGGTCTTCATCTCTGATCGCGTCCTGGTTCAACGACTCAAAGACGTGGCGACCTATAGAAGGCTGCGTGGCTTTTCCGATGGAAAAGTACCATCCCATACCACCTACCATACCTTAAAGAAAGTCCTTGGCCCTGAAGGCTACGCTCAGATTCATGCAGGCTTTGTACGTCGTGCTCATGCACTCAATCTCCTTGATCCAAAGTTACCGATGCTTCCCAAGAACAGACGAAAGGGACTCATTGTGATCGCCGATTCAACCACGATCCGTGCCTACTGTTCAACCAGCGGCAAAAAACAACCCGATGGCACATGGCTCTTTCCCGATCCCTCTGCAACCTTTGGTCGTCCTCATCACCGGGATAAATTCCCCGTTGGTCATAAAGCGCACTCCCTGATGGCGGTAACAGGAATACCGTTGGTAAGCGTCATTAGCTCACGGAATGAAACAGACCAGGATTATCTGTTTCCTCTTTTAGATCAGTTTCGTGAGCGCTTCCCTGAGTTAAAGATCGCTTACCTGATGCTGGACCGGGGATATGATGCAGAAGAGATACACAGAACACTGTATGAAGAGTATGACATCATCCCTGTTATCATTCGAAAGAAAACGGCGTATCCAAACGGCTATACCCCAGAAGGAATTCCCCTTTGTATCTGGGGATTACCGATGAGCAGAACCGG
>CAZTKR010000583.1:0-1669 GCA_964614115.1 uncultured bacterium | reverse complement strand
TAATATCGAAACCGTGATCGTGGAAAAACCGATGCTTGACAATCGTCGCTGGATAATGGGAGGTGAAATGGAAATCTGAGCATATATTTTATTACCTAAAACCAAAAGATAAAAAAAGGAAATAAATAAGACAAATTTTTTCATTATCCCGTCCTTTAGATAACGATACCGGGAGATAACTAGTTCTCCCGGTATCGTTCTTCATGATATTCTTGCGCAATAAACCACGATGGTAATTACAACACGGGTCCCACGCAAATCGCCGGATCTAATTCATAACGTCCGTCCGGCTGGTGGTATGCTGGATTGATCGTGCATCGGAATTGATAAATATGATCACAGGGTTCACCATCGGCAATCAACCACCAATAGGCATGGTCCTGACCATTATTACCGTAACCGATATCATCGGCTATCCTCCATGGTATCCAAGCACCATTGAGGAACTCCCTCAGTTCCCAGGTAACCGGAATATATTCCCCGCTGATATCTCGATTAAAAATGTCGAATGTGCCAACCAATTTCTCGATGTCCTTATTCTCGGGGATTTCGATGCCAATCCACTGACCATTATTAGAGTGAAGGCTACCGTTTATTTTAGCACTCATTTGTGTTGTATTATCAGCAATATGGAAATAAATTTCGTTCACATCATGAACCTGTTTAACATACATCTCGATGTCACAACGCACATAGATACTGGTTGCTTCGGGATCACCTTCAATGTTAACCCAGCGATAATCAGTTCCATCATAAATGCCCGACCACCAATTAACCGGTGCCGTTTGTATCGTCTGGACGAACGTTTGTGAAGCAGTCCCATTCAGGCCAGGAGTCGCTGCATCGGGAATCCATCCATCCTCTACACCTTCTTGTGGGGTATACCCAGGAAGTACATAGGTATGCTGAGCATTTACAATACCGATACTGACTATCATGAGTGCGGTCACAAAAACCAATATATACCTCATCTTCTTTCCTCCTTATCATGTAAATTCAAATCCTCACAGCCCGCACTGCATGAGGAAATGAATTAATAAAAACTTAAATCCTTAAAAAAATTGTTTGACGTTTGGTATTCTTTTTGTAAATTCTTTAAAAAATTAATTCTTTGTTTTGTTCGCACCACCTCCTTCTGACCATAATCGGGAGAACCTTGTGCGGGCAAGGGAAGATATTCGTACCGTTGACTGGCGGTTCGCTCCTCTCTCCCCTCAAGGTTCTCTCATTATTTTAAAGGTATTGATCGTTTTTCGTATTCTATGCAATCTATGTGTGTTCGTTTTTAGATTAACTTCTATAATCACTCTTTTAATAAAATTGATATCCTCATTATCAATACTAAAAACGAGAAATCTCTGAGATGCCTGTGGAAACATCAATTCCCAATTCTCAGTAAAAGTTATTTTCTTAATCCCCTTATTATCAAAATACAGATACGCTAATCCCTTTATCCGTGTGTAATAATTGGATTCATTCTGAAGGATACACCAAAACGCACGATGATTTATTTCAGAATCCAGGATGCTGATCTGCGGATGACTTATAAATTTGGGATGAATTATAATAGGACATGCTAGTACATTAGATACCATGAGGTTCGTCGATATCGTTTCTTCGAATCCATTACATTTAACCATTATAGCTGCAAATCGAGATTCATGTATAC
>CAZTKR010000582.1:0-1685 GCA_964614115.1 uncultured bacterium | reverse complement strand
ATGGACAGACCAAGTAACGAATATATTCTCAAATTTATCGAACGGATGATTATCAGTGAATAAGCGCATTCCCGTTTTGTTTTAAGAATAAAAGGAAGGAGAAGACAATGGGAAAATCTAATTTAACAAAACCAAACAGGCGGGATTTTATTACTAAAATTATACCGGCCTGTGCTTTGACTTGTGTCGGTGTGAAGTCGGTCCCGGCTTTGATACGCGATGGCAAGCGTGTGTATTTCCAGGAAGACGTGCACAAATTCGATCAGGAATACGATCGAAAGTTAACGTACCGACAGATGCTCGGAGCGCGATATCGAGACCTTATCGATTTGGCCAGGGCCCTGGAAAAGGAAATGGGCAAGGATAAAATGATCGAATTCCTCAAAAAGACCACCACAGAAAGGCTGCTGAATCTTGGGAAACAACAGGCCGAGCGCATGCAGGACAATAGCTTTGATGCGTATGTCAATCAGTTCCGTTCGGGATACGACCAAACATTGACGATGGAAATCGTCGAAGATACGGAGAAGGCCTTCGAGATGAACGTCACAGAATGTATCTGGGCAGATACATTCCTCCGGGCCGATGCCGGTGACATCGGGTATGCGTGGGTGTGCTGGGGTGATTATGCCTGGGCCGAGGGATTCAATCCGAAGATCAAGATGATCCGGGATAAGACGTTGATGGAAGGGAAAGCCTGTTGCAATCACCGGTACGTGTGGCTGGGGTAATCGTGTCATACTGACAGCTTCTTATAGGATGGTCCGGTCGGGAAAGACCGGGCCATCTTTTATTGGCGTTGCCTAAACATATACCCTCCAATGCTTTGAGAAGGATATCCTTTAATAAACATGCTCGGGTCATTGGAGGTCGTAATTCTTTATTCTAGTCATCTATCGCTTGAGGACATGCACAGAATAGACCAAAAAACTTGGTCTTAAAGTATTTTTATCAAGTGATATACTAGTTTATCGCCCACAAACTGGCTTAAAAAGCGAGGGTAGCGTTTATCTAATTCGTATGAATTGGTTAGAAGCTTTTTCAGCCCTTGAGTGTTTTAGACTTGGATATCATAATACCTGATAGCCAGAGTTTTAATCGGCTATTCATTTCTAAAAGAATAATTGAGAATTAACTATAGGGATTTTTGATGAGGAATTAAAAATGATCGGATTACTATCGGTTGGGCAATTTTGAGCCGGCCGTACAGAATTCATTCACTGACGACCGGCGCTACTTCTTCATTCTCTTGATTTTTTATTTACCTTTTGGTATAACATTGATGACCAAAATGTCCTGCGTGCCAAAAAACAAATCACCCGTTTTTGTCGAACCTTCTAAAGATAGTGTGTTAAGTGCATCGATATCTAATGGAAGGCCTTTGATATCGTCTATCAAAAACTTGGCCACGAAGAAACCCTTGTTATCTGCCTTATAACTACTTATTGCAACGTCATTTAAAGAGACCGAAGAGGCCACAACAGCGGAATAGGCGATATTGGTATGAACCGTAACGACTTGACCATTATTTTGAAGATTGAGAACATTGGGGGATACTTGAATGAATATGAGGTTGTCTTCGCCGTTTACTGGGATAAACATAGCGCATATCAACAACGCCAGAATCAACAATCGAAATTGACTTTTTTTTCGAGATGTCACGTTAACCTCCATTCTTGATCAAC
>CAZTKR010000581.1:0-1685 GCA_964614115.1 uncultured bacterium | reverse complement strand
GGAGAGCTACTCGTTCCACTGATACGGTCTCGTTTGGTGGAAAACCGTCTGGATACCTTTCCCGTCGAAGTGATCTTCTGCCTGGTAGAAAATAGATTCTCGATGTTGCATTCACTAAAATCCAATCTGCCTCCCGTCGATCTGATGACGAGCCAAATGATATGGTCGGTGTATCTCCCCAACGATTATACGTACCTGTATTTTAAGAGCACGCTGGAGAAAGAGGAAATGATACGCGGGCTTAATGTTTTTGCACGTACTCAGAGGAGATTCGATGAGGAGGCGATGAAATCCCTTCCAGAGCCTGCGGGTGAGGAACACGTCCAAATGGATACCAACGAACTCAAGAAAGTATACAAAGGAAAGGATTACAAGAGTACTTTCAGAAATCTGCCCTTGAAAGAAGATCAGTTATCCAGCCAGATTCAAGCCGAGTTGGAGTTCAGCGGCAGACTCGAGGGCTTGGCTCAACAGGAAATGCCGCAGGCAGCCATATCGGGTAAGGGAACAGGTATATTGCCCATCCAGATTGAGATACCCACCGGAGGGCAGGTCTATCGATTTGCTAAAACCATCGTCAAGAGCGACGACCAGCTCACCTTCAGTGTATTTTACGCACAAAACTGGTTCATCCGCGCTGTCAGGTGGATCATCATCATCCTGATTCTCTGGATACTCTACTTGAAGAGGAAGGCCGTCAAACGGGCCTTGAAGTGGCTGAAGGAGCGATTCAACGATGTGAGTATGATGGCGAGGAAATACCACGATTCCTTCAACCGATTTTTTCAATCTATAATGACACCTTTTGTTTTATTTGGGCTGTTCGTCGTCTTCTTGTTTGTCTCGAAATATCTCGCCATCCTGGCCCTCTTTCTCCTATGGATCAGCCTTGTCTATCATGTCATACGTTATCAGAGGAGTAGACGAGAAAAGAAAGCGGAAGCACCCAAAAAACGGTCGTCCAAATCTTGATGATTTCTATAGTACAATCATCATCGACCGGTCTGTAAGAGTCCAACAGAGCAATCCGATAATACGGGTCGATTGAGATAAAGAAGACGACCGTCATATGTCAGCATCAGGGTTTGTAAGGGGTAACATCTCTCTACTATGACTGATGAAAGGAACCCGGATGTTTGACAGGAATATCTGGAAGGTGAGTGAATCCCAACACCCCAGGGAACGAGCACGATGAACGGCAAACGAAAGAATCGAAAACTCTGGCTGGCATATACGTTGAAGCGATATTTTACGCAGACCGAGTGTCGCCGGTTTTTATGCAACATATGCGGTCAGTACTCTACGTCTCCCCTGTCCGATATATGCGGTCGAGAAACGCCCTCCTGTTATCATTGCGGTTCGACTCTCCGGTTTCGATCCATCATCCACGTGTTGTCGTTAGAGCTATTCGGCAGAAGTTACCCTATTTCAAAATTTCCCGCATATCCGTCCAAATCGGGTATGGGGATGAGTGATTCAGGGGTATACAGCATACCGCTCCAGAGAGCGCTAGAGTATAAAAATACGTTTTATCACAAGGAACCGAAGTTGGATATTTTGGCGATCACGCCGGATATGGAGAATTCTTTTGACTTTATCATTTCAAGCGAAATATTCGAACACATCCCACCGCCCGTGGAGATTGCATTCCAAAATCTATACGCATTATTGAAGCCGGGCGGTGT
>CAZTKR010000580.1:0-1686 GCA_964614115.1 uncultured bacterium | reverse complement strand
TCTCGATCATTTCCTCTACAACATCATAAATCCATGGAGCTAAGGTGTGGATCCCAAATCATCCTAAAAATTCTTCAGGACTCAATCCATCAATCTGGAATTTTTCTATCGTTATACCTAATGATGGTTTTTAAATGATTAACGATACATCTATGATATCTGTGTTCGATGTTAATCGTTTTCCTACTATTACACCATATCCCATCAAATCACCCGCATTAATGTGGTTGACAGTGGAAAACGATCTCTCCCTGCAAACTTCGAAAGTATTCAACAATCGGTGATGACATGATACTTCATCTTATTTAAATGGATGATCACCCAAACAGAGTAGGATGGGATCACCGTCAGAAAATGCTCTACTCTGATAGACGTCATGACCAAACCCATCCTGATCTTCTCGTACAATAAAAGAGGTATAGTCCAATATATGCTACACTATTTTAGCTTCATGAACCAGATGGGAATATTTATCCAATCGCTGGAGATAGGATGCATTAGGTCCTCGAAAATAATCGGCACACTTTATTCTTCATTGAATTGAACAATTAAACAGATACGTTTAATATCCGCATTCAGGAGATTCATGATCTGATAAAGAATCAATGCGCGAGCAGTTCCATCAGGACCGACTACGCGAAATAATGCTTTTTTACAAGCGTTAGAGGTCGGAAAAAAGCGTTCCCAGTCCCGCCATAGGAATAACGGCTTTCTCAATTTTTATTTGGATCTAATCCATCCTGTGGGGCTGAATATATAACGAACCACTCCAAACTCAATCGCACCGGGCGAACTGCCCTCAAATATATCAGGGGTAAGGCCGGTTAATCGATTGTATTCCCTCGCGATGGCCGGAATCTCTCGGGAAAGGGCATCTTTGGTTCCCAAGACTGCAACGGTACCTCCAGATCCACCGCCTGTTATTTTGGCTCCGAACAACCCTTTTTCCGGTCCGCGATTTCGGACCGAGTCAACAATGAAATCCACTTCAGGTGTCGATAGTCTACAATTTTTCCGATAACTGTTATGGGAGGCAAACATCAATTCACCGGCGGCGATCAAAGCATCACGTCCGTCTTGTAGCGCCGCTTTTAAATACTCCATAAACAACAATACCCGACGATTTTCATAGATCGGATGTGAAGTAGGGCCCAGAATGCGATAGTTGGCGTCAGGCTGAATTTCAGTAATCGGATCATCATGCGATTTGTATTCAGCCAAGAAATCCGATCCGATCATTGTTTCAGGGAGCGCATCCTTATAATCTCTCTCAAAGGAATCTGTTTTCAATTCAGTGAGATGTTTGATTGGATTTTTATTGTTTTGGACCCTTATGCGGTTGATGATCCGTTTACCCATGAAGGCACCAATGCGAACATCACCGTATTCGGCTCCCCTGATGGAATGTTTAACCATGGAATTGATGCCTACAAATTCCGTCCCATGAGGAATTTCGATTTCTCCCAGCACTTTACCCGGGCGACATAGTATATGAGTTAATTGACCCTGGCGGCCGCTGGCAACAGTAATTTGGTCCATAATACCACATGGCGCCCCAACAACCAAATTCTCGGCCAATTGCCCTAATTGTGCCAAACGATTTTCTGACAGGTTAAGTTGCAAATAACTTTGTAAACAATGCAGTGTTGCGATTTCGACAGCAGCCGAACTACCAATCCCTACATT
>CAZTKR010000579.1:0-1690 GCA_964614115.1 uncultured bacterium | reverse complement strand
GATTTAGTGGAAAGCACCGTAAGCTTAAAAAAACCGTATGCATTCTCAGATATTCTCGACTATTCTTAATACACTCCTCTCACTCATTTTAAAATATCCAAACAAGGTTCATCGTTCTATTTTAGTTGTTTTCCCGACATTCACGTAAAAATCGAACAACTCCTGTGCATGGGTGACACGATACACGGGATAGGTATAAAAATACGTAAACGGTAGCCGGGCAAATTCACCGAACATCTCCATGGCACCCATCTTTCCGTTCCACGCAGGCGATAGCGGGAAACCATCTTCACCATCGATCATGACGACACGGATATCGTCTTCCGGAATGTCCGAATGAATCAATCTGGAGCCCGCGGGCGTCCGATTTTTTATGTCAAACTTGTAACGTCCCGACTTCAGCATATGCATCTGTCCGGCGTATGCGATGATTCTCGCATCAGGGAAATCACGATAAGCCCGATAAAGTGCCTTCTTCATTGTCTCGTTGCGGGTGTCCGTGCACAAGTATCTCCGGTTAAATTGCATTTGTGCCAGGGGCTCGTCCATGGCAAATACCTTCTCAACTCTCTCCCGGTTACGATAAGACCAGCGAATAATCTTCTGATATGGGAGACAGCCACGCGTGGTTTTCATCGTATCGAGGTGATGTTCGTTCCCGCTTTCCATATATGCCTCGATATGACGCTGAATCGACGACGGCAGTTCGAGATTCAGCACCAGTCGCTCATCTGGCAGACGATCCAAGATATTCAGAAAATATTCAATCACTTCGTGCTGTAAATGGGATTCCCCGACGAGCAGCATGCGGGAATCCTTGAGCTTATCTGTCAGCGTTTCAACATCGAGAATCCGGTCTTCCAGTTTCGCGCGAATCTCTGCAATGGCTTCCTCGGGGATGGTGAATTTCGGAATTTCAATCCGCTTCTTTTCGATACAAAAGTGCATCCGTATTTTCCACGCAGAAAAAACGATGAAAAGCACTACGATAATCCCCATGGGTATCCAGAGTACCCGTTTCATGAAATCCTCCTTGGTTCATCTTAGTTGCTAAGCCGATGATTACCGGTTCACCGGTACACCTTCTACCCCGACAGTAATTTTATAGACTTTACCGCCTCGACCCGCCGCATATGTCGTGGTTAAATAGAGAGACTGATGATCAAAATCTCCCTCCCCGAAAACCAGACTGCCTGCGCCGTATACATTCTCGGCAATCAACACGATCCCGTCGTTGGATGGATCGTATCGCCATATTTTCCCCTCGCCGTTGGCTGCGATGTAAATGCGTCCCAGTTTATCAACGACCAGGCCGTCATTAGCGGCCCGTGGCCCGGTTTGTGTCAATAAACGGGCAGTTCTCTTGGGCTTGCCATCTTCAAGTTCGACTTCCCAAACCCGATTGTCGGGTACCACGGGCCTGATGTTCAGAAAAATCTGTGCAACATAGAGAGAAGTACCATCCAGGCTAAAGGCGAGACCGTTGGGATGATTCACCGCAGTGCAAAACAGTTCGAGATTGCCATCGAGATCGGCCAGGAAGATCTCATTCGTCGCATCGTCGGAAACCAGGAAAGAACCGTCCTCACGAACAAGAATAAAATTGGGATCGCCGATCCCCTTAACAACTTCTGTTTTATCTCCTTCCGGCGTTACCCTCCAGATGATGCCGTCACTGTTTTTCTGGTTT
>CAZTKR010000578.1:0-1697 GCA_964614115.1 uncultured bacterium | reverse complement strand
ATTTATCGTTCTAAGTAAATCCGATATTTGCATGAACATGTATAAATCCTTCTATTTCCGGGTTGTATTCGCTTTATTTATAGAATATCTTGATATATATTCTCAGATTGTAATCCGTGTATTTCAGCTTCAATCCTTATGGAGGTAGAATTATGAAACGAATCAAGAAGATAACACAAGCTATCTTTGTTTTTACTGTGCTCGGTGCTTCAGTTTCGGCATCGGCGGAAACCGACCAAACTTACTGGACGGGCAGCGCCGAAAAAATATACGATACCGGTTTCATGCACATGCTCATGAAACATCAGGACGGCGGTGTTTGCCTTTTTACTATTGACCTTATCGAAAACGACAGCCCGGGAGCCGGTGTCAGCGAAAAGGGGGTTTGCAGCGATTTCATCTGGGGGCCAAACAGAGCCCGTAAAACCCTTCATATCGATGATACGAGAGCGCATAAAGCTTCGCTGTTTGTTTTTTCTCACCGTCAGGGTAAATATCCGCTTCAATTCGAGATCAACGGCCATGCTTCCCGTATCGATACATGGAAAAGGAGGGGTTATGAGCGGTTTCGATGGGTCGAATTTCCGGTTGAATGGCTGAAAAAGGGTGAGAACCGTATCGAGCTTTTCTGTACGGAAGCACAGAGTATAGATGAAGGCTGGGAGATATGGCTGTCACGAGCCGATGAATTTGAGGCGGGGGGCGGCGATCCCAAAGATGTGGGCAAAACATCATATAAATCAACCGACGGCGGTAAATCATGGAAACAGAGTCCTTTCGGGCAATCGACCGGTTCGAGTCTTGTTATTGACGGATACGACGTAGGGAAAGCAACAAAAAAGAGTTCATCCGCCTTAGAGAAAAAAGAACGTGCCGAATACTCGGTGCGTATCAGTCTGAACCGGTATGTTAAAAAAGGATGGCTGAAAAGCCCTGTTATCGATCTCTGGAAAGGTGAATCAGAAGATATCATTGTCAGGATGCGCACCATCCAGAAACTGAGCGTTTCAATCACATCCGATGTTCCTGAAGGAACAGATGTCATGTACTATCTCCGAAAGGGAATTAACCCGGGGCCTGATGGAGATGGATGGGAACCATATGAGATGATCGGCAGTGGTCATTCAGTCAATATTGAATTCCCCGGGGGTGCGTTCAACAGGCGCTTTCTCCAGTTCAAAGCGTTACTCTCAACCGATAATCCTCTCGTCAGTCCGGTTGTGAAGTCTGCACAAGTTTCAGCAGAATTCAAAGAAGTATTTCCTGTTCCACGCCATAAAAATATCTTTGTGGTTGAGACAAACAATCCGCCGATCAAATATTCTTCGATTGAATGGGAATGGGAAAAATGGGATAGACCCGAGTTCGAAGAACTGTGCAGACGAGAAAATCTCGATAAGGTCATCGCCGGAAGCCGAACCACCTTTGAGGCGCAGGTTAAACTGCTCGATTATGCGACGAAACGATGGCGCTGGACACCGCCGATACCTGAGTATCCGGAATGGGATGCACTGTCTATACTGGATCGAGTCAACAAGTATGGCGGCGGCGGCATGTGCATTCAGTTCAATAACCTTCTCGCCGGTGCATGCATGGCGTACGGCTGGCAGGCACGGTTGATTAATATTGACGGACATGAAGTATGCGAGGTATGGAACGACGACTTCGGCAAATGGATATTCCTCGACGCCGATCAT
>CAZTKR010000577.1:0-1701 GCA_964614115.1 uncultured bacterium | reverse complement strand
CATTCGACAAGCGACTTCCAGATACCGGTTATTGACAGACTTTAGTTCGGCCAGGATCGTCGTACCATCCTGCTGAAACTCTCCGATGCCCATTCCTGTCATACTTGAAGCCATAAAGGTCCTTCCATCAGAACCATGAATAAGTTATAGTGAATTCCGGACTTACATTTTACAAAATAATACGACAATAGTCAATACTAATTTTATATTTTTTCATGTTTTTATGTTATTTAGCAAGCTATAGTCTCGACAGACGATCTTTATTCCAGAAAAATGTCATGGAGATGCGATGCGTGTTCCCCAGGTCGGCATGCGTCATGTACCCGTAATCGATGTTGAATGCAGATACCGAGATACCGGCTCCCGTCGTGAACCGTCCTCTATCTGTTCCCAAACGAATAGCGATTCTTTCGCGAAACCGAACTTCCAATCCACCTCGAAAATCGAAGTCCATGCGTCCCCATGTGGCCTGTGCCGCTGTGCCCCTGTCCTCGAATCCGATATGTACATCAAAAACGGGCAAGCACTCGAAAGTAGACCAACGGAACGGGTAAGCTGCGCCGATCTTGACGTTGGGAAGGATGAGTTCCCGTCTTCCCCCATTCCATGCCAACATTGTAGATGTACCGTCCAACAAAACCAAACCCACCCTGAGATCACGGTAAGGATTCATTCGAACACCCACATCGAATCCCAAACCCCATGCACCGTACTCCCCAGCACTTTTACGGATGACTTTAATATTACCCCCGTACGAAAATCGTTCTGATCTTTTCTTCGCGAAGGAGAGTACAAAGGCCATCTCTGCATCGTCGACCATTTTATAGGCATACACATCATTCTGAATCCTTCGCCCGTATTCATCCACGTAAAATTCACCCAGATTACGCGACGGATCTCTGAGCCTCGTAAAGGGTATACCGTCCACGCCCAGGCGGAAAAAACCGAATCCCATGGCCATATTATCCCTTACAGGAAGTCCCGCACCCACAAAATCCCAGTTGACGATACCCGCAAATCGTTCGGAATGCATGCCATGCACCTGCAATGACTCCATGGAAACCAGGCCTGCGGGATTCCAGTACACGGCCGTTACATCTTCTGCTACGGCGATGTAGGCTCCCCCCATGCCCAAAGCACGGGCACCCACACCTGTCCTTAAAAATTCCCCCGCATACTTGGCCGTCACAACACCCCCCAAAGACCGACACCAAGCGATAAAAAAAAGAAAAAAAGCGAGCTTTCTGATCAAACAACCCCCTCCGATTCAAGTTCCCCAAATTTCTGGAAAATACATAATTACATAAAAAAAAGCAAGGATAAATGAAACCCTATGGAAGAAATAAGAATAACGGTATGATGAGAGAATTGAAAGAGTAGTATTAGAAATAATCCTTGAAACGCTCGCGATACTTCCTGCTCATCGTGAGTCTTGTATCGTCGTTCAGGATGACGAGGTACTCACCGTTGAACCAGGGTTGGATTTCCTTGATGCGTTCCAGGTTGACAATCGCCGACCGATGAATACGGATGAACTTATTTGGATCGAGTTTGTTCTCCATACCGTGCATGGTCTCTCGCACAAGATGTTCATCCTTGGATACATGAAGAGAAACATAATTTCCGGCCGCACCGATCCAGTAAATCTCATCGGTCTTGATGAAAAAAATGCGCCCCTCGGTTTTGACGATCAGACGGTCC
>CAZTKR010000576.1:0-1707 GCA_964614115.1 uncultured bacterium | reverse complement strand
ATACAACAGAGGTGGAAGAGGAGGCAGCCTTTCCCCCCCGCTTCCGCTGTATTGTTCGCGGGTCTGACGGATGATGCGCCTTTCGTTCAAGAGGTTGGATAATCCCTCTCTTTCGAGAGTCACAAACCATCTCGAATCTTCCAAAGACTTTAGGAGCATAGACGTTGCCCCTTGAGTCACAGCGGTAGACCAGGTCATACCCTGGGCTGACGACTTGTACTGGCCGGTCTGGTCCCGAAATTTGTATACGGCAGACACCAGCTGTTCTTTGGGAGCAGGCAGCGAGATCAACTCCTGATGAATGGCCGTTTTGTAGCCCATCTGGGCTTTTGTTGATACGATGGGAACGACGGTTGATGCGCAGCTCATAAGGAGTATTACGATACAACAAATAGCTGTTAGTGTAAGGTATTTCTTAAATGTTTTCACGGGTCCTCGCCTGTTTTCGATTTAATAATAAGGAATCTCTATGGTGGTATCGTCACCGGTCGATGGATCAGTGATGATTACCTTTACCCCCGCATCCGTCGCATCGATATCGATGATAAATTCGCCAATCTCATAATGCCCGGATTCCAGATCGGTCTCACCAAAAGCCGTCTCAATAATCCTGCTGGATAATCTGCTCAGAATCTGCCGGTTCAAGCTCTCCGAGAAATCCTGGAGTGGATCCGTCTCGAGCTGCCAATCCTCGCTCACCTCTTCTTCTTCGGGTTTCTGTGCTTCGGCTTGTGCAATCAACCAATCGCCGTTAAATGGATTACCCCCGAACGAAGGATTAATGGGTGTCCATACCAGTTGATCGGCTAAAATGGCGGTCGTGAAAATAAGGAAAAATAGGCATGCAAAAATAGTAAGCCTTCTGAGAAGAAGCCCTCTCATCTCCATTCCTCCATGTTAATTACTTAACTAATATATACCAGTACCCGACATATCTTCGCCGGATAACTGTCTTTGATCCTGATTGATGCGGTATAGAAACTGTAACGTCGCAACCACACCACTCCGGGCCGCCTCCTCTATCACATCGTATCGCGGCCTGAGTACGTTCTGATACACCGTCGTCTCGTCGACATCGATCCAGATCCAGCTTCCGAACCGTGGATGTGCCATTTCATAAATGTAAATCGTATATCCTTTGATCTCCTTCGGTCTCTGCCAAGATGTGAAAAACACATCGTAGAAATCCCGTCCGATTTTTGTCTTGGTCTCATCGATGATGAGGCCGTCAATTTCAAGCTGATGATCTTCTGTCTCGTTTGTTTTGGGCTGCTCATCCTTCTTCACACCGGCCTTCACTTCTTTAAGCAAATTCTCTAATTTCCTCTGTGTCGCCGATGTTTCTTTTTCCTCCTCTTGCCGTTCCTGTGCTTGAATACTGACGAAGAAAAAACACAGGAGTATCGTGATTGTGGCATTCAACCGGTATTTCATATGCGACTCTGCCCTGAAATCTTTCCCTCCATCACATCTCCAAAACCGTACCCACCATCTCGATTATTTCTTTCTCGTCCATGGGCTGTACCAAACAGGTTGTAACACCTTTATCGAGCAGTCTATTAATACCTTCCTCACTGGGATCATCGGTAATGGCGATAATGGGCAAACGCGGCCGTACTTTTTTTACAATACTTAAAAAATCGAATCCGTTTTCTTTTTCAAAAAGCATATCAGCTTCTACAAGGGGGTCCTCAGCCATTGAAACAA
>CAZTKR010000575.1:0-1711 GCA_964614115.1 uncultured bacterium | reverse complement strand
GATTTTTCGTCTTCGCGTCGTTCACCGCAATGACGGGTATTTTTAGGGATCCGTCCCTGGCCATGGCACGAAGGCGAATCACGCCCGTCGTCGTTTCTTCCATACTTCCGAGAATGTCCCCAGCCTGCTGCGTGTAATCAAAATGAATGGTCGATACCAAATCGGCACCGTCATCCATGGTAATATGGGGCTTTTTCTCGATGGCGGTTCGAATATGACGGTAGTATGTATCCTTGTCTTCTGCTCGGATGGCACAAACAGAGATACCATAATCCTTCACCAGAGAGGCGGCTACATCGTCCTGCGTGGAGAGGGGATTCGATGCCACCAGAATGGTTTCTGCACCTCCTGCTTTCAGAGTCCGCATCAAATTGGCCGTTTCGGCCGTCACATGCAGGCAACAGGCCATACGTTTGCCCTGGAGCGGTTTTTCTTTCTCGTACCTTTCCTTTATTAAACCCAAAACGGGCATATCGCGCTCAGCCCATTCGATTCGCCGTCTTCCTTTCGAAGCCAGATCAAGATTTTTTACGTCATGTTCCATGTGTTTTTAACCTCTACGCTTTCTTTAACTCATCCACTACGTCGGTCTTTTCCCACGTGAATTCCGGTTCCTCTCTTCCAAAGTGCCCGTACGACGCCGTCTTTCGGAAGATGGGCCTTCTCAGGTCCAAACGCTCTATCATACCAGCCGGTGAGAGATCGAACACCTTTCGAATGCGTTTCTCCAATTCCTCATCGGGAATTTTCCCGGACCCGTTTGTATTGACGAGAATGGAAACGGGCTCCGTATAGCCGATGGCGTATGCGAGCTCTACCTCGCATCGATCGGCAAGGCCCGCTGCAACGATGTTTTTAGCCACCCATCTTGCAGCATAAGAACCGGAACGATCTACTTTCGTTGGATCCTTTCCGGAGAAAGCTCCACCTCCATGGCTTCCATATCCGCCATATGTATCCACGATGATTTTCCTACCCGTCAAACCGGTGTCCCCATGAGGACCTCCCCGTACAAACCGTCCCGTTTCGTTGATAAAGTATTTTATATTTTTCTCATCGAACAATTCTACCGGGATGACAGGTTTGATGACTTTCTCGATGATATCGTTTCGAATCTGCTCGTTGGAGGGCTCGGGATCGTGCTGGGCCGCGATAACCACGGCATTCACGCGGACGGGTTTGTAGTCATCATACATAACGGTAACCTGGCTTTTTCCGTCCGGCCGGATGTAAGGGATAATGTTCTCTTTTCGTACTTGAGCCAGTCGCTTCGTCAGCTTATGAGCCAGCATGATGGGAAGCGGCATGAACTCCTTTGTTTCACGGCATGCGAAACCGAACATCATACCCTGATCTCCGGCACCCTGCCGATTAACACCCATGGAAATATCGGGCGATTGTTCATGAATCGTATTCAGAATGGCACAACTCTCATAATCGAATCCAAAATGAGGATCGATATAACCGATATCTTTGATGACCTCTCTTGCGAGGGTCTGGATATCCACGTAGGTCTCTGTTGTGATTTCCCCCCCTACCAGCACCATCCCCGTCGTGACAAACGTCTCACAGGCTACTCTGGAATTTGGATCGTCTTTAAAAGCAGCGTCCAGTACGGCATCCGATATCTGATCGCATATTTTATCCGGATGGCCTTCGGTGACCGATTCGGACGTAAACTGATGAATCGCCATGAATCCTCTCCTTGCGG
>CAZTKR010000574.1:0-1714 GCA_964614115.1 uncultured bacterium | reverse complement strand
TTTGCCATGGATGAACTGTAAACATGTATGCACAATCAAATTTGAAGATCTGGTACTTGATAGGGAAATGAGTTTGAGAAATTTATGCAAGCCGCTTGGTGAGAAGTATGATCCTTCAATGCTAAATTATCAGGTTATGAACAGGGAGTGTAGATTGGAGCCCAAGGAATTCTTGCAGTGGAAAGAAAAGACCTTAAAAAAATTCTTGACAAAAGGGAAATGCTGGTTTATTTTTTTCAAAACATGATTGATAAAAAAAAGTTTTTCCGGTTATGCCTTTTGATAAGCTCATGTGCCATAAAGTATGAATTTGTGTATGTTAACGATGAAATGATTATTCGACCAGTAAGCCCCCTTTCTGCCCTTTGGGAATCCTTCCCCCGGAGGTGGCAGGAACAGTAAGCATGAATACCGTTAACTTACCTCCTTCGGGGGACACGGAGCGAAGCGTAGAGCCGCAAAGCGTAAGTCGGCCATCAGGCCCTATTCAAGATAATTCAGGAAAGTATGGATTTTTACTGAAAATATTAGCGCCCTTGCTGAGCTAAAAGCATAACCGGGAAGGATTTTTACAAAACCGGAAGTAACATTGATAATTAAATCAAGTTAATTCAGCATAATTTTATTAGAGGAGGTGATGTCTTATATTCAGATCATTGCAACTGAATTATTCTAAAATGGTATGTTCATCTCGTGGAGGTATTATTGTGAATCGATTATTTACAGCATTGTCCGTAACAGTGGTGGTTTTGGTGTGTTCGTCTCTTGCATTCGCTGCTCCATTCAGTCCATCACCATTAAGACTTTCCGTATCCGAAACAATTCAATATGATTTTGACGGTTCTCAGCTTGAAATTCCATTAACCGTCACCGGGAAGCCCGCAGCTCTGTTTTTCCTTGTTTATACAAAGGATAAAGGCGAAGAGATCGGTGAGTTTCAAAACGGATTCCTCGGCTGGCATTACGTTAACAAAATCGATACATGCGTATATGTCTCACCGATGACGCAAGCAGACATCGGGAAAAATGTTATAAGATGGGACGGGAAAGATACATACGGTAGTACTGTTCCCGCCGGCGATTATACGTACTATTTCTGGGTGTATGATAAAATAAACCTTAAGAATTTATTTATGAAAGGGTACGGAATCATGAAACGACGCGCTTTCATAGCTCAGTCACTGCATGGGATTTCAATAACTTTAGGTGCCTGTGTACTCTCGGCATTTCCGAATTCCTGCAGCAGGAAAGAAAAAACCGTAACTTTAAAACGGCCAAACTTCATCATTTTTATGGTCGATGATGCCGGCTGGGGAGACTTTGGCTACAACGGCTCCAATATTCACACTCCGACGATCGATAACCTTTCCCATGAAGGAGTGGTACTTGATCGCTTCTACACCTATCCTGTATGTACGCCAACCCGGGCCGCGATGATGACCGGCTGCCCGCCGAGCAGATACGGACTGACCTCTGCGGTGAGTTCCACCACACAAGAAGAGGTTATTCCAAAAAACCGGATGACTCTTGCTACAATACTGCGCGATAATGGTTATGAAACCGCGATATCCGGCAAATGGCACTTGGGGAATGTTGTTCCCGACTTTGCGCCGAATGCTTATGGATTCAATCACTCATACGGACATCTAGGGCCAGGAGTCGATTTCTATACCCACCGGAGCTGGGGTGATGTGAAAAGCTGGCACCGGAACGG
>CAZTKR010000573.1:0-1714 GCA_964614115.1 uncultured bacterium | reverse complement strand
TTTGAGCACATCGAATCCGGGATACGACTTGTACCGCATCTCGATCATGATATCGGACGGAATGTCAGGATCCACCTCGCCGTTGAACCGGCGGGAGGAAAGCTGCATCTGTCCGTTAGAATAAACCCAGACTTCGGGCGGCTCGAATTTGCGATATTCTTTGATGCCGTAAGGCTCTGTCTGATTGTAGGACACGGGCCAGAGAAAATCTTCCTTGCTGTGTTCTGTGCCCGTGGAATCGATCCACTTGCCAACGGTATGACCGCTGTTGTAAAAAACAATCGTGCTGTATCGAAAATGATCCTGCGGCCATTCTCCGGTCGGATCATCTTCGTTGGTATTGATCTCATCGTCTCCTGCATCGATTCGCAGCCGATAATCACCCAGATTGTGCGTTCTCGATTGGGCCCCCAAGGGTATAGTCCATAAGAGAAAGGCAGCAGCAAGGAGACAAACCGCGATCAGCATAATGCCGGATTGTGATCTTCTATACTCCATAAGTTTATCCTCCTAATGTCAACTCGCCGGAATGGGCATCCTAATATTGAATTCTGATACCGAAAAAGATATCTCTCGGATTGACAAAATGGGCCCACGTGTTCCATCCCAAATCAATATACTCTTTGTCCCATTCACCCAGCTTGTCGTTCCCCTTCTGGTCTCCCGTTTCCCACGGGAAATGCAGTGAATCGACGTATTTATTCCAATACAGGGGACTCGGATACCCCTTGAAATTGAATACATTTCGGATATTCATAAAAAGTCCGAGCCGCATACCTCCGACATGAATCCGTTTTTCCACTATGAGATCCGTATTCCACCAGTCGATCTCCTCGGCATAATGCTGCTCACTCAGTAAAGCATCCGGATTCAGCAATGTCTTGCCGCCATCAGACCATTCCTGGAGAATGTTCACGCGCCAATCCCCCAATAACTGCATCCCTAAAACCTGAGGGCCGAAATCTTCAGGTGTTCGCAAAGTCAAATTTGCCGTCACCGAAGGCACCGGCCATCCTCGTTCCTGATTGGTGGATTCACGCTGTTGTTCGGCCAATTGACGGTCCTCATAGATATATCGAAATCCCGTATAACCCGTGCTTCTCACCAAATAGTCCAATGTAACCCATCCATACCACCAACGGCCCACACGTTTCTCGATACGCAACTCCAGACCCCGGATATCTGCGTAGCTGTTGTTGGCCCACGTAGAGACATCGTTTTCACCATCAATAGACACGATGTCCTGTTCACTGAGCTGATTGGTCACATCCTTATAATACCCCATGAAATGGATAAGAATATCGTTCATGACACTTTGCTCGAATCCGATCTCATAGGAAATTGTTTTCGGCCAGTCGGCCTGTATATTTGGGATCACCGCACCACTGGAGTATGGTTGAATCGTATACAAACGACTGGATACCGGAGGCTGGTACATGTGTCCGTAATTAAAGAATATTTTACTCTGCGCCGTCACCGGATGGGAAATGCCCAACCTGGGACTAACATAGATTTTGTATGCCTTGTCCGAAGTCGTCATTTCTGAGAAGCTGTTATCCTGAGCCTGAAAGTTCTCCAGTGTATAAGGTAGGTTGGCGAAGATGAAATCGGGATTGAGATTAAACGGATCGATGCCAGGCCGTAAATAATCCAAACGAACACCAAGATTGGCGATCATGCCGCCGTATTCCAACTTATCGGTGATATAAGCCCC
>CAZTKR010000572.1:0-1714 GCA_964614115.1 uncultured bacterium | reverse complement strand
GTTTTCAGGAGGAGTCATAGATGAGCACCCACTACACCCTGAAGAATCCCATATCACTGATTGTAGATAAACCCCGTGAGGATTTGACGCGGGAGGACCTCCTTAAGGTTATCGAAGAGAAGCAAATCGAGCGGATTACCTTCCATTACACGGCCCTGGACGGTAAGCTGAAAGAGCTCAAACTACCCATCGCAAACCGTTACCAAGCCGCTCGAATACTGACCGACGGGGAACGGGTGGATGGATCGTCCCTGTTCAAGGGCATGGTGGATGTCTCCCTGTCCGATCTGTATGTCGTTCCCGTTTACAAGACCGCTTTTTTAAGTCCTTTCGATCCAGGAAGCTTGGATTTTATCTGTCGTTATTTAATGGAAGACGGAAACCTGGCCCCGTTCACGTTGGATAATATTCTTCATAACGCGGTTCGGCTTTTCAGGAAAACGACGGGACTCGAATTTTATGCCATGGGCGAATTGGAGTTTTTTCTGTTGAGTGAGCCGACATCGCGCATCTTTCAAGGTGCAAAACAGAGGGGATATCATTCCGCGGCGCCGTTCGTAAAAACAGGACAAATATTGAACGAGATGATGCATCACATCGCACAGATCACGGGCGCGGTCAAGTATGCCCACAGTGAAGTGGGTTATGTGGAGAGCGTCCGGAGCGACTTGGATGAAATAAAGGGGAAGCAGGCCGAACAGTTGGAGATCGAATTTATACCCACGCCCATCGAGGAGACGGGCGATCATCTGGTTCTGGCCCGCTGGTTGATTCGGAACATCGCCTATAAATACGGATGCGTGGCCACGTTTGCGCCCAAATTGGAAGAGGGGATTGCCGGGAACGGCTTCCATGTGCACATGGACCTGGTGGAGAACGGTAAAAATATCATGACAGACCGGGACGGGCATCTAACCGACCGGGCCAAGCAGATGATCGGGGGCCTGTGTGTTTACGCCGATTCCCTGACCGCGTTCGGTAACACGGTCTCTTCCGCCTACCTCCGTTTGGTGCCCAACCAGGAAGCGCCGACACGTATTTGCTGGAGCGACCTGAACCGCAGTGCCATGATCCGTGTACCGTTGGGATGGGCATGTGTCGATGACCTGGCCCGGGTTTTAAATCCTCAGCAGACCGAACCCTTGAAGGAAGCGGGCGGCCGTCAGACCGTTGAACTCCGTAGCCCGGACGGCAGTGCCATCGTTCACCTGTTGCTTGCCGGCATTACGATGGCAGCCGAATACGGCCTCTCCCATCCCGATTCTATAACAGAAGCAGAAAAATTGTACGTCAAGGGGAACATTTTCGAGAATAAAAAGATACTGAAAAAGCTACCGGCATTGCCCACGAGTTGTGTTGAATCTGCCGTCTTGCTCCTCAAGAAAAAGCATATCTACGAGAGGGAACAGGTTTTTCCTCAAAGCGTGATCGAGTATGTCTCCAAACTGCTCCTGGCGGAGAATGATAAGAACATGAACCAGTATCTTGCAGACCTGCCTGCCGATGATCGATTGCATGAGACACGAAAGATCATGCATAAAGACCTGCACCGTCATTAAAATAGTACTTGAAAATGAGTGGTATTATTTATTACATTACAATTTGGGTTTGATCTCACTTCGAGGAGATATCCGATGAATCGAGGTCTTACCAAAACATCTTTCATTCTATTATCTGTCCTCATTTTCGCCTGTAACGAGGGATTGACGCCGCC
>CAZTKR010000571.1:0-1717 GCA_964614115.1 uncultured bacterium | reverse complement strand
ATTTATCATTTCAAACTTTCGTCATTTGTGTTTGATTAGAAACGTTAATCTTGAGATTCAACCCTGATCGGGTGCATGGGTCATAAAAAGTCATCGAAGTGCGAATGATCCGTTTGTGTATACATATTCCTTTTTGCTTATTCATCAACGTCCGCATTCGGTAAAATGACAGGACTACCATCCTCTAAGAGATGTTGCCCCAAAGTCACGACAAGGCTACCGAGGGCTGGTGAAAGGATTTCCGTTTTGTCTTCGGTGACAATACCCGTCCGGACAGGATAATAACGCACATGTATTCCGGTGCTGTCTACGACAAAAACACCGTTCTCTCCACTACGGCTCACCACCGATTTACTGGGAACTACTTGCGCCGAGTCTTTCTGATTGAGCACCACATAAACCCGGGTAAACATACCGGGTTTTAACAATAATGAATCGTTCTTCACTTCAACTTCCATGTCGGCCATTCGTGAAGCTTCCTGCAGCATAGGTGCGATCCGGGCGACCCTCCCCTTGAATTGTTGAAGAGGGAATGCATCCACCTCCACGTTGGCTTCCTGATCCACTCGAATCCGACCGTAATCGCGCTCGATGATGGTTGTACGGACAATCACGTCATCGATTCCGATGACCGTGACAACCGGCGTATTCGGGGATAACAAGCTCCCTTCGTCGACGAAACGCTCGCCAATGAAGCCGGGTTCAGAGGCATTAAGGACTGTGTAACCCAGGCGAATGCGGGATGACTGAAGGGAGGCTTCCCGCTGTTCCACCTGTGCCTGTGTCAATTTTAACCGCGACTCCTGAGCATCGTAATTGGTGAGGGCGGCATCCAATTCCGAAGGCGAAGCAATCCCCTTTTCTTGTAAAGAGCGTACCCGTTCCAATTCCTGTTTGGCCAGAGCAAACTGGCTCTGTGCCTCCGCAAAAGATGCCTGGGCAATTCTGAGATTCGCATCGGCTTCGAGAACGGCTTGTCTGTATTCCGCGTCGTCAATCCGGGCAATGACCTCTCCCCTGTCCACCCAATCCCCAATCCGTTTTCTCATTTCAAGAATACGGCCGGAGACCTTGGGGGCCATCACGTATTGATATTTCGGAAAGACGGTTCCGGTGAATTCACGAATATCCTGAATGGAGTCAAACTGCACACTGTCCACCTCAACGGCCACCGGAGGCCTGCCGGACTGTCTATCCTGGCCGCCCGATCCCTTGGTGAAAAGTACTATAATTCTCCAACCCAGAAAGAGGAAAAAAAGTATTCCAGCTATTTGAACAATCCGCTTCTTCATATTATTACAACTCGCTCTCTTAACAAAATTCGGTTATTATTATTGATATCAATAATACGACATTTTTTCAAATTATTCAAGTTCATGTAGAAGGAATCGGATGACTCATTCTTTTAAGTCCCTATGAATAAATAGGGGCACATAAATCGTTTGCAGCCTATGGATGTCTTGGCTCCCCATACATGCAGTGATCTGTTAAAATCATGTCTGTAGCTTTTGTGCATGGGGATGATCACCCTATCTCAACATGCTGCAAACCTCACTGCCAAAGGGTTGTGTATAAAACCCAGCACAGGAAATCTTATCACCTTCCACGAAATGAAGGCCTCTGTCTCATGGATCCTCGTTTATTCGTCCCTGATGAGGGTGTTTCCTTATTGTTTATATATCCGAGTACTACTTTAAAAATCTGTTACTTACATGTC
>CAZTKR010000570.1:0-1721 GCA_964614115.1 uncultured bacterium | reverse complement strand
CGAGAAGAACCTGGGTCTTGTCCTGGCCAGCAACTACGACAGAACACCCGTAGAGAGTATCGTAGAGGGTGTCCTGGACATCCTTTTAGGGCATGAGCCTCGGATTCCCAAGCCGTCCATCGTCGATGAATTCGTGAGCGTCTACTTGGAGAAAGGCTTGGAAGCAGCCAAGATCCATTATCGAAAACTGGAAAGAGAAGCCGCAGACGAGTACACGTTCGGTGACCGCGAATTGAACGGATTGGGGTATTACTTCTTGCGGGAGAACGAGGTGGCCAAAGCCATCGAGATTCTCGCGTTCAACGTGGAACTCTTTCCCGAGGTTGGTAACACCTACGACAGTCTGGGAGAAGCATATATGATCAGCGGGGACAATGAACGGGCCATCGCCAATTACCGGAAGGCCCTGGAGCTCGATCCCGGCAACGAAAACGCCAAGGCCATGTTGACTCGGTTGGGGGCCCAGGTAGAATAGGGTATAGAACAACCGATATCCAATCAAGTATTATTATTGTAAAAAAGATGAACCGGCACACAAGGCTGGACCATTTTATCCATCCCGCGTCGATTCGATTTCTGCGTAATCATCGGATACCAAGTATTCGCTCGCTATCCATAAAATCCCGATCCTGTGAAGCGGGCAGGTAATCGAAGTGACTCAGGAAGGGAGGGTTAACCATGAAAAGCTCCGCGTGTCATAGGAAACAGGCTATCGTTCGGGTGCTCACGTGTTGGGCAGTTTCCGTCCTGCTGGGCACGGACATTTTATCAGCCAGCATAGATCATCCCCAACAAAGCAGAGCATTCCCCAACACCAGGGATGGCATCCATATTTTTTACGATCAACTGCCCTCTAACCTGACCCAGGCCCAGCTCCGGTTTGCGGCAGAACATTACGTGGGGTGCCAGAAAATTCCCCTGGATTTGGTGGATGCCGTACGGAGCTACAACGACGATTTCATCGTCCTCAACTACCGGCTCGCCTTTGGTACGTACGAGAACATGGCCCATTATATCGACGGCAACGACTGGGTGGACGACTGGAATACCGTCAGTCCTCACACCGACTGGTTCATCACCGACCCGAGCTCCCCCCTGCCGGAGGGACGTATCCGGCAGAACGACTGGGGCTGGTACCTGATGGACATCTCCGGAGAGGTGAACGGGAACACCTCCGATGGGTGGAAGGAGTACTGGACCGGTACCGTGCTGGACCAGCTCCGGCACACACACTGCGACGGTGTGTTTGCCGATTCTTACTGCTTTCCGTGGAACCTGAACGTCACGCCCGGATGGCTGTCGCCTCCCGACGATGTGGCATGGATACACCACATGGAAGTCTTCGGAAACCACGTGAGGAACCAATTCGCAGGCCAGCCCGAAGCATTCTACTTCATACCCAACGTCGGGGCATGGATCACCACGCGCAATACCTGCGATTACGGCGCCTTCGTCGACGGTGTGATGGTGGAAATGTTTGCCAGTCCGGGCCCCTGGGATCTCTACGATATCGAAGACTGGAAGCTCGAAATGAACCGGATACTCGACCTGGAACGCAGGAATAAGATCGTCCTGTGTCAACCCATCACCGAGGATGAATGGGCCGTTGATGAGCGGATGTACAATCTGGCCACGTATCTACTGGTCAAGGGAGAGCGTACGTATTATAACCTGGTCTTCGGGGAGAACTTCTACGACCGTCTGATTTTCTTCCCCGAATG
>CAZTKR010000569.1:0-1723 GCA_964614115.1 uncultured bacterium | reverse complement strand
AGTTCGAGTCCCGCGCAATGGGCGACTGCCGAACCCCGTCAGGACCGGGAGGTAGCAGCGGTAAGCAGTTCTTCCATGTGCCGCAGGTTTGCTTGGCTGGAGTTGGCTACCCGGAACGGATCGGTCGGCAGGAGGATCGAAGGTGGGTGCACAGCCTTTTTCTACAGCTCTTAAGAGGATTCATGAACTACCAGGTCATCGCAAGAAAATGGCGTCCACAATCCTGGGAAGATGTTGTTGCTCAGGAGCACGTTACAGTCACTCTCAGAAATGCCATCCAACATAATCGGTTAGCCCACGCGTATCTTTTTACAGGTCCCAGAGGCGTCGGGAAGACGAGTGCTGCACGAATTCTTGCCAAAGCACTGAACTGCGACGGCGACTCCAAAATTAAACCGTGCAATGCATGTTCGAGCTGCCGAGAGATTGCCGAGAGCAGGAATGTGGATGTTTTTGAAATCGATGGTGCTTCCAACCGAGGGATTGACGAAGTTCGAAATTTACGGGAGAATATCCAGTATACACCGGCAAGGGGGAAATACAAAATCTATATTATTGATGAAGTTCACATGCTGACGCCTCCGGCCTTCAATGCCCTTCTGAAAACGCTGGAAGAGCCCCCTTCCCATGTACTCTTCATCTTTGCAACGACGGAGCCCCACAAAGTGCCGGCTACCATCGTTTCTCGCTGCCAGCGATTTGATTTCCGGCGCATAAGCACGCACGATATCATCGACCGTCTGACCGAGATCTGCCGTGAGGAAAAGATTGACATCGACGAAGAAGCGCTCTTCCTCATCGCACGAAAGGCCGATGGAAGCCTGCGGGACAGCCAGTCCATCCTGGATCAGATTGTCTCGTACAGAGAGGGGAGCATCACAGCCGACGATGTGATACAGGGACTGGGGCTCATCGAACAACAGATGTTCTTCAGAGTGACCGTGGTCCTGGCTTCGAAGCAGGTTTCCGAAGCCCTTGCCCTGATAGACGAGGTAATTTCCGGAGGATATGACGTCGAAGAGTTTCTTGCAGGGCTGGCGGAGCATCTACGAAACCTTCTGGTGGTTCGGTCTCTGGGCTCCAGTGAATTGGTGGAGGCTACGGAGGATCATAAGAAACAATACCTTGATTTGGCGAAGTCATTCGAAGAAGAGGACATTCTCCGTCTTATTCGAGTCGTACTGGACACAAAAGTCGCCTTGAAGAGAAGCTTGCATCCTCGATTGCCCCTGGAATTGGCCATGGTAAAGATGATCAAACTCGATCGCACAGTGAAGATAGAAGATTTGCTTACACGATTGGATAGCCTGAAGTCGGGTGTCGGACAGAAACCGAACGTCCCAGGAACTTCCGAAAAAATTATCCCGGATGTCAGTCCGAAAAATGTGGAGGACGTCCGAAAGAAAGACACCGGCGAAGAAGTATCGAATTCACCGCCGCCGGAGCAAAAAAAAAATGTAATCACTCTGGAGGATGTGGAGGCGAGGTGGGAGGATGTGATTAAACGTTTAAAACACAAGAAAATAACGGTCGGATCTTTTCTGCAGGAAGGCATGCTCTGCAAGATCGAGGGAAATACTCTGGAAATTGGCTTCGGTCATTCCAACGGGTTTCATATCGACGCCATCATGAGGTCGCGGGAAATCGTCCTGGAAGTTTTAAGAGAGGTTCTGGGTTGTGACATGCTGTTTCGATGTGTCAAGATGGATATGCCGCAGCAAAA
>CAZTKR010000568.1:0-1736 GCA_964614115.1 uncultured bacterium | reverse complement strand
GGCTGTGAATATCCACTTTTATGAAATAGAAAAACGAAATATTATCAGCGCTAAGGAAAATGAGATTTCTGAGCTGGAACTGATCATCCAAAGATTACGATCCGGTGAAGATTTATCGGATACCGAGGGGCGTATCCATCAGCAAGATTCTTTGGGTGTCGAGCCTAAAGATAATAAAATCGTATGTGAATTTACCAATCCTATGCCAAGCAAGGAGGCTCAGACCGAGGACACTCGTTTTAAAGTGGAGGGAAGGGCAACAAACGTGAACGCTGTATGGATACTGGTCAAACCGGTTGACGCTCCCGATATGGCATCCAAGGTGTATAAGATAGCCACTGGTGAGAATTGTTTATGGAGCGGGTGTGTGTCCCTCTATCCACCCGAAGAAGAGAGTTCACGTATGTATCATCTGTTTCTCTATCCAGGCACGGAGGAGAATAATCAAACCTTTTCCAGAATACAAAAACAATCGAGAACCGGTACATTGATCAAAGAGCCCGATGATTATTGCGGATTCATATCCATAAAGCGATGGAAATAAAGGAGGAGGTACGTGATGGCACGGCATCGTCAAATAGGCGCGATATGTTTGCTGGTATTCATGTTCATCTGTCTGAATAGCCTGCATGGAGATGTCCAATCGGTTTTTTTATCCATGAACGATACCAAACTCGAAGGAGACATCGATCCGGATGAACCCATCCTGTGTGTGTACGAGAATGTGATCAAAGGTAAAACAACGGGTATTCCTGACGGCATGTATCTATGGCTCGTCGTGCATCCCGAGGGAAGTAGTGGCTACTGGCCTCAGAATGTTCCCATCGTTCCTCATCCGAGAACCGGTAAATGGACGCATAAATTTTGGCTTGGCACACGGGGCGCCAATTGGGGCGATATATTCGAGGTGTGGCTTATTCTTGTGGATAATGAAGGTAACAAAATCTACACGGATTACATCGAACGCGGGAAAAAGACCCAAAAATTCCCTGAGATTGGTTTACCTGAAGGATACGAGGCCGTGGATATGATCACTGTAATCAAGGAAAGGGATTGATGAACCCGGACAGGAGTTGTTGATTTTCCAAATTTTGAGGACAATAGAAGATGGTGTCATCAGAGGATAAAGACAAAGTCGCTGGGAGATACGAGGAATTCTCTCCAGAGGATGATGAGGAAGGTCAGGAGACAGAGATGACGGAAGAGAGCGTATCGGACGAACGATCCCCTACGTCGGGCGAAAGGAGGATTGTAATGTGTAACTGGATAAAAAAGAACTCCGTGCTATTAGCAAATTTAGTTATGTCTGGAACGAATGTAATTCTTGCATTTGCGACACTAGCATTAGCTTTTTGTGCGTATGAACAATTAACTGGAACAAGATCAGCCATCGAGACAGCAGAAATACTACTCAAGTATTATCAGTCTCAGATTTACCTTCAGATTGAGGTAGATGTGACTCTTAAAACAGGTTTTGATGGAGCAAATATTACTGAAAACGGATTTATATTTAACCCGTCGGACTGGTATAATCATGGAAGAAATTCAGAATTTATACTCGAATGTACAAACTGCGGTGACAATTTATTGGATCAAGTTTTCGAGTATTATTATGTTTGCCATGCCTACTCGGATAGATCAGAGAGGGACCAAAAGAAGGTTGCTATAAAGGATTCTCTCGCATTTATAGGTGCAAAGAATTGGACTGTTGAGAAGGATATATCGAGTAACATTAT
>CAZTKR010000567.1:0-1740 GCA_964614115.1 uncultured bacterium | reverse complement strand
AGTAAAACCATCTTACAGGAAGGCTAACTGTCAACGCAACTCGTGACTACCGCACATAACCGTAAAGATAGTCCCCTCCTCCTTCCACAAATTCGAAGACCCAGTCATCAGGATATGTGCGTTGAAGGGATCTCTCCGCGGCCATTTTCATTTTAATAATCTGGTTCTCTTCGTGAAAAGAAATTTTTTTTGCCAATGGAAGAAAAACCTTAAAAGCATTTATCGATAGATCAAAGAGGTGTTTGCCTATGTCTCTTGTCGGGATACCCTCTTCTTTCATGATAATTGCTATTGGCATAAGGAAAGTCGCCATTTCAAGGTTTTTATACAAATAGTTCTCCTTGCCACCAATGTCCGGAATCCTGGGATACAGGGATTTGAAGATCTCCCTGGATCTTTTTAGCCAGATTTTTGTTTTTTGTTTTCCATAGCGCTCCTTTAACACTTTCTTCTGTAGGAAAATAGTAAATATGTTGAAAGTGAGTAATGTTCCTGGGGACACCTTTTTGCTTTTTTCTCTCACCATGAATCCCTTTTTTGTGGAAATTGGCTCATGACTATATCTTCCTTGCCGCATAGTAGCCAAAGACGAACAGGTTTAATCGATGTTCGATAATAAAACCGAGCTTCATCAGTTTTTCTTCAAGAGAGACCAGATCGAAACGGTTGTCCTTGGGATGGTTCCAGTGAAATATCCGATCCCACCCTCTCAGGAAAGCGGCGCTGGGCTCCTCCAGAAAGATCCTCCCCCCGCTTCTCAGAATGCGGTGACACTCCTCCAGCGCCAGGCCCCAGTCCTCAACATGATGAAGGATACCGAAATCAACGATTACATCCTTTGACTCATCCGGGAATTCGGAGAGGTCAGTAACGTCCATGACAAAGAACTCATACCCTTCCATCCCGGTCCGCCTGGCGATTTCGATCTGTTCGGGCATCACGTCCACCCCCACGTAGCTGCTGGGAGAGATGCCAGCAAGGAGACGCGCTCCGTAGCCCGAGCCGCACCCGATTTCAAGGATATCCTTGTTTCGTTCATTCAAACCAAAACGACGAAACACGGGATATTCGAACCGGCGCTGGACAAACCTGCGCGTCGGATTATTCATGGCCTGCAGTTCTTTATCGTCAAGTTTCATACGATCACCCTGTTTTTGTAGAAAACGCTTCTCTCTCAAAATCCCGGTACATGCGACTAACGATAACGAAACGAAGAGGTTACCGTGTCTCGCCGACAACCTTCCGCGAAGGGAAAATGCTATATCCCCGGCTTTTTACCGATATACCTGGCCACCCGTTTTTTGTACGAAAGATACTCATCACCGTATTTGGATTTGAGAAACCGCTCCTCCGTTAGTACGGAGGACCAATGGATTGTACCCGCGATCCATAAAGCCACTCCCGCCGTAATCAATCCAGTAACGCTCCCCGCCTGCCAGGCCATTAGTACAAAACCGATGAGGAAAAGAAAGAGCGCCATATACATCGGATTTCTACTGACACGATAGATCCCGATCTTCGTGACACCCCGTTTGGCGGCGACGAACGCGGATATTGCAAGTACGTAGACAACAAGAGAGATAGCAACAAGACCGAGGCCGAGCCATAAGAGGACCCCTCCTTCAATGGGCGTTATGACGGATACAGCGATCCATACAAGATACGGGATCAGGGCCGTTATCATCCTGCCCGGTTGAAGATGATCCTCGTCCTCGATCTTAGTCCCCCGAAGCCGATCTC
>CAZTKR010000566.1:0-1751 GCA_964614115.1 uncultured bacterium | reverse complement strand
CCATTATGTGCCGGTGATCGATCCGAGCCTATGGTTAATCGGCGAGCCAACCCGGCTGGATCATTATACCTGCATCCTGGTCGTCCAGCACACGTCTGAGTACCGCCCATTCAAAACGGGTATTATTATCCAGGAGAGTGAAGAAATCATGAACCTGGCCGCTGGTGTTTACAACCGGGGTATTCTAAAAGGAACCTCCTTCAATATGCGTTTTATTCTTGAAATCCCCAAGAGTTCCTTTGCGAGTCAATTCTTAGCCGACAGTCACATGGCACTGGGCCTTTGTGAGGAACAAAAACGCATGGACGATGATTTCGCGACGTTTAGAAAAATCCTTTCCCGGGAAATGGTCTCTGTTTGATACTCTGATGGGAATGAGAGGTTGTATGTATCCGGCCTCACGGATTTGCCCGACACGAAATCCTCATAAACGTTATAGACCTGTTCGCAAGAGGTCTTTTTTGTGTTATGGGTAAAAACAACGATTTTGAACTCCGTTGATCCGCCATAAAATCGCCCCTGACAGCCCTGATATCGCGCTTTCTCAATATTAACATAATTCTAACACTCATTCGCTTGACATTTTAGGGCGACAAATTAGAGTGAGCGCGAAATATATGGCAAAATCCATAAATAACCCTGCAAACATCGTCTTGAAGGTGCTTCTCGTCGCCGGGTTGCTTTATTGTTTTCTGGTCAGTATCGGGCTGATGGGGGCGGCATTTAAAGGTTTTGGCAAAGGTTTCGCGGAACAATTGATCAAAACCACGTCCAATCCTTTTATCGGGCTTTTTATCGGAATTCTGGCAACCAGCATCGTTCAAAGCTCCTCGACGACCACCTCTATCGTCGTTGGGATGGTGGGTTCCAACGTTCTTGGGGTCCATTGCGCGATCCCCATCATTATGGGCGCCAATATTGGCACGACGGTCACCAATACGCTCGTTTCCCTTGGGCATGTGAGCCGGAAGGATGAATTCAAGCGTGCCATGGCGACGGCGACGGTGCACGATTTCTTTAATTTGATCTGTGTGTCCGTCATGTTTCCCCTGGAGCTCATGACGGGATATCTTGAGAAAACAGCCACCCTGATGAGTACGAAGTTCGAAGGTGTTGGCGGCGTTAAATTCTTTAGCCCCATTAAATTAGCCACCGGGCCTACGATTCATGCGATCCAGGACAGTATCAATTGGATATGCAAGTTCATTTCTTCGAGCCATATATTCGCAAGTATTATTGTTTTAATTGTGTCTTTTATCATATTATTTTTCTCGCTTTACTTTCTCGTCCGTACGATGAAATCGCTGGTTGTCAAACGTGCAGAGATCATTCTAGACAACGTCATCAGCCGCCACGCCTTTTTGGGATTTCTTGCGGGATTATGCTTTACGATTGTGGTCCAGAGCAGCTCCGTGACAACATCGTTGCTGGTTCCGCTGGTCGCCGCCGGGATCCTGACCATCGAATCGGCATTCCCGATGACCATCGGCGCCAACATCGGGACGACGTCCACCGGAATTTTAGCCTCTTTTGCGACGGGTAACCCCCATGCGATGATTATCGCATTCGCTCATTTTCTTTTCAATTTAACCGGAGCCGTCTTTATTTATCCCATCAAATGGTGTAGAATCGTTCCGATACACGCGGCAAAATGGCTGGGTAACCTGGCGGCTGAAAAGAAACGATACGCCATCGCCTATGTGTTAGGCGTGTTTTTCATTGTGCCAGCTTCATTGATACTTATATCTAAG
>CAZTKR010000565.1:0-1751 GCA_964614115.1 uncultured bacterium | reverse complement strand
TAAAGCTTATACGATGCCGATAAAGGTAAACCCCGGTAAACCGGGGGGCACAAAGCTGCGGGTCTAAAGTAAGCCGTCATCGCAGAAATATGAGTGGATTCTCAATACAATGGCTTACCATGATAGCCGAGCTGCCGAAGTGTTATTTCACTTCAGTGGGGCTCGGCTTTTTTATAAGAGGAAATGATGCTAAAGCCGTTGTATATTTTGCCTGTTTATGATACCCTATTATTTCTGTTCGAACGAAAGGACAATCTACTCACCAACACGGGTCACTCAAAGACGCGTGCCGTACCGTTTCGGAATAATGCAGGAGGAGGTATTTTCTGATGCATGGAAAGCCAGCTAACATACTGCTGGTAGAGGATGAAGAACATTACGCTTACGTGGTAAGCCGTTATTTTGAATCCAGGAACGGAGAATTCAGCATCACCGTAGCCGAAAGTATAAAAGCGGCACGAGATAGACTAAAAGAATCGAGACCGGACCTGATCATTACCGACCTAAAATTGCCCGACGGTAACGGCACGGAATTGCTGTACGACAATAGTATAAAGAATGAAATACCCATCGTTGTCGTTACGGGCTGGGGGGATGAACAAGCAGCCGTCCATGCGATGAAACAGGGCGCATTGGATTATATCGTAAAATCACAGGATACGATTAAAGAAATGCCCCATATCGCCGAGCGTGCCCTCAGGGAATGGAATCACATCAACCAGCGCCGGTTGGCCGAAGAAGCCTTACAAAATGCGAATGAGGATTTAGAGAAGAGAATTCATGAGCGAACAGCCGAACTTCAAAGTGTCAACGAGGTCTTGAAATCAGAAATCATAAAGCGAAAGCGTATCGAAAAGAAAATCAAAGCGTCACTCGATGAAAAAGAATTGCTCCTGAAGGAAATTCACCACAGAGTCAAGAATAACCTGCAATTCATATGCAGCCTTCTGAGTCTCAAATCTCAGCAATTCGAAGATGAAAAGATACGCGGGATTTTCAACGAATGTCGTGACCGTGTACGCTCCATGGCTCTGATCCACGAGAAAATGATGAGCTCCAGGGACTTTGGCAATGTCGATTTCCCGGAATACATCAAAGAATTGACCAACAGCCTCTATCGGTCATTCAAGATTGACCCCGAGGATATTATTCTGAATGTCAATGTGGAGGACATCGCTCTGGGAATCGATCTGGCCATTCCGTTCGGCCTGATCATCAACGAACTCGTTTCCAACGCCTTGAAATACGCATTTCCTCCATCACGAAAAGTGAAGGGGAGGATTGATATCACCCTGAGAACGAACTCGGACGGTGAAATCGAACTCAATTTCTGGGACAACGGTGTGGGTATACCCAAAGATTTCGACATAAAAGCGACGAAGACCCTGGGCTTACGATTGGTTACTATTTTGATCGAAGATCAACTCATGGGAAAATGTGAATTAGACAGAAGAAAGGGAACCAAGTTCAGGATCAGGTTCAAGAAACCAGAATAGAAACACCCATTTTATGATGGTTTATATTTCCTGCCATTCTATTCTTTAATCATTTCTTCCTCTACTCCAGCAACGTCATCTTCCGTGTCCACACCCAATGCCCGGCTTCCAGCCTGTACACATAAACGCCCGATGGTACACCATTCCCCTGCGCATCCGTACCATCCCAACGAACCGCATAACGGCCCGGCTCCTGGGCCTCATCCACCAGAACAGCCACCTCCTGGCCCAGCAAATTGTACACGGCCAGTCTCA
>CAZTKR010000564.1:0-1762 GCA_964614115.1 uncultured bacterium | reverse complement strand
GCCGTGATTGTCGGTAGAGCCCAGTGGCCATTATCGTTCATGTAAGATGTTTTTTAAATACGGTTACCAAAAGACGAATGGCCCGGGAATCACTGTCCGTACCATTCGTCTTGTTGAGGGCAGGGATTTTCTATCTATATCGAAAATATTGATATCAAAGTTTATCACGACGGATGTCATACGCCATCAGCACATCTCCGTGTCGGACGTACAGCACACCATCCTGGATAACCGGATGGGCCCAGTGGGGCCCTGTGCCGTGCATCACTCGAAAGATACTCACGATTTCAAAGTCCTCCGGCGTGGCTTTCACGAGAGCGATGTTTCCCCTTCTCTCATCGTAACAGTACAGCATGCCGTCAGCCGCGATGATGGATCCTTTGGTCTGCCATTCTTTTTCATACATCACGTTGCCCGTTTGCCAATCGAGACAGACCCAGTTTCCCTTGCTGTTGCTGAGCCAGTTGGATCCATAGATGTATCCTCCTACATGCACAACGCCTCCGTGGTGAGTATCCAGGGCCGGCGCTTTCCAGACGAATTCAATACGTGATCCGTCGTCAGACAGCTGGAACATGGCGCCCACATGATCATAACCACTGGTCACGAATATACGGCCGTTGTCATAGACGGGGGTGTTGCAGTTGATGATGGGAGCCCTGGGGTGCCATGTGGGTCTATCGATATCGGCGTATTTATATTTCCACAACATCTTGCCGTCTGCGGCGTCGACGCCGAAGAGATGGTTGGCCGTGACATTGGTAATGATTTTTCTATGGTCAAGCTGTATGAGCAGAGGAGAGACATACGCCGTGGAATCGTGCAGGCTTTCGCTCATCCAGACAGTCCTGCCCGTATGCTTGTCCAAAGCCACCATCGTCGTTTTATACCCACCCGGCGTATAGATGACCTTATCATCCACCACGAGCGGGGATTCGGCGATTTCCCACGTTTCGTGTTTACCCTCGAATTTTTCATAGGCAGCGACCGACCACATCTTTTTTCTTCGGGCTGCGTCGATACAGGTGACTTCTCCTCGTCCGCTGATGAGGTAGATTCGGTTGCCTTCGACCGTGGGAATACAGCGTGTCTCGGGATACGCTTGTCTCCCGGCAAGCCCGTACCGAAGTTGCCATTGAATCTGACCCTGGTGATCGATGGCTGTGATGTATTCTACGGTATCTTTCTTGCCCGCCGTGTAAATCATACGCTTCGTCACGGATGCCGATGAATACCCCTTGCCTATGCCTTGGGCAGTCCAGAGGAGGTCTGGCCCTTCCTTCTTCCAATCGCTCAGCAGACCGGTTTCATCGTAAACACCACTTCGGTCCGGCCCGCGCCATTGAAAAATATTTTGGGCTTGGAGATGTGCGGAGGCCACAAGTAGTATCCAATATATAGAGATTGTGTAGTTCATCGTTCTTCTCCGGTTGAAGTGTCACAAATCCTGTATTATATCGTGAAAAGTTAAGGATAAAGTGCGCGCTAATCGACCGATCCCATGAGATCGAACACTTTATATTGTATGAAAACAGGATGGCAAGTGGATGTTTTTCCGAGGAAAAAGAGAATGTCAGGAATTCTGCTCGCTCCTGAATTGACTGGGTGTCATGCCTGTGAATTTTTTAAAAGCCGTGTTAAAGACAGATTTTGAGTTGAAGCCGGTGTCGTATACGATCTGCAATATCGTTTTTTTACTGTGATTGGAGTTGGAGAGCAATTTTTTACTCTCTTCGATACGGTAGGAGTTGATAAAATCGAA
>CAZTKR010000563.1:0-1778 GCA_964614115.1 uncultured bacterium | reverse complement strand
CAGGAGTATCCCCACTCGTTGTCATACCATGAAATGACTTTCACCAGGTTTTTGCCCATCATCATCGTGGCAAGACTGTCGTACACACTGGAATGGGGATTCCCGATGATATCCACAGAAACGATAGGATCCTTACAGAACTCAAGAATTCCCTTCATCGGGCCCTCGGCATACTGCTTCATGGCCGCATGGACATCGTCCAACGTCACGTCTTTTTCCAGGACGGCGACAAAATCCACCATGGATGCATCCCATGTGGGTACCCGAACGGACATACCGTTCAGTTTACCATCCAGGGCAGGAATGACCTTTCCGACGGCTTTTGCGGCTCCTGTCGTCGTGGGAATCATGGACATGGCGGCGGCCCGGGCTCTCCTCAGATCCTTGTGGGGGAGATCGAGTATACGCTGGTCGTTGGTGTACGCATGAATCGTCGTCATCAATCCCTGCTTGATCCCAAACGAATCGTGTAGCACCTTGGCTACTGGGGCGAGACAGTTTGTCGTGCACGAGGCGTTCGATACGATCTTGTGCTCTGGCTTCAGGTCATCGTCGTTGACTCCCAGAACGATGGTCGCATCGATCTCATCCTTTGCCGGGACGGATAACAATACCTTGCGAGCACCGGCATCGATGTGTCTGGCGATGTCATCCCGCTTTCTGAACACACCTGTCGATTCAACGGCAACCTCTACACCCATGTCTTTCCAGGGCAGCTTCGCAGGGTCTCTTTCTGCCAGCACACGGACTTCTTTCCCGTCAACGACGATGGAATCTGCTTTCGCCTCCACCTTGCCCTTGAACTTTCCATGCACGGAATCGTACTTGAGCAAATGAGCCAGGCATTCGGCATTGGTGATATCATTCACGGCGAGCACTTCGACGTCGTCTCTTTCGTGAACAGCGCGAAACACCAAGCGTCCGATCCGACCAAAACCATTAATACCAATTATAACCCCCATAATGTATCCTCCTACCTCGGGTTGTTTTTATTAATGAAAAAGAGGCGGGTAATGTACTATCGACTCGTATCCAACGATGTTTGATTCAACTGAATAATTCCCTTTCCCTCTCGCCCGATGACTGGTGAGAACAAGATTCAATTATAAAAATTTTTATTCCAAATGTCAAGAAAAAATAATGGGAAATTAAAAAATGAAGAAAATTTAATGATTTATTTGAATTGAGGTCGCGCCAAAGCCAGACCCACAACCCGACGGGCTCCGGCTTGCTTCAAGACGAAGGCACAGCTGTTCATCGTGGCACCTGTCGTGACTACATCATCCACCAGGAGTATCGACTTCCCGTCGACCGGGCGCCGTTTATGGACTGCAAAGGCATTCTTCACGTTCTTCTGCCTGTCGTGTGCCGACAGATGAGTCTGGGTAGCAGTATGGCGATGTCGCCTCAGGACGCACTCATGAACGTCCGCAGGGATGTGGCTCGCCATTCCCCGACACACGAGCCCACTCTGGTTGTATCCCCGCTCCCGGATTCTTGCCCGATGTAGAGGAACGGGCAATAAAAAATCATGTTTCCCGTCATCTGAGAATTCCTGAAAGGCTCTGCCGGCCATGCTGCCTAAAAATACACCCAACTTTTTTCCTCTTTGATACTTGACGCGATGAATCAACGATTCTGTCTCTGGCGTGTAATCCCAGAATGTCACCACCTCATCGAAAAAGATCTCTCCGGTTAGATGATGAAAATCCTTTCTGTCCCTCTGAGAGGTCATGGTCATGGAATTGATGAATCCATCAAGGCAGCCGGGGCACAAG
>CAZTKR010000562.1:0-1787 GCA_964614115.1 uncultured bacterium | reverse complement strand
TTATTTATTAATATGATTATACAGGAGGATATAATGTTTAAGATTACCGTTTTACTTGTATTAGTGATCCCTTTTGTCATGGTTTTTGCTTGCGTTGCCGAAGCGGTGGATATCGATGAATTGAATCAGGTAATTTCTCACGGAATATCCGGCAACCGGGCACGTGATTATACGATGAGGCTGTGGCAGTATGACAAATGGTCGACGCTTCCCATGTGGCAAAAATCAGCGAAAGAAGCGCAAACCATAATGCGAGAGAGAGGATTTGACGAAGCCGAGGTTGTCAATACACCGGCAGATGGCATTACCCGGCACGGGACTTGGACAAATCCGATCGGATGGGACTGCACACAGGCTACACTTGAAGTCATCGAGCCGGCTAATCTACCTGAAGAATTCAGGTATCTTTGCAATTATCGTGATAATCCTACCTCGTTGAACAATCACAGCTGCCCGACACCCCCGGAGGGTATTGAAGCCGAACTGGTGCTCGTGGAAGAGGCAACCGGGAAAGCATTAAGCACACTACATGCCCGCGGGAAAATCATTCTGGTTTCATCGAATTCACGAGGATTGAAACGGTATCTTGACTCTAACGGGATTCTCGGAATTATCAGCGATCAAATTGAAGGCGCCAACAAGGATCAGATTACTGCAAATCAGTGGTTGAACGGCTGGAGCGATATGCCCGGCGGCTGGCAGATGAATGCCTATGACAGCAAAAACAATTTCGGCTTCTCGATCTCGCAGAAGAAAGCCAATTATCTCAGAAATCTGATTCGTCGGGGAAAAACGGTGAAAGTCCGTGCAAAAATAGACAGCAGGTATTTTACTGATGATTTCCTGCCCTATGTTACCGGATGCGTGTACGGGACAGAAAGAGATGGTCAGGAAGTACTGATCGGCGGTCATATGTTTGAATGGGGTGCAAATGATAATAGTACCGGATGCGCCTCGATAATGGAGGCAGTCGGTACTTTGAACGAATTGATCAGATCCGGAATTCTGCCGCGTCCGAAACGCACGATACGGGTCTGGATGGGATTCGAGAAATACGGCTCGATGGCATTTATAGCCCATAACCTTGATAGACTGCACAGAACGATCGCCTGTGTTAACTGTGATACTCCGGCGGGTGATTATGATCATTACCGGACGACACTCAGCATTTCCACTAATTTCAACGTCTGTCCATCATTCACCGATGCGGTGTTTCCAGAAGTGGCGCGGAAGTACTATGCACGTTACGTTCCCTATAAACTCTGGCAGGTAATACCGTTCAGAGGCGGTCAGGACAATCTCTGGGGTGAGCCGATGATCGGCGTTCCGCTCAATGCCATATCATACAAATCATGGGGACACCTTCACCATAATTCAATGGATACCATAGATAAGGTTGATCCACGGACACTTAAGGAACTGAGCACGCTTAATGCTTCCTATATGTATTATATGGCGGATGCAGGTTTTGATGATCTTGAGCAGATTGCCGACCTTGCACTGGACAGGGGAATGCAGGTTATTCTCGACAAATCATCTGGGATGCGTTCACGAATCTCCGGTGTGAACAACGGAGAAAATCTTGGGCAAGTGCTGGCAGAAGGTATCAAAACTATCGATTACTATACCGGCCTTCAAAAACAGGCTGTACAGAGCATCGAGCGTATCGTTCCTGAGGACAAAAAAAAGGAAACACGAGCCTTTCTAAAAAAATATGCCGAAAAAATCGATGAGTATGGAGACCTCATGGTTCAGCAATTCCGTGAAACTGTCGAAGAAAAAGCCAG
>CAZTKR010000561.1:0-1787 GCA_964614115.1 uncultured bacterium | reverse complement strand
GTAATCCCTGTTCTGAGGCTGGCGAACCGTCCATCACGTAGTACACGACATGGTCCCCCCTACCCATTTTTTCGATCACCATACCGGCCATGTTCAATTCAAACATATCCGAAAAATATCTGTTGGGCTTGATAAAAAGCCGGTCATGAGTATAATCGAATATCATGTTGAAACGGTACATGCATCCCATACCGATCGCACCGTCGCATTGGATTTCCCCGAATACCGGAATTTTCTCGATGATCTCCTCTTTGTTGAACACATCAACCATTACATCCCTTAATTGAACGCTACCCATCGTCAATTCCGGAATTCGACCCTTATTCGCAAAGACGTCTCCCCGGAGGCCGATGCCGGACAATCCATGAACCATCTTTGAGGGATGTATGATCTGTTTTCCCTCATCGGTGATTAGAATCATGTTGCTTTTACCGCCCGTATCAAGAATAAGTTTTACCGGTATGTCTGTCAACTTCTCTGTTTTGATGGATGCCTCGATGAGAGGCAGATGCCTTTCCGAAAGATGGAGGGGAATTTCCTCCCACCCTTCCTCCGGTTGATAGGTCCTGGGATCGTATAGGGTGAGTTTTGATGCGTCAAAATCAACCTTAACCACGTAAGGAAGAAAAACCGCACCTCCGAATACGCCTTGATTACGAAAAACGGATGTCTCTCGACTCTCATCCAGAACGCCAACAATCATACTGCCAAGATCGATGTGGGAGATCGTCACATTCACACCCCGAGCCAGATGAACGGGTCTCGCAGCACCACTGCCGCCTCCACGGGCAAGATTTTGTGTCTGTGCATAGTCCAATCCAAGTTGTTCCCCGAGCTCATAATGCATCAGTAGCATCATGTTTTTCTGGGGAAAGCCAGAATCGAGAATAACGCCCACATCATCCGATCCTTTGATGTTTACCGGGATAACGATTCTTCCGTCAAAGGTAAAAGGAATATGAACCAGGGGACGGTTTGTGGAAAAACCAGCCTCTTGCTCCTGGTGATTTTGACAAGCAATCGGTGTGCTGGCAGAAACATCCCATCCTACTACTTGAAAGCAGAAATGAAATATGAATACGATGGTGATGGTCAGTACTCTGTGTTTCATGATCATTCTCCTTTCGATGCTTATATCCCTACGATTCAACTCGATCATAAGGTTAATCAAATTACCCAGGTGGATCAAGGGGTAATCCGTCTCATTTTTACAAATTAACACTCATTTCTCAATCGTCATTTGATAAAAACAGCTTGCAATAGTTGCTGGATGTAATTAAGTTAAAGTCGTATCACAGAACAGGATTAAATTTCATGGCGTTCTTTTCAGAGCATTTTCGGATCCTCAGCGCCCTCATCAATATTATTCTCGGCATTTGCATCGCTTTTTATATCTATCATAGAACGGTTAAACTCCCCTATGCCTACTTAAAATATCTGATACGATTTACCATTTTATTCAATAGCGGCATGGTTATTCTCTTCATCGGCAAATATGTCGAATTGAATCTGATGGATCGTTTACCCACTGATCTGTTGCCACACTTATTGGGATTCGCTATCCTCTGCTTTATTCTGATATTATTTGGAATTGACTACTCCATCTTACAAATTGCAATCGGACTGCAGGGAAAAATCCTAATCAAAAGAGTTCGAGTTTTAATCTTTACGGGAATTGCCGGTATTGCAAGCATCTATCTCATTGAGAACGTTTTTTTCCGTTCGTTAAAAGCAGTCACATGGATAGAGATTTTTTTTGGAATGGCAGCAATTCTAGAATTTTTTAT
>CAZTKR010000560.1:0-1791 GCA_964614115.1 uncultured bacterium | reverse complement strand
TATACGGGATTCGTTGGCTGCGAAGGGCCGTGTGGATTCCGAGAATGTTGATTGCTTTGATTGCCAGCCTCCGAATGACCCTGCCGTATCCGCACCCCAGCTCCAGTACGGCATCGGTGGGCTTTATCCTGTCCAGGACGAATTCGATTTCGGCCTCGAGATAACGCTGGACCCTGGGGGGAGCCAACCCATAACACAAGCGGAGCCGTTGGGACGACAGCTTCTCTGAATAGTAGTCGCTCATCGGTCAACCTGTTCGGTAGAGTAAGCATGTTTACGTCTCGTAGTCAGCCTCCTGATTTCACACCCGAAAAAATTCGAGTTTCTCATCTCGTTATCACCAGCTGTCGATAAAACCTGCTGAAGCGTGATAAAAATGAGGGATCGGTTTATAGCGGAAGGTTGCTGTTCCAGATGGAATGGGATATCTTCCAGGAGCCGTCGGATTGCCGTCGGAATATCTGTATCGACTTGTTCTGGAATGTGCTTTTTTCTTGGCTGTCCTTGGGCGTCACGGTGATGTTCCAGGTCGCCAGCCGAAAAGCCCAGTCTCCGCAGACCTGAATCTCGTCCAGTTGAACGGATGCCTCCACCGAATCGTTGACCGTGAAATCGTACCATCCGCGTATGGCCTGTTTACCCGCCAGGGGAAGGCGGTTCGGGGGCAACCATACGGCATCCTCGGCGATGAAGGACATGAAGTTCTCAAAATCCATGGAGGTGTAAGCGTCCACAAATTTTTCATGCACATTTTTAACAGCCGCCGTGTCGGCCTCGATGTCGGATTCCTGGGTACATCCACCCATTCCCAGAAGGACGATTCCGGCAACGCATACGATGAAATGCTTCATATAAGACCTCCGTATCTTACGAGATGATATCAGACCATTCCTCGGATTCCTGCGCTCTGTTCAGCCTGAAGAAAACCTCTCAGATGTTCACGAATACCTGAGAGGTTTTTCGCTACAGAGCGTTCCGCGACGTCTTGGAATGGATCAGCGTCGCGTCATCTCAAACTTTCAGGAGTGACCGACGATGTACGAGACGACAAAGGATGAGTAATATCCTCACCCGTGAACAGATGGTGTATCGATTCTGTCCGCTGGACTATCGAATGATGCGTTTGCTCGATCCCAATCCGATGCACAGGTTGTTATTCTTCCGGCATGGGCATGCTGGTATTCCAAATATCCCGGTGCAGCAGCCACTGTCCTTCCACCTGTTTCCAGATGACCACGTATTTACCCATGTCGATCATCTGATCGCCGTCGGCATAGAGCGTGTACTTTCCCACCTCGCATGCCGTTGTCCCCATGCCCTCGACTTCGACCGTTTCCAGCGTGGCCGATTTGATCCCCATATCCATGCCACCCTGCCAGAACGCCTGGATCGCCTCTTTGCCTGTGATGATGTCGCTGTTTGCAGGCATGAGCTGCCCGTTTTCTGTGTAGAGTGCTGCGATGCCGGCGGCATCGCCCTCGTTAAATTTGGCCATGAAGTTGGTGTTGGCTTCCATGATGGCTTCGCGAATCTTCGTACTGTCTTCCTGAGTGGGGGCACACTGGAAGATGAACAACATGATGAAAATCGGTAAGATGAACGATGTGAGGTAATGATGGATACGCATGGCTTTTCCCTCCCTTTTATTTTTGATGAACCGGCTCTTATAGGCCGAAATCCTGCGAGGCAAAAAACACCCCGCTATACGAGAATTTAAAAGTATCGCTTTTATGCATGAATGCTATTCCCATGGTACCCGTTCGCTTATGCTCGGCTTACCGTATGATATGA
>CAZTKR010000559.1:0-1798 GCA_964614115.1 uncultured bacterium | reverse complement strand
ACCCCTGCGCAGAATGTATCCGTCCAAATTGCAGTGCCATTCCATAGGAAGATCCTATCTGTGGAATATAGTGGGGATCTATCGGCCATGGAATCCGTTGACTTCAGGATGAATCGGGATACGGAAAGGACAATATTTACCTTTAAGGCGGATCGACTGAATGTATACGGACTGGCCGTCATTCAATTCGAATGAGACGTGTATGGGAGGAAAATAGAGTGAAGACCTCTCTGTTGTCTATATCAGGATTTTGGATATTGGTTCATTTCTTTACCTTGGGATGCCCTAATCGATCTTCAACAGAACTTGAAATCGAGAGGGTCGAATTGGTAGAAATCGATGACGTCTTGCCGAATCCATATAAAGGATTTGTGCCGTGGATCGGCAGCACCAATCCAATATATAATGTAAAATTACAGGTCGCTACGTTCGGATGGGCCGACATCGAGTCACAAGAGGGCGTGTACAACTGGGCACGCCTCGAACAGAATTGGGGGAACATCGCCGTAACCGGTAAGCGGGTCGGATTTCGGATCGCAACCGAGATCCCAGGATCGGGGCAGAACGACACGCCGCAATGGCTCATCGACAAGGGTGTGGCCATGCGTCCCTACTCCATCGACGGTCATGACGGATTGGCACCCGACTGGGATAATCCGGATTTTTTAGAGGCGCATCATCGTTTTATTATGGCGCTCGGTTCCCGTTACGACCGGGATCCTCGGATTGCTTGGATCGATATAGGATCTTATGGATTTTGGGGAGAATGGCATGTATGGCTGAATGAAGACCTGGCTGCTACTCAAGAAACCAAACTTGCCATATTAGAAGACTATTTCGAAGCCTTCCCAAGTAAACCAAAAGTGATTGCCTTCGATGATGATTTCGCCACAGAGTATGTGACTGATCATGGAGGAGGCATACGAAACGATTGTCTCGGCACAGAGGATGCCAACACCTGGTATTTGACCAGTCTGAACCGTATCGATCCCAATTTAAACGATCGGGTCTGGAGGATAGCAATAATCACTGGGGAATTCTGCGGCTCGGAATGGGGAGCCATCGAGGGAACGACAACGAGATTCGATTTGAATTTCAATTTTGTACAGCATACGCATTGGTCCTTTATCGGTTCAGCAGGTGGAGCTATCGTTCCCCAGAGCGATGTACATCGTGAAAACCTTGACCGGCTTCATAAAACGTTAGGCTATCGGTTTGTTTTAAAACGGGTAGATCATTCAGAGCATATCCACGTGGGAGAGGAATTATCAATGACGATTGAAGTCAAGAACAGGGGGATAGCTCCTTTTTATTTCAATTGGCCACTGATCATATATTTCATCGATGCAGACGGTATCGCGGCGTTTGAAAAGGAACTTGACGTAGATATTCGGCAATGGCTTCCTGGTGTTCATATTGAAAATGTGACTGTTACCGTAGCCGATCATTTGACGACACAGTCATACGATGTACGGTTAGCCATTCCAGATCCGGATTTTGATTTGCCAGGCATTTTGTTTGCGAATACGGGTGGCGATGAAGAGGGAAGGTATCTCGTAAGCAGGCTCATAGTGGATGAATGAATGTGTAGGGCATTGGAATAATTACACCACCCAATGGTTCTCAGGCAGAAGCCTTCGACTGCCTTCACTAAACGAATATGCACTGATACAAGCGCATGCAGCCGATCTCCTTAACACAGAGGTAGATGTGTGCATTTACCATTTACAATGATAGACGCACCGTCCTCTTGGGGACGCGAGCCCCTGTTGTGTTTATTGTAAGTGTGTATTTTAGT
>CAZTKR010000558.1:0-1804 GCA_964614115.1 uncultured bacterium | reverse complement strand
AAACCTCTGAAGACCATTCTGAAGGAAGGTCGTCGTCGAAAACTAAAGGATATGTATTAATGGATTTTTTTAAAAGGTAGAATGGATAAATTGTATTTCATTCGGGTGATAAAATTTTCTTGAGCGTAACAAGCCTGCGCGGGCTCAATGGCAGGGAATTTCCGTTCATCAATATAATAGTGTAAACACCTCCTTTGACATGTTTATAATACTCGACCTGTTCCAGGTCAACGATATAAGATCGGTGTATCCTGAAAAACCGTTCCGGTAATATCTGTTCCAATCGATTCAATGGTTTCTCGATGATTTCCGTCCTTCCATTTTTTAAATGGAGTTCCACCAAGTATCCCATAGATTTCAGATAAAGCACATTATCCACATGGACCAGATAATTTCTTGTGCGTTTCCTGACGATGAGATATTTCGTTTCGACGGCTCCCCTCTTTTCGTTACCCAAATATCGATTTAGGGCCAAACGAAACCGATCTTTCTCAACGGGTTTGGGTACAAAATCCAGCACCCCATACTTGAATGCTTCCACGGCTTGTTCCGTATGTGCAGAGACGATGATGGTATGAAATGCCCTGGACATGGCCTGCTTAAGAATGTCGAATCCATTCTTGCCATTCAAGTTGAGGTCCAGCAAGCATAAGTCTACGGATTGCCCGGACAGATATGCCAGCGCATCCTTTAGGGTAAAGCGCGTTTCGATACGTCCAATCTGATTCCCGAGTATCTCTCGACAATACGCTTCGACCTCTTGGGCAATGGGTGGTTCATCTTCAACTATTATTATTCGCATACGCTATACCGTCTCTCGTTTTCTTATGATGATTTTCACTTCCCAAAATTCATTTTCCATCCCATAGGTTATACTCCAGTTACCGGGATAATTCTCTTCCAATCGTACCTTAACGTAATTAAGACCCATACCCTCCTCAATTTCATCCACAGAATACGCAGACAGTTCTTTCAATAACGATCCATCATTTTGCAACCGATAACAAAAAGATCCATCCTCAATCCCTACGATCAATCGGAAGGTCCCATCCTCCATGGGCGGATACGCATGGGAAAGTCCATTCTCGATTAAGGTATGAAATATCAGCGGTGGTACGGTCTGATCCTCGATCAGATTTTCTGTGATCAGCCGGTACTTTGCATCGCGGCGATACCCCATCAACTCAAGATGAATCTTACATAGCTGTATTTCCTTCTCAATGGGTATCTCCTTACACGAGGCGATCTGCTTAATGATACGAAATTCATCGGCAATGGCATGGATGAGTTTTTCAGCCGCTTCCGGCTTGTCCTTCCACAAGGATTTTAGGGAATTCAATGTGTTCATGATGAAGTGCGGCTGGATGCTCTTCTTCAATAATTCGATCTCAAGGCGTTGGGAGCGTAACTGGGCTTCTTTATGCTGACGGTCTTGTTCTCCCAGTTGCCGGCCGACGGAAAAAATGAGAGAAAAAAGGAAGATAATATAAGCACCCATGTTTATGAGGGTAAATCCTTCATACCTGTAAGGATCAATCAATGGAAATTTTTCAAATCCGAAATAGAGGACCGACACGGGGATAACGCCTATCAGATAGCCTGCGGACGCAATAAAGCTGCCTACACGCTTTGAACGAACGACATATACGAGTAATCCTATAGTATACAGAATGACAACCGAGTTGGCAAGGTGGAAACGAAGCAGTCCAATCCAATCAAAGATAGTAAAGAGCGCAAGGAAGAGACAGGTCAATCCAATATGTATCATTTTTTTAGAAATATCAAAATTAACGATCAAGAACAA
>CAZTKR010000557.1:0-1806 GCA_964614115.1 uncultured bacterium | reverse complement strand
TTTTAGAAGGGGCAAGGCATATTGGATTGGACGCCGGATTGCGGTATGTGTACTTGGGAAACGTTCCGGGGCATCCCGGAGAGAACACGACCTGCCCGAATTGCGGAGAGATGCTCATCGAGCGTCACAATCACAAAATGCTCGTTAATAAAATAAAGAATGGGGTCTGTGTACACTGTGGAGAATCCATTCCCATCGTCCAGGAGGTGAAGACGATGGCGGGGTAGCTCCGATTCGGAATAAAAAAACATATCATGCCGCATTGAGCATCGCCGTACTGATAGCGTGGCTCTCGGTCAGCGGCCAGGGACTCATCCGAAGAATCGAATCCCCGGAGAACACATTTCAGGATGAGCGGAAAAATTGGATCGGCCAGGAAATTCGGTTTCTTCATCAGGAGAGGGCCGAGCAATTGGGTAAGTACGTCGGTTTCTGCTGGGATCCAGAAAAACCGCGCAGCAGCATCGTGGAGTATGCACGGCTCGCGGGCCAGCGTGGACGCATCCAAGAGGCCTGGGTGGGCAGTGTTCTGTCTTCGAGTCCTCAGGGCCAGAGTGAAGAAGAAATCGTGGCCTTCTGGAAAATCCGGCTTATAGAGTCTGATCGGGCTGTCTGGTACTGGGATGAAGGCGTCCCGTATATCGACGGTGTGGGTTTCATTCGCGATTACGAGGCGGCCAGTCGTCATGTGGGCGACAGCTTTTGGACGAACCAGGTTTCGGTGCTATATACGATGGACGATGCATCCGTCGTTCGTCTCAAAAACCTCCAAAAAGTAGTATTGTCCGAGGTTCGGTGGAGTGAGCATGCGAATTATCCCTTGAAATTTGTCCTGAAAACCGACAAGGGCGAGGTAGGGTACCGGCCCGGCACATCCATCGATGCGTTTCCGGATGAGTGGCATACGACCGATCCGCGCCGTCTGCACCGCGATTGGAATCTGCTTACCTGGATGGCCATCGAAAACAGGAAGCTGACTCACGGGATGACCCCGGATATGGTGCACTTGGCATGGGGAAATCCCATGGCGACAGACCTGTTCATCGCTCCTCAGGGGAATCAATTGGCACTGTCGATTTACCATGGTTTAAACAAGCGTATCTACGGTCTGTTTTTTATCAACGGCAGACTCGTCACCTGGCAATGGAAAGAGAGGAAGCATCAGAACCAAGACCGCCTGCGTTTTGTGTTGAATCACGAACGCGTCAATCAGACTTGTGACGTGCTTATCGAGTGGCAAAATGTGCGGGAAGGCGGAGAAGAGACTGTAACCTTTTATTGGTAATTACGTCTTTATTGTGAACGATGAAAAAGGCAGCCTTTAAAAAGATACTGCGCGAACAGAAAAACCGAGTATTCAGTTACGCGTTTTATTTTCTCAAGAATCGAGAGGATGCCGAAGATGTGACTCAAGATGTTTTTTTAAAGGTATGGCAGAATTGGGAAAGAATCGATAAAAACAGAATCGTGGCCTGGATGATGCGAGTAACGTACAATCAATGTGTGGATGTAAGCCGAAGGAAAAAAACGACTCAGATGAGCCGGGTGAATTCGGCCGTGTTTGATATCGAAAGAGTGGCGTCGGACGTGACTCCCCATATCGACCCCCTCTCTTCCGTCGAATTCACAGAAATGCAGGCGACACTGCTATCGGCCATGAGTGCGTTACCCAAAAAGACCCAGAGCATGCTGCTGTTGCATTATTTTCAGGGATTGAAATACGAAACCATCGGGGAGATTCTGGACACCAAGGTAAGCACCGTGAAGGTCGCGATTCACCGTGGGAGAAAAATGTTAAAGCAGCTT
>CAZTKR010000556.1:0-1809 GCA_964614115.1 uncultured bacterium | reverse complement strand
CTGGAGCTGGGGTGCGGATACGGCAGGGTCATTCGGAGGCTGGCAATCAAAGCACACACCGTTGTCGGAATCGATACGTCCCGTGACAGCCTGGAACTGGCCCGTAACATCATCGACTGCAAAAATTGCCATCTGCTGGAGATGAATGCCGTGGCCCTCGGGTTTCATGATCGACAGTTTGACAGTGTCATCTGCATTCAGAACGGCATTTCAGCCTTTAAGGTGGATCGGCGGTCATTGATAGAGGAGGCCGTACGGGTCACGCGTCCGGGGGGAACCGTCCTCTTTTCCAGTTATTCCCCGCGATTCTGGGAGGCCCGATTGGAGTGGTTTCAGATTCAAGCTGACTACGGACTCATCGGAGAAATCGACCCCAGAGCCACCAAAGACGGCGCTATCGTCTGCAAGGACGGGTTCAGGGCTACCACAATCGGTGCTGAGGAGTTTTATTCACTGACCTCGAGATTGGGTGTTTCGGCCAGGACAACCGAAATCAACGGATCCAGCATCTTCTGCGAGATAACGGTTGTGTGATATCCTCCAAAGTTCACACAGAACCAGACGAAGGGGATGTTCATTCGAAAGGATTCACGTCATGCTTTGACGATAACGGCAGCGCTGTCACAGATGCGTATCCGGTCTGAGATTCGGATTCATTGATGAGGCGTCCCAGATTCAGTGTACGATCCAAACTTAGGATCGTTCTACACGTATAACTCATAAGATAACGATGAGAGGAAATCCCATGAAAACGAAAGCCGTCCTAACAATACTCTACCTACTGATCATCGTCGGCTCTACGAACCGATGTACGGGCCTTCAGCCGGGTTACATGCATCGGGAAAAATTGGACTCCTTCATCCAACAAGTCATGACCAAGTACCAAATCCCGGGTTTGACGATCGCCATCGTGCAGGACGGTGACATGGTGTACACGCAGGCCTTCGGCGTCCGCAACCTAGACACGGGTGAGCCCATGAAACCCGAATACCTGTTCCATATGGCCTCGGTATCCAAACCCTTCGTGGCAACGGCTGTCATGCAGCTCGTGGAGCAGGGCAAGATCGACCTCGACAAGCCTCTGATCACGTACCTTCCCTACTTCCGCATCGACGATAACCGGTACGAACAGATCACCATCCGTCAGATGCTGAATCATACATCGGGCATGCCCGACGTTCAGGATTACGAATGGGATAATCCCCAGACCGACGAAGGAGCCGCCGAGCGTTATGTGCGCAGTCTCACCAAAGAGAAGATGATCGCCGCTCCCGGCGAAAGATGGCGCTACAGCAACATGGCCTACGACGTCATGGGCGACCTCATCGCCAAGGTGTCCGGGCAATCCTTCGAAGTTTATGTCAAGGAAAACATCCTGAACCCCCTGGGAATGCAACAGAGCACGTTCATCTATCCAGAGATCGACGAGTCGCTGCGGACCACGCCCCACATCTGGGAAACGAAACCGGTTGTCAGCAAGGTCTATCCGTATAACCGGCCTCACGCCCCGAGCTCGACGCTGAATTCCAGCGTGGTCGAGATGACGAACTGGGCACTGGTCAACCTGAACCGGGGGGAGCTCCGGGGAGAACGCATCCTCAAAGAGGAAAGCTACGACTTGCTCTTCACGCCCTCTGCCGACGTGCAGGAAAACGTCCAGATCGGACTCAGTTGGTTCATCCATAGGGTTCACGATGCAATCCTCATCAGCCATAGCGGCGGCGACAGAGGATACCGGTCGTATTTCGGTATACTGCCCGAGAAGAACCTGGGTCTCATGGCCCTGCCCACGGTTCGGCCCGCTCTCCA
>CAZTKR010000555.1:0-1815 GCA_964614115.1 uncultured bacterium | reverse complement strand
GTATTGATTTTAAATATACTCCTGAATCCGTGGCATAATAATTGCTGTTGATTTCACTCCCCAGGGGCTTTGGTTCGGTATAGCAACCATCTGTAAATGTTGAGCGGACAATACCCATTGCATTCCGATAATAGAGCGTGCCATCATCGGTTACAGAGGGGCCATCCTGTCTTCGTGCAAAATTAATGATAGGACCCAAATTGATGGGCTCCGTCCAGCCAAAAGTTGCTATTTCCATTTTACAAAGATCATAATCCTGGGAGGCGAACAACAGAGTTTTCCCATCGGGTGATAGAAAAGGTGTAAGTCCCATACAGAGAGATTTAGGTGCTGTCCACCGCCCATTCTCTACTTTCATGAACATGATATGCCATGATCCATCAAATTTTGAATAATACACTTCGTTTCCATCCGGTGAGAAATAGACACTGCTGTGTAGATCGCAATTGGAGATAACTCCCGGCATGAATATCTCAGGTAGCTCTCCCGGCGGTTTCTGACCAAGGTACGGGCCTTTGAGAATTGAAAAATCATCCTGATCTGTATTTGTATTCAAGTCGGTGCGAAGGATGACGACGTCTTTGAGTTTCTCGGAAGGGAACAGGGATCCGTCTTGATTGAAACTTCGCAGCTGAGAATTCGCGATGTAGTAAAAAACATCTCCCGCAACAGCGCCCGTGGTCGGGATGATAAAATGCGGATTACGAGTTTCGATGAGTTCCATACGTTGGACGGTATCCCCCTTGCTGTTCAGGAAGAATCGACTGATCCGGTTGAGCCCGTTCTGGACGCACACGAGGCTGCCTTTATAGAAATACATGCCATCGATGCCATTTAATGAGAGATCATCGGTCTGGGAAAGAAGTCGATATTCTCTGGTCGGGATATCGATCCGGTACACACCATCCCCACTGGCTGCCATGTAGAGGGTGTGATCGTTGGCACCGACAGTGATACCGTTTGGATAGAGAAATGCATCGGATTTGAGAAAAAGCTCCAGGGTATCACGGTCATGAAAAACCGCGTACACAGCCCCAAAATACGTGTCGGTGACAAAAACGTCCCCCTGAGACGTGATGGTGACATCATTAAACAGATGACGGATGCCTTTCTCATGAAGTGTATACTTCTTTAAGAGATTTTTCGTTTTTAAATCGTACTTAAACAGTCCCGACCATCCCAATTCGTCCGGATCGATATCAGGATGCTGTCTGCTGACTGCGGAAGCAGCCCATAGAATCCGGCGTTGGGCATCCACCTCCATGCCCAGGACAACTCTTAGGCCATCCTGCTTCTTTCCTGTGAAGTCTACGGCATTTCCCTGTTTATCCACCTTCACAATTTTGCACTTCCACACGCTACCGAGATAGAAACAATCGTCCACAGCATCGTACGCGATGCCTTCGGGGATCAGGTCTTTTTGGGGAATCGTAAAAGCAACACGGCTTGTGCTGATGGGTTTTTTCATCTCATCGATGCGTTTTTGAATATTCAAAAATCCAGGCAGATCGCGTACGGGCGCCAGGGATGTATCCATTTCAGTCCCAATATCGTAGCCCAGGATCAATGCTTTCTCCAGGCAGTCCATCGCCTTTCTGGGATCACCCATCAATCCGTGTAATCGTGTGATGTTGTAATGCAATTCCGGATTATGCGGGACCATTTCCAGCAGCTTTTGATAGTTTTCAAGGGCGGTGACGTAATCCTTGTTCTGCATGGCTTCACGAGCCTTGCTGTTTAAGTCGAGGTATTTCTCCACGGATTTTTCTTGTCCGGATACCAGGGATACAAGGATGGACATTCCCATTAAGAGAA
>CAZTKR010000554.1:0-1819 GCA_964614115.1 uncultured bacterium | reverse complement strand
CGTCATCGGTACGGTGGGACGATTGGATCCCAGGAAGGGGCATCGGTATCTTATAGAGGCTTCCGTCGATATCATCCGGCAGTATCCAGAGGCGTCTATCCTCATCATCGGTAGTGGGAAGATGGAATCCTCCCTGAAACAGGTCGCAAGCTCCCTGGGTTTGAGCGAACGCAACATTCGGTTTTTGGGCGTTCTGAAAAACACGTCCGAGGTCCTGCAAAGCATGGATGTGTTTGTACTCCCTTCCGTGGAGGAGGGACTGGGAATAGCGATATTGGAGGCCATGGCCGCCGGTGTTCCCGTCGTGGCCACATCCGTGGGCGGGATACCCGAGATCGTCACCCATGGGGAGACAGGCGTGCTCGTTGCACCGAAAAACCCGAAAATGCTGGCGGATGCGGTGATGGACCTGCTGGCGCATCCAGACAAGGCCGACAGACTCCGCCAAAACGCCAAAAGCATGGTCATGAAGAAATTCGACATCCAGGGGACGGTCGAACAACTGATGTCTTATTATCAGCAATTTTTAGAAATGGAAACCAGCCAACGGAGATGCCATTGCGCCGGATAAGAGTCCTGCACATCATCACCAATCTCCCCATCGGAGGTGCCCAGGATAATACGCTCTCAACGCTGGAAAGACTGGATACCGACCGCTATGAATTGAGCTTAATGTGCGGGCCGGAAGGTGACTGGCAGGATCGCGCGCTTGGAATAAAATCCCTGAAGGTGATTTTCCTGGAGCACATCGTGAGAAATATTCACCCGATCAAGGATATCATCGCGACGGTACGCATATACTTTTATCTCCGGCGAGGCAAATACGACATCGTTCATACCCACAGCAGTAAGCCGGGATTCTACGGACGCATCGCTGCCCGGCTGGCTGGAACGCCCATCGTCATCCATACCATCCACGGTTTTCCTTTCAATAATTTTATGCCCTGGCCCGTGAGATGGTTTTTTATCGTTCTCGAACGATACCTGTCGCGCCTCTCGGACAGGATGATCACTGTTTCGACGTTGAACTTAAAACGTGCTATCGGGTTGCGATTAGCCCCCCGGGACAGGTTTACGAACATTTACAGCGGTATCGATTTTTCCAAGTTCACCAAAAAAGTGAATACAGGAAAAAAACGACGCGATTTGCAGATTTCCCGGGATGTCAAGGTGATCGGTCTTGTCGGAAGGTTGACGCATTGCAAGGGGATCGACTATTTCTTCCAGTCCGCCGAAATCATCTCTTCCCGGAGAGATGACGTTTTATTCCTCGTCGTCGGTGATGGTGAGCTCCGGCAAAAATGTGAGAAATGGGCCAGGGATGCCGGCGTGGACAGGCAGACACGCTTTCTCGGCTTCAGGGACGATATTCCCGAATTGCTACAGATAATCGATATATACATCTTAAGCTCCCGATGGGAGGGTCTGGGGCGTTCGCTGACGGAAGCTTTATTTTGTTCGAGACCGACGGTGGCGACATCCGTGGAAGGTGTGCCGGAATTGGTCAGGAATGGGATGACTGGCATTTTAGTCCCGCCGGCAGATCCGGTTGCCCTTGCCGAAGGAATTCTGTATCTTATTAATCATCCCAGGGAAGGCAAGCGAATGGGACGGCAGGCCCACGAGATGGTCAAGAAGAACTTCTGTGTGGACGCCATGGCTGATCGTATCCATCAATTATACCAGGACTTGTTGACTCAAAAATCGTTGTCAAAAACGAAAACCTGATATGTCAAAAGCGCTCGAAAAAACATTATTATTCCTCATCGATTTTGTGACGATACACATGACGTTTTTCCTGTGGTGTCGGCTCCGTTTG
>CAZTKR010000553.1:0-1821 GCA_964614115.1 uncultured bacterium | reverse complement strand
TTGTCCCCAGGTAAAAAGTGGCGATAATTTTTCCAGGATGCAGCGTCTTTTTCGAACCAGTAATTACACCTGCCTCAATTGCTTCAATAATTCCATCTGAAACCATCTCAGTATGAATACCCAGGTCTTTCCTACCAAACATCGCCTTTAAAGCAGCATTGGGAATACCCCCGATTCCCAATTGTAAAGTGGATTCGTCTTCAACCAGGGCTGCGATATTGGAACCGATTTGTTTTTCGAGATTGCTCAAGGGGGGGATTTCCAATTCAGGTAATTCTTTAGATATCTCTACCACTTTAGAAATTCGGGAGACGTGGATAAATGAATCTCCAAGGGTTCTCGGCATCTTATCGTTAATCTGGGCAACCACGGTTTTTGCTGTTTCAGCTGCTGCTTTTGAAGCGAGGCATTCCACACCAAAACTCATAAAACCATGTTCATCCGGGGGTGATAGGTGCATAAACGCGACATCGATCGGCAGTAATCCCGAATAAAAGAGACGTGGTATTTCGTAGAGAAATACAGGAATATAATCGGCTCTTCTCTCGTTTACTGCTGCCCGGTCAGCCGGCCCAACAAATAGTGAATTGTGCCTGAAATGGCCTTCCATACCTGGTTTTGATAACGGATCGTCGCCCAATAAGAGCACGTGGGCGATCTCAACGTTTTGAAGCTCTTCCTTTCGTTTAGCAAGGCCTTCCATCAATTGAAAAGGAGTTGCTGCATTCCCACTGATGTACACACGCTCATTACTATTTACAATTGATACTGCCTCTTCGACTGAGCAACATTTTTTTTTGTAATCGTCATACCAACTCACGTTAAAAACTCCTTTCTGATTTCTCCTTTTTCCGCATAAATTCCCCGGTTTAGGTCTTTATTTTCACTCAGTGCACGTTCAATGCCTGATTCGTTTATTATTCTAAGAAAGGGAATGGCACCTGCGGTTAGGGTATGGGATGCCGTTCGAGCGACCAGTGAGGTTGCATTGGGCATACAGAAGTGAATAACATCATCAACGGTATAAACGAATTTTCCATGGGGAGCTATTTTTGAGGTTTCCGAAAATCCGCCTTGATCGATAGAGAAGTCAATAATCGCAGCGCCCTTCTGCATTGTTTTTACCATTTCCTTGGTGATCAGAATGGGAGTTCGTTTTCGAGGAACCTGTACGGCTCCGATCAGAACATCCGCAAATTTGACCAACTTTTCTATATTGAGCCGTGTGCTAAACATGGTTGTAATTTTCATGCCGGCTGAATGGTATGATAATTTATCGAGTTTGTCCCGGTCTAAGTCTAACACATATACATTCGCACCGATTCCGGCAAATGTCCGTGCTGCATAACGACCCAGTGCTCCCCCTCCCAGGATCACAACTTCCGCAGATGGGATTCCAGCGATTCCTCCCAATAATATACCACGACCACCCTCCCGGGATTCCAGCAGTCTTCCTGCTATTTGAACGGCTAATTTTCCAGCAATTTCACTCATTGGAATGACGATTGGAAGCGTCCCATCATCCCGTTGAATGATCTCATATCCGATGAGGGTAATTTTTTTTTCTTTTACGATACCGACAAATTCTCTGGGTGAGGTGATCAAATGCATAAATCCTAATATTACAGCACCATCCTTTATAAATGAAAATTCTTCCGGTTGAGGTCGCCTCACCTTTAAAACAATATCAGCTCTTCGATAGGCTTCCTCTTTTGAATATACGATTGTTGCTCCGGCTTTTATATTATTTTCGTCGGTAATTCCGTAAACTTCGCTAGCTTTGCTTTCAACATAGACTTCTGCACCGTAGTGTATTAACTC
>CAZTKR010000552.1:0-1828 GCA_964614115.1 uncultured bacterium | reverse complement strand
AAATCTCTTTTTCATAGCTTCCGTCGTTATCGTAGTCATCACCGAGAGATATGGAATAATCACCGGTGTCAAGACGGAAGAGACGTGCGGTTACCTTCCTCTCGAGTGAATCGTAAGAATACATGCAAACCCTCAGCCCGTCATAACCTGAATACTCCACAAGCCTGCCCAGATCAGGACCGCCGCCCTCAATCCAGCCTACACCGACGATAATCGTGACATCGGGACGGTATGTTCTCGGTGGGATACTCCAGCCGCCATGCAGCAAATCATGCATGTTATCGCTTCCGTAGGGACGCTGATCGTCGGTATGCACTCGTGCCTCGGTAAATCGCCAGAGGGTGATATCATTCACAAGATTTGCTCCCTGACGAAGGGTCGTAACGAGTTTTTCCCTGTCGGTTAATTCATACGGTTTATCGGCACGGCGTTTATTCCAGTACCATTCGAGTATATCCTTACCGAAAAGAAACGCTTGTCCATCGCCGAAGTTGACTGGAGTCTGATCCGGTTTGTCCCAGTGCCAGGCTTCTTCCATTGCCCATATGGCGCTCCGGGGGTCTCCAAGATTGTATACAAGGGATTTATACCGTTCCCTGACAAAATCACCGTTATGCCAGTCATCAATTGGCCAGATACGGCAGTATCCATCCTTAAAATAATTTGTTTTATCGAATCCGTCGAACACGTTGTTGTAGAGGGCAAGCGCATCGGGATTGGAATCGAGCGGAAGATCGCTGTATCCTCGTGAAAAAACAAGCGTATCATCATTCCATCCGCCGCCGACCTGTCCGTCAGATCTCTGATGATGACGCCACCAGGTGATGATTTGATTCCGAAATGTCTGGAGTTCCCTGAAATAAATCGCCCAGTCGGGAGCATTCGAAGGTGCATCGTATGATTTATGGGGAATTTTTGAGAGATTCCTTGGCCGTCCGCTGCTGGCGTACTGCACTGTTCCGTACGCTTTGTATATATTAGCGATTCGGTCTCCGGGATTAACCTTGAGTACTGCCTGCCAGGGATACACCATATCGAACGGGCCGCCGAAATGTTGGGGAGCATCCACATCAGGCATCTTTTTGGAGTATCTCCAGGGCATCCATTCAAACATTCCGCTGTAAGTATTCCTGTTCGGAAGCATCGATCTGAATGAATAGCTCTGTTCAGCCTGAATCCAGTCGAGTTCAGGTCTGAGTATGACCCTGGCGGGTTTATCCCTGTTGCCGGTAAGGATTGAAACTCCTTCTGTGGCAAGCAGATGCAGCCACAACCTGTCACCCTGAACCATGAATAAAGGATCGAAAGAAAGCGCAAGTCTCAGCCGGGCAGGTTTTCCCGTGAAACCATTCAACCGTACCTCTGCATGGCTCCATATCTGAGATGGCAGAGCAGGGTTGGTGATTTTGACAATAAAGATATTGTCATCGACCGTGGATGTTACCCACATATCGAGAATCACCGTTTTACAACTCATCTTTCCTGCAGCAGGTTCACTGATGATGTTCAATCGTGTCACAGGAGCGATGTGGATACGTGAATGCTTATCATTGCTAATACTCCCGTACATTCCGACGACGGTTCTGTCGATGGATGGAAGAAGTGCTTGCACGGCAGCAGAATATCGTGTGTTGCTCAGCTCAACCGGAACCTCGTCAATATAGAGCGTATGATCACCGGGAACATCTGGTAAAGGTATTTCGGATACATTAAATAATCCCGCTTCGTGGATTCTCAGGTCACCCGAAAGGGGAAGTTTGAGAATATCACTCTGGAATCCTGGTGGAGTGCCGTATTCCTTCGTGAACGGTATACGGAGTTCAGCATC
>CAZTKR010000551.1:0-1836 GCA_964614115.1 uncultured bacterium | reverse complement strand
TGTTTAAGCAGAACACATTCACGTTGCTCTACGGACGTTCCCTCATCCGTTCACGCCTCAGCTTGGGGATCAACGTCAACCTGCATCACTACTCGTATGACAGGGATGAATTCAGACTACGGGAACCCGATGATCCACTGCTGGCAAAGGGCACCTCGTCGATCTCCTTCGGAGCCGGCCTGGGCATTCTTTATGTTCCTTTTAAGAATCTGTGTTTGGGATTGAGTGTGGATAATGTGAATCAGCCTGATGTATCCCTGGAAGGTGACCGGGCGTTTAAACCGATGAGCACGAGGGTGGGACTCTGTTACCAGATTTTCAATCTCGTTCCCGAAATAAATGTGCTATACCATCGTTTCAAGCATCGTGATGAAACCTATCTTGTATTCGGTCTACGACAACTCTGGCTGGATAATTCTGCCAATATCTCCTTCGAATATCAACACAATTTTTTATCGTTCGGAGTCGCCATTTTATTCAAACAGTTTCATGTCCAATATCGATTTACCTATCCACTGAATGAACTGCAGGAAATGACCAGCGGTACGAATCAATTCACAATATGTTACAATTTCGGCAAGTATTGGGGATACCCCACGGCACCGGAAATCGATCTCATATCACCTGAACAATCCACACTGGACACCAATTATTTTCACCTGCAGGCGCTGGTGCAAGATAAATCGGGATTAAAAGAGGTCAGCATACAACTGAACGACGATGATCTCACGACACAAGGCTACTCTCCGGGTACCCAATCGGCAATCGTCGACTATGCGATATTCCCCCTACGGGAAGGTGTGAATAAAATTATAATTATCGCGAAAAACGATAGCAGGCAATCCTCGAAGGATATTGAGATAATGTATGTTCCGTCCGAGGAATATACAACGAGTCCATTTCCGCCCAGAGTGGACATTTTAACCCAACTGGAAAAAGTAACCAAGACCGGTTCTCTCCAGTTGGAAATAGCAGCGGAAAATATCCGTGAATTGAATGACCTGAGAGTCAAGTTGAACGGTGAAGCCATCCAGTTACGGGGGATGAGACCGCTGTCGATGAAGCGCAACAGGTTGGATGTAGCCGTCGAATTCGATCTCCAAGAAGGGATGAATGAAATCGAAGTGATCGGCTACAACCAGCGCGGTTCCGGCTCCCAGAAAAAATCCATCCTGTTTAATCCAATCACAGAGCCGTTTTATGGTGAGCTTTGGGCCGTCGTTATCGGTATCGATTCGTATCAAGCCGACGATGTTGAAGACTTACGCTATGCCGTCAACGATGCCAGGATGGTTGAACATCTGCTAATCCATGGTTTTCAGTTTGACCATGTGGTTACCCTCTATAATAAACAGGCCACGAAGGATCATATCATCGAAGCCCTCAGCAAGGAACTTGTACAGGTCAAAGAAAATGATGGCGTCTTTATCTTTTTCGCGGGGCACGGCTGTACGTACGAAGGCGTCCGGGGTGAGCCGTTGGGATTCATCTTACCCGTGAATGGCACCTTCACAAAAGATAAGTACTATCTGAACAATATCCCTATGAGCCAGATTCGCGAGATATCTCAGACGATTCAAGCCAAACATATCTATTATGTGATGGATTGCTGTTACGGTGGTCTATTGTTACGGTCGGAAAGTAAAGACCGGATTCCCCCTTCCAATGCGGATTACCATTTTTTGAGAAGTTTGTCGCAAAAGTATGTGCGACAGGTATTGACCGCCGGGGGACATGACCAGCCTGTCCTGGATAAGGGGCCGAAGAGAAACAGTGTGTTTGCGTCGGTGTTCGTAAAAGGCATGGCTGGAGACGCCGACGCCAATAAAGACGGGT
>CAZTKR010000550.1:0-1845 GCA_964614115.1 uncultured bacterium | reverse complement strand
ACGGCGGGATCGCTGGGCAGGTCGAACGTGACGATACGTTCCGCTTCGCTGAAGGCACTGTTGGCCCTGGGAAACTGGTACACATTATACCCCTCGAACGCATAATCACCGCTGGAACCCGATGCCGACTCCGTTTCCGCGACACTCTCGGCATCGGAACCCCACTCTAGAATGATCCGACCGTCCAGTTCCGTGACCTTGACCTGGGGACACATTGGCGGACCCGGCATCCGGAAAAATCGGTCGTACATGCACTGTGCATACCGGTCGTTGAATTTCATCACCGACACGCTGGACAACCGGTCTGCACCGATACCACAGACCACGGAAATGATGACCTCCTGCGTATCCCCCGGAGCCATGGAGAATGGACCCGAACTGCATAACAACCTGCGATCACCCGCAACACGGGAATATACCTCTCCCAAGCCATCGATAAAACCCGATCCTGCTACCGGATCTCCTGATAAGACAAACGGTCCTGGTTCCGTTTCTGCTGGAAATGGATAATAACGCATGGGTCCATGAAATTCTGGATAATATCCTTGCATCATACGATACCAACTTAATGTATTCGGATATCCGTAGGATGGATCAACAAGTGGACCTGGAGGCAGAACATATACAAAAGCGGTCATTCCCAGATTTTTAATATCTTTCTTTTCCTTAAAATTGATAACGCCTGTACTTCCAGGAGACAAAATGGCAGCGCCCTGAAGAATATCATATCCCAAGGCAGGCGGGGCGAGATTGAATCTGTCATACTCCTTGTCCCGGTAGTTATCATTGTATGCAAATCCCACATCCAATACAGTGTCACATCCCACAAGATCATCGCTAATAGAACCCACATCCGGGTCGGACCACTGGGCTACGTACATGCTGTCGATATAGAATGAACCCGGAGCACCGGCACCATCCACATCGACTCCGCCTTTGTTGATCACCCTCAACCTCTTGAAAAACACATCCCCCAAAGCATCCGTCCGGTCATACCCCCAGACTGTGCGCTGAAGCTCAAATCCCATGGGCTCAGAGCCGTCCAGCACAATAGTCATATTTCTATCCAGATCGTTGAACACATTCCAGAGCACCTGATCCGCAGGAAGGGCTCCGGCACTGCCAGCAATACCCGGCTCGTCATAATTCCCAGGCATCAGGTCGTCGGCCGTAAAACTTCCGCTGAAAGGGGGCGGTGGATCGTATACGCCGTTCCCGTTCCTGTCGATAAAGGGCGCTCCTCGATCCACGGGCCATTCTTGCCAGTCTTTCTCGTATTGATCATAAATGGCCTGCATGTCTGCCTCTGTGACATTGGAAATCGGAATTTCGAAGAACTCCGAGGCATCCCTCCTCAACACCTCGTCTGCCATCGACGCGTAATCCCGACGAATCCGGAACATCCTGGCATCGGGATGATCCGTGCTCACCTGTCTTGCACCGGCACCGAATCCCTCAATCCATCCCTGCCGAGTTCCGCTGCCATAGTCATTCCCGCCTACACGGATCACCTGCCCGTACGGTGCGGGCTGGGTGTGTTCTGCATCCACGTAACACTTACCGCCCCATTTAATGCCGTCTTTGTAGACGACCCAACTCGTACCCCGGGGATAGTACATCCCGCTTTGCCCTTGGGGCGAATGATTGGACTCGCCGTTGGATTCAACCCAGGTCCAAAGGTTGTTGATGTTGAGTATCTGGTATCTTGGCTCAGTGGACGTACCCTCTGCAGATTGATGTTGCATCCTGGCGTTCTTCGCCTTGTCTAATTTCATCTGAGCTGGTGACGGTGAAAATACAAATAAAAAAATACATGCACTCCACACTGTCCACGATGAGGTGGGT
>CAZTKR010000549.1:0-1848 GCA_964614115.1 uncultured bacterium | reverse complement strand
ACTAATCTCTTCACGATGGGGTACGTTATAGAATTGATCGGTGATGAAGATGAGATACGTTCGGTCGAACAACCTTCTGGACGATGACGTAAGGACGACCGAGAGTTGTCTGGCCACCGTTTTCGCCGTGTGTTTTCCGATGTTCTCGCTGGTGAGGTTGTCCACCAGCGCCGACCAGTCTGAAGCCAGGAATTGGGATCGGTTCGCACGGAATGTCTTGATGTAGTTGTGTCGAAAATCGGGATTGGACCCGTAGCGATTTGCAGGCTGGATCAGGCCAAAATAACTGTATGAAATATTCAGTACATGGTTTCTGCCGATCCCGTTGATGAGGGATTCCACATGGTCCTTTACGATACCCTGAAGCTGAGTTCTGTAGTACGTGCTTGTACCATACGTTCCTATCCGACGGGTGGAGCCCGTCCAGTCAACGGCCACGATGACATTGATGGTATCTTTTACGGGTGCTGCATTCAGGTAAAAGTCACTCCCCAGCCTAAAATCCGTGCCCAGATAATTGGATGTCAGGGCAATGAAGAACAAACACAACAGTGTGGCAGCAGCAATGAGCAACTGTTTCATAGATTCGTCCTATGATTTCATCATCTAAACCATACCTTTATCTCCACACCCCGGCCCTTATCTTGCATGAAGAATTCTTGGTCGCAGCATTTAAATTCAGTTTCTCCGAGAGGGATATCGTGCTCCTGCACATAATTTATAACAATGTCATATACAAATTTCGCCCGGCCGATGGCCTCCGAACGGTCCTTCTTAAAAAAATCATGTTCTTCAAAGCAATTGAGTTGATAATTGTCAGCATATCCGATGACTTCGCAGTAGAGTTTCTTACCGCCCTTTACGTATTGCCTATAATAACCTATTATATAATAGGAATATTCCTTCACCTTGTTTGCTATGGATTGATCCTCTGTTTCTCCCTTCCTAAAATCGGAAGTCTTGAAATAAGTTAATACTAGCCTTGGATTTCCCTTTATTTGAGGTTCAACCGTTGATTTGAACAATAAATCGTCATACACAGACGTATAAAAAGAATACATGATTTCATCATTATGTATCTCACTCGTCATTAATCGGTGTAGTTCGCTATCTCCAATAAATGGAGGTAGATTCAACCTCATCTTTTGCATGAATCCCTCACCTGAAAAATTTTTCTTTGTACTGTCGCTTATAAATTGTATATCTCCAAAGTCATCGAATGGGATATTATTATAAAATCCTTGGAGACTTATATCAAATGTATAACGACTGATATTAGTAACAACTTCGCGTAAAATTTCTTCCACAAGCTCAGCATACTCAAAACCCGGTTCGGATGGTATCCAACCTTTCTGTTTGTACAATTTATTATCCTTTTTATTATAATAGTAAACCTTAAATCTTTTGTGTAAATCACGATCAAATTCAAATTTAACAATAATGAATGGGATATATGATTGAGATGGAATAACCTCCATGGAGTCGAATATTTTTTTAACAAGCAGGTCATGATCTTGTTGTACCAAAAGGAGATTTAAAAGTAAAAATTCCTTGAAAGTGATCAACCGCGAATCCTCATCGGTTGAATGTTTCCACTCATAAAACGCAGTCTTTAACAAGTCGGCAACCGTATCGTCTAATGGTGGATAACCGTATGGCTCTAATAACGTTTGTAAAACGGAATCCCAGCAAAAATAGTCAAAATCGACTCTATATATCTCGTTTTCCAAATAATAATCCCGCAATTTGGTATTATTTACAACACATCCCATAAATTTTGATTGAGGCATATAGATGATATCTTTATCATTATCTAAATCGAGATCAGCAACGGTAACTGCATAACTG
>CAZTKR010000548.1:0-1849 GCA_964614115.1 uncultured bacterium | reverse complement strand
AGGAGTCGTCTCCGGTGTCCGTGATTACGGCAACAGAATGGGAATACCCACATCGAACGGCTCGGTGCTGTTCGATAAGCGGTATGTAGGGAATCCGATCGTGTACTGTGGTACGCTTGGTATTATGCCGAAAGAATGCTCCTTCAAGAAGGTATCCGACGGTGATGTGATTGTACTGATCGGCGGGCGAACAGGCCGTGACGGTATCCACGGCGCAACGCTTTCATCGACAGAGGTGACCGAGGAGAGCGAAACAACTTCGTCTCATGCAGTTCAAATTGGTAACGCCATCCAGGAAAAGAAAGTGACTGATACACTCATCATGGCCCGTGACAGGGGGCTCTATTCCGCCCTGACCGACTGTGGTGCGGGAGGGCTATCGAGCGCTGTCGGGGAAATGGGAGAAAAAACAGGAGCTGTGGTCGACCTTGAAAAAGTACCGCTCAAATATGCCGGGCTGCAATACTGGGAAATATGGGTGTCCGAAGCACAGGAACGTATGGTGCTGGCGGTTCCTCCGGAAAAGGTGGATGAATTACTCGCTGTGTTCGAAGCTGAGGATGTCGAGGCGGTCGTTATCGGCACATTCGGCGGGAATGGCACGCTGACTCTCCGGTATCACGGAGTTACAGTCGGCGAGTTCGATTGTGCCTTCCTTCATGGCGGTGTGCCCCGTCTCGAACGGACAGCAACCTGGAAACGTAAACACTATCCTGAGCCTGATTTTCCCTGTCCGGAAGATCTCGGCGAACCGCTAAAGAAAATTCTTTCTGCCTGGAATGTATGTTCCAAAGAATGGGTAATCCGCCAGTATGACCACGAGGTTCAGGGCGGCAGCGTGGTAAAACCTCTTACAGGCGCCGCTAATGATGGACCATCGGATGCCTGTGTAATGAGACCCAAGCTCGGAAGCAATAAAGGCATTGCGGTATCGAACGGCATTAATTTCAAATACGGTGTAGTCGATCCCTACTACATGGCACTGTGCGTTATCGATGAGGCGCTGAGACAGATAACAGCAGTTGGCGGGGATATTACGAAAACCGCGCTCCTCGATAATTTTGCATGGGGCAACACTACCATGCCGGACCGTCTGGGTGACCTCGTACGTGCCGCACAGGGCTGTTACGAGGGAGCAGTCGGTTTCGGAACGCCATTCATTTCCGGCAAGGACAGCCTCAGAAACGAATTTATCTACGGTGACAACGTTATCAGGATCCCTTCCACGCTTCTCATCAGCGCTGTTTGCGTCATGGACGATGTAACAAAGGCAGTAACCATGGATTTCAAGCATCCGGGAAATACAATCATGGTTGTTGGTCTTACAAAAGATGAGATGGGAGGCTCCCACTTATGGGATATTCACGGGTATATCGGTAATTCTGTACCTTCTGTGGATACTAAAACAGCGAAAAAAACTATGCTTGCACTCCATGAAGCGATGGATCAGAGACTTGTTTTATCATGTCATGATTGCTCTGAAGGTGGTATCGCTGTTGCATGTGCGGAGATGGCATTTGCCGGAGAGATCGGCGCTGCCATTGATCTCGCAAAAGTCCCGTTTGAATCCGGCATGCGTGATGATCACATCCTGTTCAGTGAATCCAATTCACGTTTCATTATCGAAGTGGCAGATGAAAATGTGGATGAGGTTGCAGAAATCCTGGAAGGAGTTGCACATTCAGTTATCGGCAGAACGAACGATACAAAACGTCTGATTATTAAGAGCAAATCCGGTGTTGTGGTCGATGAAGATATATTCGAACTCAAAAAGGCATGGCAGGAACCGTTGAGGACGGTGTAACTTTTTAAAATTTGCCACGGATGAACACGGATAAAAATTATTTAT
>CAZTKR010000547.1:0-1853 GCA_964614115.1 uncultured bacterium | reverse complement strand
CAAACCTGTAACATCTGCTCCTCTCATCAACTGTAAAATAAAGTTATCAATATCACTGATGGCCATGAACTCTCCACTTATAGATTCTATCAGATCTTGGGAGTCTCTTTCGACAACCTGAGTTTTTTTACAGGACGATAAATGAAACAGAGCACAACCCAAGGCGACGTGGATAATTAATAGGCAATACTTTTTCACTATTTCCTCCTTTTTGTTTTTATTCTGTTCCTTTGGAAATATCACTCTTAAGACAATTGACACTTTTATGATAATGGCAATTAAATTTTTTTGTTGAAAAATTATTGGCCACTTATGTTTATAATGTTACTATTTTTGAATACGCTAGGTTATTATTTGATATCTCCTATGATTATTTTGGTAAACTATCAAAATTCCCATACATAGAGTCAATATTGGAATTCTGAGAAATTACTTTAACGTATCCATCGAATAAACGATAAGCATAAATCTGGAATCTTCCCGTGATATTGCAGTCATAAATCAAATATTCCTCATCCCTTGTCCATCGGGGATATTCAAAAACACAGTTGGGATTTGCCTCGGTTACCTGGACATGATTTGGGATAACTCTCGAATTCACATCAAAATCAGCATAACAGATAACGGCATCCTCAAAAGCTCTATCGTTGGCGCCATACCGCACGTAAGCCACTTTGGTTTCACTGGGCGAGACGCTCAACTTATGCCAATAGTAGGATGTGTTTCTGCGTACTTCCTCATATTTCCCTTTCGTTCTCGGTGAGGGTGTAAGTAAAAAAGATCGAAAACCGTCACCATTCAGGTCCACAACATCGAGTCCCGAACTGCCACTGTAACGTTGGGCTATGGTATGAGACGACCATGCAATTGGGTTGCCTCCTTGGTTCTCCCACCATGTCGTTCGATCCGCATCGGCCGCTGTGCCCAACAAATCGAAATCACCATCGCCATCGATATCCCGAATTAATACCGATTTGCCTCAAGCGAAAGAAGTGCTCAACGTTTGTACAGCCCAGTTCGGCGGATCAGATCCATCATTGTACCATACGAGGACATCACCACCCAATCCGATGCCGGCCACGTCCGTGTATCCATCCCCGTTGATATCCATACATTGGGCATCATGGGCATTCGTGAAATTGGATGTGATTAGGCTTCTGGCCCAGTTCGACGTGGGAGTCCCGGTGTTTTTCCACCAGGCGATTTCGTGTCGACTCCACGAAGTAGCAATGATATCAGGGTAAGTATCACCGTCGATATCGGTCACATCCACAGACATGACATGCTCAAAATTCGGATCAACAGTCAATCTTATCCACTGGGGCGGGTTACCTCCCTCGTTTCTCCACCAAGCAACACCCCTGCTCCGCGTGTAGGGCGTTGTCTCCGATCCACCCACAATGTCCTCGTCACCATCAGCATCCAAATCAATAATCTTGATACAGTTTATCCCATCGAAAGTTACGTCCACGGTATGTTCGACAAGGTCGATTATCGGGATTTCAGGTTGGGGGTCATTCGCACTTTTCTTGCAGCCGACAAGTAATATGAAGGCAAGAAAAAATATCGCGACTATAGAATGTTTTAATCCTTTCATTATCTATACCTTAACAATGTTTCCGTATTTCAACCAGCCTGGTATTATCAATATTGACATTTGAGTCGAATCGAGACTGAATTTAATTTATCACAGCCAACATCATATTGTTATATTCTAAATTCCAATATTTCCAGGAGCCCTAGGAAATGGCGCCACATCACGAATATTACCCACACCAGTCAAATACCGTACCAACCTTTCAAATCCCAAACCAAAACCACCATGGGGCGGCGCTCCAAAAGACAAAGCTTCT
>CAZTKR010000546.1:0-1857 GCA_964614115.1 uncultured bacterium | reverse complement strand
CGATCTTTTATTCCGATACGGATTTTAGGATGAGTTATCGATATTCATGAATTTATAAGAAGGACCGGGTATGTCAGAAGCAGATATTCAAGTCGAATTGAGAGAAACGACTGGCCATCACACGGCGAAATCGCTACGTCAAGATGGTCGGATTCCGGCAATTTTTTATGCCAACGATGAGGATTCGGTATCCATCAGCATGGATTCCAAAGAGATCGAGCGTATTGCCCATAGTGAAATCAATATCTTAAACGTGATTTTTCCCGACGGGAAGACACGTAAATCCGTGTTCCGTGAGATCCAGCGGGATCCTGTCACGGATGATATCATCCACGTGGACATCATGGGCATTCAACTCACCGAAAAGATACGGTTGTCGATTCCTATACTGCTGGTTGGTACGCCCGCTGGAGTGAAGGAAGGTTGTATTCTGGAGCATCTCCTGAGGGAAGTGGAAGTGGAGGGACTGCCACTGGATATTCCGGAGCACATCGAAGTGGATGTCTCCGGATTGAATGTTGGCGATGTCATTACTCTGGAACAGCTGTCTGTAGATAAGGTCCAGATCGTGACAGAGATACATCACGCTGTGGCTAATGTCATCCATCCCAAAGTGGTTAAAGAAGAAGTGGAGGAGGTGGAGGAAGAAGTTCCTGAAGAAGGCGAAGAGATGGAAGAAGGGAAAGAAGCGGCCCCGGAAGAAGCCGAATCCAAGGAGTGATGTAAATGAGGGTAACCTGTCGGTGTTTGCCATCGTTGGATTAGGGAATCCTGGAAGTCGATACCGAAAGACGAGACATAACCTGGGCTATATGGTCCTGGATGACCTGGCGCACCGATGGAGCAAGCGGTTTAAAAAAGGAGCCGGATTTTACAAAATCATCATGACCGATGTCGATTCCCATCGGATTCTCCTGGCCAAACCGACTACGTTCATGAACAACAGCGGTGTGAGTGTTGGCGATATATCGGAACGGTATGGGGTGGAACTGAGTCGTTTTCTCATCGTATGCGATGATCTAAACCTTCCGTTGGGGCGTATTCGTATCAGAAAAAAAGGGAGTCACGGGGGGCACAAAGGGTTGGCATCCATCATCGATGAGGTGGGAACTCACGAATTTCCGCGTTTACGGCTGGGGATTGGATTCAATGATATGACCGAGTCTTCCGAGTATGTTCTTTCGGATTTTCTCTTTGATGAACTGCCCATCGTGAATCAGATGATAGAAACGGGAGGTCGTGCCGTCGTTGATTTTGTGACAAAAGGAATCGAGTGGTCGATGAATGTTTATAATGTTTAAACAGGATGACGATACCAGAATGCGTGCAATGTCCACACGATTTACACGATTTGTTGGATGATACACTTTGATCCCGATCTGTCAAGAACGATGCGCGAAGGTAATCATTGCGCCGATCGGGCATAACAGCGAATGAGTGGCCCTGTTCTCTTGTGAATCAAGAGGACCGATAGACCGAAGGGAGGTAGAAGATGTTGAGAGACTATGAAACAACCATTGTCGTAGATGCTCACCTGCCGGGTGAGCAAGTCGATGCCACCATCACAAAATATACCAAATTCATCGAAGACCAAAAGGGTAAGGTCAAATTTATCGACCGTTGGGGTAAACGGCGTTTGGCCTACGAAATCGCCAAGAAACAGTACGGGTATTATGTGTACATACGCTTTGAGGCCGAGGGATCCTTCATCAAGGAACTCGAAAAAGAGTACAAACTTGACGATTCGATCATACGCTACCTCACAGTACTGATACCGAAGGTCGTTCTTAAAAAAGAACAGAGTGACAAATCTGAGCCGAAGGAGATAAAAAAAGAGGATAAACCGACTCCTGTGGA
>CAZTKR010000545.1:0-1862 GCA_964614115.1 uncultured bacterium | reverse complement strand
CCTCTTCGACGTCTGTGAAGCAACTCGTAAATGACTATTTCTACCGATTCCACTATAAAATGTTTCCCGTGGCGGATAATGGTGTTCTTAAAGGGTGTGTCGATACAAAACAAGTTAAGGAATTGCCCGGAGAACAATGGGCCGATCATACTGTTTCCGAGGTGACACGACCTTGCTCTGAAACGAACACCGTTTCTCCGGAAACAGACGCCATGAAGGTACTCTCGCAGATGAATAAGACAGGAAACAGTCGTTTTATGGTCATCGAGCAAGACCGACTCGTCGGTATTGTCACTTTGAAAGATATGCTCAAATTCTTGTCGATGAAAATTGATTTGGAGGAAGAGTAGTTTCACTATAAAATTTTTGATACGAAAGGAGATTAGATTATGAACAAACCACAAGCATGTCCCAGTTGTAAAAGTAACAATATGGAATCCGGCTCACTCGGTTCGACGGGCAATATCCATTTTCGCCCGGAGGGTGCGAAGTTTCTCAAGTTGAAAACTGCGAACGTCGATGTCGCCGCCAGTCTGTGTATGGACTGCGGGCATGTGACCTTAACGGGTGACACCGAAAAGGTCAAAGCGCTAAAGGAAACACAATAGAATCTGTCGGTTGTACATCATTTCTGATAAACAGAATCAGACAGAAACTTTTTAGCAGGAAATGAGCAGATGAAAGCTAAGCGCAGGAAAGTTGTCATCATCGGAGCAGGATCCGTGGGGACGGCGTATATTTATGCACTGCTTCAAACCGGACTTGCGGCGGAGATCGCATTGATCGATATCGACGAAAAAGCTGTGGCGGGTGAAGTAATGGACCTATCCCACGGGCTGCCGTTTATTCCGCCGGTCTCTATTCATGCGGGCGATTATTCGGATTGCCGGGACGCCCATCTGATCGTGGTCACAGCGGGAACCAAGCAAAAACCCGGCCAATCCCGCACGGACCTGGTCCGGAATAATGCGTCCATTATCCGGTCGATCTGCGAGTCAATCAAAGAACATTCGACCGACGCTGTTCTGGTGATGGTCACCAATCCCGTTGACATTCTCACTCACATAGCGCTCCACCATCTCGGCTGGCCGAGGCAGCGCGTGATAGGGTCGGGAACGGTATTGGATACGGCCAGACTCAAATATATGCTCAGCCGGCATTGTGGTATTGACGCCCGGAACGTGCATGCTTACGTCCTGGGCGAACATGGCGATAGCGAAGTGGTCGCGTGGAGTATGGCCCATATTGCCGGCGTTCCGATTGAACGTTATTGCCAACTGTGTCAAGGCTGTGTTGCTCGCCAGCAACATAAGCGGATTGCCGAGCAGGTTCGGGACTCGGCCTATCATATCATCGACTACGAAGGTTCCACGTATTACGGGATCGGTATGTCTCTCGTAAGGATCTCCGAAGCCATATTGCGAGACGAGCATAGTGTATTAACGGTTTCGGTCGAGCTTGAAGGGGAATATCGTTTTACGGATGTGTGTCTCAGCGTTCCTTGTGTCGTTGGAGAGAACGGTATAGAACGGATCATCGATGTTGGACTTTCCATCGAAGAAGACAGGGCGCTTAAAGCGTCGGCCGACGTTTTGCACGACCTTCTTCAGGGCATTTCAGATTAAAACTCAGCCCCCGGGGATCATCAGCGACGCTGATGTGCAACCGGGGTTTTTATAAAGGGCCCTTGGCGCTTTGCCAGGGGCCTGCTCTCTAACAAAAGTTGTGCCATGGGACTGGAAGATTTCAGGAGTTTGCGGATGACATAGAAAAAAAAGTTGAACTTATGCTCATTTTCGATGACGAATTGTCTTGAGAAATTGTCCCACAACAAATGGCAAAAGACTCATCGGGAGTATGAG
>CAZTKR010000544.1:0-1867 GCA_964614115.1 uncultured bacterium | reverse complement strand
TTCTAAAGAGAGGCATACTTTTTTCCTGATCATAACTCTTTCTGTGATTCATCCAGCCGTTCCGAAAAAATTGTCTTTCGGATGAGCCTCAAAACCTCTCAATCCGATGCCCCCGGAAAAACGTCGAGTGCGAATAGGGCTCTTTCGCCAAAAACGAGGATTATTCGTATCTCAATGCCTCCACTGGATTGGTCCATGCAGCTTTAAACGCCCGGTAACTGACCGTTAAAAGAGCAATGACCAGCGCCAGAGCACCTGCCAGGAGATACGTCGATATCCGCATACCCGCCTGGTACGGAAAAGACTGAAGCCATTTTTTCATCATAAAGAATGCCACAGGCCATGCTAACACGTTGGCAATCACCACGAGACCGATAAATTCACGGCATAGAAGAAGGACAATGGAACCGGCAGAAGAACCCAGCACCTTTCGGATACCGACCTCCTTGGTGCGCTGTTCTGCGGCATAGGAGGCGAGACCGAACAATCCCAGGCAGCCGATGATGATGGCAAACAGGGTGAACGATTGAATAATGCGGCCGAGCCGTTCCTCGCTCCTGTAAAGACCGTCGTAAAAATCATCCAGGAAGAAATAATCGAAGGCATGATGGGGTGCGATTTCATACCATTTCTTCCTAATCCGTTCCATCGTCCCAGGAATTCCCTCCGAATTGAGTTTTAACGTGATTCGACTCGCAACGTCCGGCGAAAAATCGATCAATGTCGGCTCCACCACATGATGAACAGACCTATGATGAATATCCTTGATCACCCCTATGACCGTCAGGGCTCGCCGTTTTGAAAAATCCTGGCTATCTATAAGCATATATATCGTCTTACCGACGGGATTTCCCCATTCCAATCTCTTGGCTGCCGTTTCGTTGATCAGAACCGCACTTTCTGCGTCCGTGGCCATTTCTTTGGAGAATCCTCTGCCCATCGCCAGTTCAACGCCCATGGTTTCCAGAAAATCATCATCAATATAAAAATTCTGCATCAAAACGCTCTGATCGCTGTCAAAGCCTTCGGGATAGTACGGCTCGGTATTAAAGTATTCTTCACCAGGAACCATTCCTGACCCGCATGTACTGAGAACGCCTGCGATTTTCGACATCTCCGATTTGATGATTTCCAACTTTCCGCTCGTTTCACTGCCCCTTATCGGAATAACCAATTGCTGCTCCTTGTTAAACCCCAGCCGTTTGTTTCGCATGTAGTTCAGCTGGTTCATCACGACGATGGTTCCGATGATCAGCGTGATGGATATGGCAAACTGAAACACGACCAGAATGCTCCGGAATCGGGAGTGCTTGGCTCCTTTCTGCAGTTCTCCTTTCAGCACGCTGGCGGGCTTGAATCCGGAAAGGAAGAATGCAGGATAACTCCCGGCCAGGAATCCAACAAAAAGGACGATGGTAAACAATCCAACTGCAATCCAGGGATTTGAGACGATGCTCACGTCGATATCCTGCCCGGCCAGGTTGCTGAAATACGGCTGAACAAATCGGACCAGTGCCAGTGCGATCAGGACAGATACAACGGCCAAGAAAAACGACTCGCCCAGAAATTGATTGATCAGCATGCCTCTTTCGGCCCCGACCACTTTTCTCAGACCCACTTCCCTCGCTCGATTCGCCGAGCGCGCCGTCGAGAGGTTCATAAAATTAATACAGGCGATGATCAGGATAAAGACAGCGATGGCAGTAAACGTGTACACATACCGTACATCGCTGTTGGCACCCAGTTCATTCTCCATGTTGGAATGCAGATGTATGGACGTCAACGGCTGGAGGTAATTCGTTAGTTCACCTCCCAGGAGTTTTATGATATCGCCGGCGTATTTTTCATTAAAATCGACAAATTTTTT
>CAZTKR010000543.1:0-1882 GCA_964614115.1 uncultured bacterium | reverse complement strand
CCGATTGAAAGAGACGATAAAAACCGTAAACACCTTTTTGTTCGATACGCGCCCACTGAGTGTACGTATCGCAAAAGCCGTCGCCCTCCTGGTGGTCGGCGTCCTCATCGGTCGGTTGATTTTTCAACCCATCCATCGTCCAGTCTCGAATCCTTCGAAGCCGAGCATCGTCCTGCTATCGATGACGCCCGCCGATATTAAATTCATGACGGATTTTTGCACACAATCCGAAATCTGGCTCCTGGCCATCGTCAATATGCCAAAGACAGAAGAAACCGATCCATCCGACCTCCAATTCAACCGAAGGATCGCGCAAAGATTACTTCTTAAAACATCCATCATCGGTGATAAAATACAGCATATCCAGAATGAACCGTATTCCAAGTTTTTCAATCGTGTCGAACAGCTCCTCTTGGAAGCGGCCAACGCCAGTGACGACAGAATCCAAGAGGTATCGGAGAACATCAAGCAAACGATTGAGAGCAGTGCGCTGCTCTACGAAACCCAACACGTGAGAGAGATGTTCGAGACACTCTCCAAGGGTACATGAACAATAAAAGCGTGGTGATCCTTATGTTCTGCAAGGAGGACAATTCCGTGAATTTAAAATATTTCCGCACCTTTGTCGGGTGCATCCTCCTTTTTAGCTTCGTTTCTACAACGTACTCCGGTGGAAATCAAAAAAACGTTCAGGACATTTATAAAAAGGCCAAAGAACGGTGTATAGCGCAAGAATGGGAAAGAGCCATCAACCTCTACCAACAGCTAATCGATGAATATCCCGACAGCAAATTTACCGACGATGCTCAGTTTTGGATTGGTTACTGTCTCGAAAAAAGAGACGGCAGTGAAATTGAAGCCTTCATGACGTTTGAGACCCTCATCGATGAATACAGCGGTAGTCCCTGGGTAGACGACGCCCTCGTGCACCAAATATCCGTAGCCGAAAAACTGGTTGAAACGGGCAAACGACAATTCCTCACCTTTCTGATCGAAAAGATCAATGTCGAAGACTCGGTTATAAAGCAACAGGCAGCCCTATCATTAGGAAGACTGGGCGATCGACGGGCCCTCCCCATTCTTCAAGAAATGAAAGACCATGAAGATTTAGGACAACTGGCCCAGTATCTCATCGAAAAACTAAAGTCCGAACCCCCGAAGAAAACACCCCTTTTTGCAGCCTCCAGTGGAGCCGACATCAGATTCGATATCGAAGGTAGAAGGATCATTAAAAAAGTAGATAAGGTTCCTGAGAAAGAGTCTCCGTTCTTTTTCTACACCAAAAGACACAAGCAGTACAAAGACATGTTGAAAGATTCAGACCAGTGGACAAAAGACGAATTGGTCGACTTTGGTATGTGGTATATTCTATCTACCGATGAGTACGAAGAATTCCGGTCACTCAAAGGGTACGACCGTTCAGAATGGTTGAGAAAATACTGGAAAGGCCGTGATCCCACACCCACGACGGAGATCAACGAGGCAAAACTCGAATTCGAAAGACGTGTCCATTATGCACATTCCAACTTCTCAGAGCTCTGGGACTACAGACAATCTCAGTTTTTAAAGGATCAATACCTACGCGGAGGCTTGGAACGAGCTCCCTGGGACGCACGGGGTGAAATTTACATCAAATACGGAACACCCGATTCACGAATTACCAAAACGGATTTCAAGGATGATTTTATATCGATAGAGGATTATACGGATTCATGGCCGTATAAAGAGGAATGGATATACGATAGATACAACGTCGATTTCACCATCACCTTCTACGTCAGCAAGTGTGGGTGATGACCTGACGTTACCCTCTGTTTTATATTTCCATAGGAGGACACCTCTGGCATCCACTGCATAGATGTTGTCGTCGTCTGATCCGAAT
>CAZTKR010000542.1:0-1891 GCA_964614115.1 uncultured bacterium | reverse complement strand
TTTTATTCTGAGTCAGCCTTAACATGTTCATACTGATATCCACGCCCACGATAAATTCCGACTGGTCATACAAAGCCTCGACATTCTTGCCCGTTCCTGTAGCCACATCGCATATTCGTTTTTTACCTGCACAAAGCTTTTGCAGCAATTTGGCTTCGGCTTCCATATAATACCGACCTTTTGGCGAAACATACCGCTTTTCGTCATAGCGTTCCGCTTCGGCATCGTATCTTCTGCGAAGATCATCAGGCGTCAGTGTCTCATCAGGCATTTTGTTTATTCCATGTTGATTTAATGGCAGTGCGATTCATCGAAAAAACGATGTTGTGGTATTCTGCGTAGAATAATAACAATCTTAGATACCGCAGGATGGCCCATCGTGCAACAAGGTTATGCGTCTTCTTCAGAATGATCTTCCGACTGTATCTGTAATGGTACTGCAGCATCATGTTAAACATATGAGGATCGAACTGAAAAAGCGGAGCAAACGCTTCAATAACCAAACGATTAAGATCGTGCTTGATCCCGCTCCAATGCATTTTTCTCATCAACTGAAGGAAATACCTCGTGACATCATGGGCTGGGAAATCCTCTCCGCCGTTTCCCCAGTCGATAATATAAAGATCATCCTTGCCCCGGAGAATAATGTTCCACGGCGTCAAATCCCCATGCACGACGGATACGGGAAGCATGCTCCGACGAAGTAACGTATCCATGTGAGCCTCATCATCCCTGTTTTTAGCTATGGCGGATATTTTTTTCGTGTACGGGCCGAGAGAAAAAACCGGATCATCGGGAGTGAGACGCTTCTGACGTTGATAGCGATTGTAAAACTCACCGAGCCATTGGAACAGAATTCGGTGGAGTGCCATTACATGAGTCCGGCTGTAAAAAGGTGACGATATCAGATGGTATAAGGTGAAACCGTCGATGCGCTCACACACATAAAAATGATCGGCGTCTACCGTGTCGATAATCCGAGGAGCTCGAACTGGGCCGGTGGAGAAATCATGAACTCGCTCGATACTGCGGATCTCAGACTTATATTTTTGATCGATATCCTCTGCTTCCACGGTGAGTAATTTTTTTAACAGGAGCTTGCTCTTATTCTTCGCCAAATAGTAAATCAGGGATTTTTTTCGAATAATCCTCTTCTCGATATCGTAGCCGTGTTCACGGCAATAATCATCGATACGGTTGGGATTCATTCACCGATCTCTCAACAATAGCCAGAAATCCTCCTCCAGGATGCGATGATGATTCTCCATGGCGATACCCGCTTTCAGGAACAACGCGTTGTACTTCGGCTCTATTATGCTTTTATCTGAATTTTGCGTTGTATCCAGATAGGCATAGGTGGCCAGACCGGATTGTGTCATGTGACCGTCAACGATCGCCTGATAGAGTTGAACTGCTTTTTCCCAGTACTGAGGATCCTCGAGAATTTTCCAAAGCCTCACAAAAAGAACGAGCAAATCCGTTTGGTCATCGAGGAACGCATACGAGGCGTCATCGAATGCTGGATACAGACCGTTGGACAAACGTCTGGCAATCCAGTAATCGGCAATGCTGACTGCTGTCTGAAGATACTGTGCCTTGCCCGTGTCCATATACACATCGAGGCATGTCTCCAAAACAGGGTGATTGTGGGAGAGTTTTACTTTTTTACCTCGCATTCGACGATCCAGGAAAGAGTAGCATCTCCCATCATCGTACATATACTCTTGGAAACTCTCGAACCACTTTTCAACAAACCGAAAATACGTCCGATCTTTGGTTACCATATAGGCCCGGAAGAAAGCGTGAATGAGATTCGAGTTCTGCTTCGCCAGCTTGACCACCAGCTGCGGGAGCGTGCACTGCTGCTGCTGCGCCAGGGCCCCGGCCCGCT
>CAZTKR010000541.1:0-1898 GCA_964614115.1 uncultured bacterium | reverse complement strand
GCCCCCTACCTCGAGTTCTTCGACGGCTCCGTCCCCGGCCATCCGGTATGGCGGATTATGACCCGCGTTGCAGTAGGAGAATGTGTTGTTTTTAATGTCGAGTTGACCGTAAAAAAACGTGATAAACTTATCCAAAGCCGTATTCTGATGAATGAGATTGTTAATCCGTGAGACCATTTCCCCGATTTCAACCTTCGCACTCACCAATGCCTGGAGGCTTGCCTGGAGATTCGCCATCAACAGCGCGGCTCCTGCACCCTTGCCCGATACATCGGCTATGGCAATGCCGTATACGTCCTCGGAAATCGAGATCACATCGAAATAATCTCCACCCACCTGGCGGCTGGGAATGTTCATGGCGGCTATTTCATAGTTCGCCAACTGGGGCAGCTCTGAGGGCAGGAGACCCTGCTGGATGTTCCGGGCCAGGTTGAGCTCTTCCTCCATCCGCTGTTTTTCCAGTGTCTCCTCGAAGAGGCGTGCGTTCTCCAGCGTCGTCATCGCCTGGTTGCCCAGTGTCTTCAGAAACTCCAGGTCACTGTCATCGAACTCCGCTCCCGAAATCTTCGGACCGATGGCCAGAATGCCCTTGGTTTCGTCCTGGATACGCATGGGTACCAGGGCCGAAAAGCCCAGCTTTTTATAATCCTGAAAACGCTCCGTTTCGTCCAGGAGTAACGGACCCGATATCTCGTTCAGCTCGGCCGTGCCCTTGAGGAGCGGGTCTACGCCCTTGGCGACCAGAGCCTCCATCGTGCCTTCCTGTTTGGTAAAAACAGCACATTTATTGACCAGCAGCTCTCCCATCACGGCGAAGCCCATGAGGCTTCCGATCTTCTTCCGATCCAATGTCGTATTTAACTCCCGACTGATATCGAAGATGGTGTTGAGTTGCTGTATCTTTCTATCCAGATTTCTGTTGACCGACTGGATTTCCTCGACCATCAAACCATTGGCCACGGACGTGGCGGCGATGTTCGAGAGGGAGTTTAAGAATTCCACCTCGCGTTCCTCGAAGGGCCGGCTTCCGATCTTTTCTCCGAACCCAACGATACCGATGGTTCCCCGGGAAGAAATCAACGGTTGCAGGAGTACAATCCCGAACTCTTTGAAAAATTCGACCCATTCGGAATCGCTTCCAACCTCTTTTACGAACACAGACCGTGACGGCGGATCATCGATACGAATAGATTTACCGATCAGATTACGCGGGAGGCCCTTCAGTTCTTCCAAGACGAACTCCCCTTCTGTTTCTTTTTCCAGAAGGACCAGACCCCGGCTGATCAACATATGCCCCATGGGAATGCGCAGAATATTCTCCAGGATGGATCGAATGCTCAAAGTCGACGTGAGGGAACGGCTGATTTCAAAAAGTGCCGTGAGCTCCAACAACTGCTCGTCCAGCTGCTTACTGTTACTTCCGGTTTTAGAACGTTTTTCTTCAGCCATGATAGTATCCATTCCATCAACGTGTATCGAGAAACGATATGGGTCTTTGTATCGTTCGTTCCATCATGCTTTTTTCTTTGCTTTTTTCCCCTTCTTCAGGAAGTACTTCACCATGGTGACTTCGTTCTTCTCACCGGGTTTTGAACGATAATCTACTTCGTCCATCAGCGTTCTCATCAAGTAAATACCAAGCCCTCCAACGCGTAGCTCGGCTAAATAGCTGCTCATATCGGGAATCTCCACCTCATCCATGTCAAAACTGCGCCCCCGATCCGCTACAACGATGGTAAACTTATTGTAGTCGATTTTGACGGCTATGTCGATGTCCTGACTCTCATCGTGCTGATACGCATGTTCGATCACGTTGGTACATGCTTCATCGATGGCCAGCTCGATTTTATTCGTGTCTTCCTCGTCAAATCCCACCTTTTTCGCGATACCAGATACGA
>CAZTKR010000540.1:0-1904 GCA_964614115.1 uncultured bacterium | reverse complement strand
AACAAAGCATTTTTCACTTGACTTTTTCTGAAATGCTTTTTATGTTAGAATGTTCTAAGTCAAGCCTCCTTTTGACACAAAAAAACCGAGTGTTATTATGACAAAACCCCACATCGATAAGCATCGTATGATGAAGGACTTGTTTGATCCGGACGATAATGGTCACGATCCCGTCCCGGAGACAACACTTCAAAAGGAGGAGATAGAGATACTCGTAGAGGAACAAGATTCTGATGATGTGGCCGACCAAGAAGATATCGGACTTCCACTTACCGAGAATGCCATTAAGGTATTGGAAAAGCGGTATCTAAGAAAGGATGAAAACGGCAATGTCATCGAGACACCCATCGAGCTCTTTTGTCGTGTAGCCCGATCCATCGCATCGGCCGACTCGTTGTACGATCCTTCGGCAAATGTGGAAAAGACCGAAGAGAACTTCTTCTCGATGATGACCAACCTGGAATTCTTGCCCAACTCCCCCACCCTTATGAATGCCGGGCGTGAACTGGGACAGCTTTCTGCTTGTTTTGTCCTGCCGGTAGAGGATTCTATGGAATCCATTTTCGAGGCGGTCAAGAGCACAGCCCTGATTCATAAATCAGGAGGCGGCACGGGATTTTCCTTCTCCAGGATCAGACCCAAGAACGACATCGTCAAATCGACACGCGGCATCGCGTCCGGACCGATCTCTTTTCTGCATGTGTTCGATGCGGCCACCGAGACGGTAAAACAGGGCGGCACACGTCGCGGTGCCAACATGGCCATCCTCAGGGTGGATCACCCCGATATTCTCGAATTCATACGCTGCAAGGAAGAGCACGAAGATCTGAACAATTTCAACATCTCTGTAGCCGTGACAGAAACTTTCTGGAAGGATTTGGAAGCTGGGAAGGAATACGACCTCATCAATCCGCATTCCAATGCAAAGACAGGATCGTTGAAGGCCAAAGACGTATTCGACAAAATCGTCCACCGTGCATGGCAAAATGGCGATCCGGGTATCGTCTTCATCGATCGCATCAACCAGGACAATCCAACGCCAGGCCTGGGTGCTATTGAATCGACCAATCCATGCGGCGAACAACCCTTGTTGCCTTATGAATCCTGCAACCTTGGATCGATCAACCTGGCTAAAATGGCAAAAAAGAAGGGCAACAAGACAGAGATCGATTTCGAAAAATTGCTGAGAACCGTACGCACAGCTGTCCATTTTCTGGATAACGTCATCGACATAAACAAATATCCCCTTCCCAAGATCGCTGAACTATCCAAATCCACGCGTAAGATCGGGCTCGGTGTCATGGGCTTTGCCGATCTGCTGATGCAGCTCAACATACCATACAACTCGGCAGAAGCCATTGAAACGGCTCATCGGGTTATGCGGTTCATCAGCGAAGAGGCCAAGAAGAAATCACAAGAACTTGCGCTGAAGCGAGGTGAATTTCCTGCGTTCTCCGAGAGCATCTATGCCCAACGCGGCGAACCAAAAATCCGTAACGCAACGCGTACCACCATCGCACCCACGGGAACCATCAGCATCATCGCCGGTTGTTCCAGTGGTGTGGAACCTCTTTTTGCGCTCTGTTTTACACGAAGCAATGTCCTGGATGACGATAAGCTTCCTGAAATCCATCCCCTTTTCTGCGATCGGTTGAAAAAAGAAGACCTTTATACCAAAGAGCGAATTCGCACCGTGAGTACCAAAGGTTCCATCAGCGATTTCGATGATATTCCCGAAGAGATCCGAAAAGTGTTTGTGACGGCACACGATATCTCGCCGGAATGGCACATCCGGATGCAGTCGGCCTTTCAAAAGTATACGGACAACTCGGTCTCCAAGACCGTTAATTTCCCGGCTGACGCCACCCAGGAGGATGTTCGCAAGGCATACCTGCTTGCCTGGG
>CAZTKR010000539.1:0-1905 GCA_964614115.1 uncultured bacterium | reverse complement strand
CAGAAGCAGAAATAAAGCGTTATCAGGCGTATCTCGAAAAAAAATCCCTGGCGCGTGAGGATATTTTGTACATTCGGGAGCTGTTCCAGCAGGCAGGAACCTTTGAAAGCGGCCGGCAAGCTGTTGACAAGCATATCGGTGATGCTCTGGCTTGCCTGGATGAGCTGCCATCGTGTCAGGCCACAGAGGACCTGAGACGTTTGGCCCTGAAAATACAGAACAGGATTCATTGAACCCAGGTCACCACTCAACCTTCTTCAGGTGTAATCCGATCACAAATAGATGTTAACGTATCGAGTATTTGTTAGCCACTGGATGAGTTGTGGTTTTATACCTGTGTCTTACGGCTTCGAGTTGTTGGTATTGAGACGGTGTGTTCATGATCAAGTACCTTAAAATGTCGGCTGCGTAGATCATGAGACAACGGTTCATCTGGAAGAATCGACACGACACTATTTTTATGAGTCAGTCCGGCAGAATGTATTACCCGCTTTTTATCTTGATTTTCTTATATTTTTTTAGTATCATGGATGAATTCGCTTGGATAACGTCATGGTGAAGCGCAAGTTAATAATACAAAACAAGTACGGCCTCCATGCCAGACCGGCCGTTGAGTTTGTCCAGATCGCATCCAAGTATGATGCAGACATTACCATTAGCAAAGACGGCGTGGAAGTCAACGGAAAGAGTATGATGGGCGTGTTGATGCTGGCAGCAGATAAAGGGAGTGAGGTTATACTGAAGGCCGAGGGCAAGGATGAGGACGAGTTGATGGAAGCGCTCTCGGAGCTTCTCATGAAACAATCAGACGAGTAAAATAAAATGTCCGATCAGATAAAAAAGTCCATACAAACCCTAGATACATCCGATATGCTCTCCAAGATTCTGGAATTCCCCGACCAGATTCTTCGTGGTTGGGATATCGCCGGAGAGGCTCGCGTACTTATCGATTTTCACAAGCATGAACACGTTATGTTCTGCGGTATGGGTGGATCGGCCATCGCAGGAGACATCGTGCGATTGTTGTACGCGCAGGATATTCCCATTCCTTTCGTCGTCCATAGGGGATACCGACTGCCGGGATTTGTGGATTCCCAGTCGCTATTCATTGCCTCCAGCTATTCGGGCAATACGGAAGAAACGCTGACATCGACAAACGCCGCCGTCGATGCAGGATGCTCTATCATTTGCATCACATCGGGCGGCAGACTGATGGCTATGGCTCAGGAGAAGGGATATCCTGTATGTTCACTACCGACGGGATACCCACCCAGAGGCGCACTGGGATACAGCCTGGGAGTCCTGTTCCGTCTTTTTAATCAAGCCGATATCGAAGCGGCTTCCCAGAAAACCATCGAAGAGGCGGTTTCATTCATAAAAAAGACAGGCGAAGACTGGATAAAGACCCACACCGGTGATTGCCTGCCTTTGCGCCTGGCTGAGACAATAAAAGGCAAGTTGCCTCTTATCTACTCCTCTGTGGAGAGGACAGAGGCCGTTGGGTTACGTTGGAAAGCCCAGTTCAACGAGAACAGCAAGACGCATGCTTTTTATCAACCGTTTCCAGAGATGAACCACAACGAAATCATGGGATGGAACGGCCCTTCAGGAACGCAGCCTTTTTATCCACATCTAATCATGCTTTTGCTACGTGATCCCGAGGATTCGTCCCGCATCGGTCTGAGGATGGATGTTACGAAACAGTTGCTTGAGGCATCGGGAGCAGAGGTATTGGAAGTATGGGCTCAGGGTCCATCGATTTTATCACGTATTTTATACTTTATTTATTTGGGTGATTTGGTCAGCTTTTACTTGGCGATGCTTTACGGGGTAAACCCGACGGAGATTCAGAACATCGATCGGCTTAAGAAAGAGTTGGCTCGAAGTTCTTGAATGTATGATTTT
>CAZTKR010000538.1:0-1913 GCA_964614115.1 uncultured bacterium | reverse complement strand
TATTACTGCGGGATCGACCTGCACACGAAGAACATGTATATCTGCATCATCGACATCGAGGGGGAGGTTTGCTTTCATAAGAACCTCCCTGCCAACCGGGAAGCCTTCCTCAAGGCCATAGAGCCGTATCGTGAGAATCTCTGCGTGGCAGTGGAATCAACCTTCTCCTGGTACTGGCTGGCCGACCTCTGTCATGATGAGGGCATCGAATTCGTCCTGGGCCATGCCCTTTACCTGAAAGCCATCCATGGCGGCAAGACCAAAAACGATAAGATCGATTCTCACAAACTGGCAATCATCCTCCGCGGAGGGATGTTCCCCACCGGCTACGTCTACCCCCGCCCGATGAGAGCCACCCGGGACCTTATGCGAAGGCGCATGCACATCATGCAGCATCGCGCCAACCTCCTGGCCCATGTTCAGAATACCAACTCCCAGTATAACCTGGGTCCCTTTCCCAAAAAGATATCGTACAGGACCAATCGATCAGGTATAGCCGACCGGTTCCTCGACCACTCGGTTCGAAAGTCCGTCTCGGTCGATCTACACCTCATCGATGGTTACGATGAAACCCTGCGAGACCTCGAACTGCATATCGTGAAGGCCGCCACATATCATCACCCCCAGACGCTTTTCCTGCTGAAGACCATCCCGGGCATCGGCAAGATACTGTCGCTCATCATCCTCTACGAGATCCAGGATATTCACCGGTTCGAACGGGTACAGAACTTTCTCTCCTATTGTCGGCTGGTCAAGCCCGAGCGTGAATCGGGCGGAAAGCGGTATCCGGGGAAGAACGGCAAGATCGGCAATGTCCATCTGAAGTGGGCCTTTTCGGAGGCGGCCGTGCTCTTCCTCAAAGGAAATGAAGTCTTCAAAAAACGGTTCAACCGATGGGTATCGAAGTACGGGAAGGGGAAAGCACTTTCCATCCTGGCCAACAAGCTGGGCAGAGCAGTCTATTTCATGCTGAAGCGAAAGGAAGCGTTCGATATGGAGAAGTTTATGAATCGAGCCTGATGGCTGATCATCGGGGCCGGAGATGCCAGACCCGTCGTCTAACTGGAACGAATGGGGACAAGCCCGAACACTCGGCGCAGGAAGGAGATGCATCCATGAATGCAATCAGCGCCGATAGGACCAGAACCCCGAATCCAATTGCGGTTGAATGGCGGTATCTCCGGGCCCCGTCCCAAATGTGATCGGAACCGATCCTTTTCCCATGCGTTCTGCCCCGGGCCAATCACGCATCTAACTGGACGTCGCCTTCAGGCGAATGAGCCCGATCTCTTGATAATGATGGCCGGCGGGAACGAAGATATTTCCGGGAGGAGACCTTCTATCTTAGGTCTCAAAACGGCTCGCCTCCGTTAGCCTGGTGAAGCCGCGGGAGCCCCTATATGTGTTTGGTGCAGACGCAAAGGTCTGCAAACCCGATCTGAAACGAAAGACAGAACCGGAAGAGGTACGGCGCCGAATCACTGGATATCCATTAGCACTGACGACCCATTGTTCGCCGGAGGGAGAATTATGCCCTCTTGACAGGAGGAGTCCTCATAGGTGTTGAAACTGTCGAAAAAGCCTTTTAAATCATACATTCCCACAGAGCAGGAGAAGATTCGATCAAATATTAACCGAACTGTTACGCGATTTTGGCTGATTTGAGTTAATCGACACTCGTAAATGTGCTATAAGTAAGGTAGCCTTTTACGAAGGGAGAATCGATGGCCAGATACAAGCCCTACAGTTACGCTCAATCCATGATGATGCCGATCATCCTCGAACACCAACTCGTCCCGGGAACGCTCGAATTCGCCATCCACTACCTCGTCGATAATCACCTGGACATGAATAAACTCGACTGCAAGTTCAGGAACGACGAAACGGGCCGGGTCGCCTACGATCCGAGGGTC
>CAZTKR010000537.1:0-1915 GCA_964614115.1 uncultured bacterium | reverse complement strand
GATTAATTTGGAGTTTGCTTATGTTTAAGAATTATATCAAAATTGCCTTCCGAAATATAATGAACCAAAAGATGTATTCGCTGATCACAATGGCCGGGCTGGCCATTGGTTTTGGTGTGTTCATTTTCTTTTTTCGATTTTATATATGGGCGTTGAACGCCGACCGGTTTCACAGGGATACGGACCGTATTCATGTCGCTGTCCAGGTATTCGAATCGAGTAGCGAAGGAGAGCGGCACACGGCCTTTATTCCCCATCCGCTCATTCCCACGCTGGAAAGCAGTATTCCTGAGATTGAGGAATCGACCCGTTTCTACGAGCCGGGTAGGATGGTGGTCAAGCGGGAAGGCAACCTGTTTTACGAGAACGGCGTGATGTTTGTCGACCCGAATTTTTTATCGTTTTTTACATTCAGATCGCTGATTGGAGATCCGGAAACCATGCTATCACAGCCCAATACGATCGTGCTGACACGAAGCATGGCGGAGAAATACTTCGGCGATGAATCACCAATAGGTAAAGTGTTGACGCTGAATAACCGTGTGGATGTGACTGTAACCGGTATTGTGGAAGGGGAGTTTGACATTCAGTCGAAAACCTCTATTGTATATGATTTTCTCGTTTCTATGGAAACCACGCAAGCCTTGTTCGGGTCGATCGAGGACTGGTCCGTTCATAATCGTACAGGATTCGTACGGATTGCTCATGGAGTGACAGCAGAACAATTGGAAGAAAAGTGCAACGATGTTTTGCATCGCTATTTCCCGAATTCTCCCGATGCGCCAAAACGAATGTACTTATTTCCAATGGTGGATATTTCCTGTCGTGCCAGTCACATATACAAATACTGTGGACATGAAACTTTTACTGCCTATGTCTTTTTCCTCATAATCGGCACACTTTTTCTTCTTATTGTTAGTATCAATTTTGTGAATCTATCGACGGCCAAGTATTCGGGTCGAATCAAGGAAGTTGGTCTGCGGAAGGTAGTGGGCGCACAGAGGTCGCAGCTCATCGTCCAATTCCTGGGGGAATCGTTATTGATGACGCTGGCCGCTCTTCCTCTGGCCGTCTTAGTGTACGATTTAGCCTGTTCGCTCTTTTTTGCCCGTGTCGGATTTAATGCTGATTTACCACTTTTCAAGCATGGATTGACACTCATTGTCCTGTTCTCTGTCTCCCTTGCAACAGGTATGCTTGCCGGTTTTTATCCTGCTTTTTTCCTGTCCTCATTTCGTCCGGCGCATGTGCTCAAGAGTAAGCTGCCGTCGAGCAGAGTGCGTGGGCAGTTGCGCAAGATCCTGGTCATTTTACAGTTTACCATATCAACGATTATCATCGTTTTTGCCATCACGTGGAAGCGGCAGGCGGATTTTGTGTTCCGGGTGGATCTCGGCTACCACCGGGAGGGCGTTTTAGCGCTTCCCCTTTCCCAGGAGGCAAGGGACAACCTCCATCTTCTGAAGGATAGGGTAAAACAACATCCGGCTGTGGCTTGCGTATCGGCCTCGGTTGGCCTTCCGGCACGCTGGCGGACGAAGGGACAGGTTATTCCCGAAGGTATGACGGAGACGGATGCATTGTCGATGTATGCGTACGGCATCGATTATGATTTTCTGGATGTTGTGGATATACCGTTACTCTTTGGCAGAACTTTTTCCCAAGAATATGACGATGAGCATAACTATATCATCAATCGAATGATGGCCCAACGAATGGAGTGGGAAAATCCTGTGGGCAAAATGTTAACCGTAGATGCGGAAAAAGGAACTGTTGTCGGTATGGTTCACGATTTTCATTTCGATAATTTATTCTTTCCGATGGCACCGGCAGTACTCAAGCTTGAACAAGAACATTTAAATTATCTACTCGTGGAGTTGGTGCACGATGAAAGTAGAGAGCAAGTATCGGCATT
>CAZTKR010000536.1:0-1925 GCA_964614115.1 uncultured bacterium | reverse complement strand
TTTATTCAGTCTATCTTCGCTTACCCAGGCGTCTTTCGAGTAGTTTTGAAGAGAATCATTCACCCATTCAGCAGAAATGATCTGCTTTCCCTCGTATTCACCGTCATTGAGGTAAAGCAGGCCGAACCTGGCCATATCACGAGCCGTAAAGGAAAACAGCGAGTAGTAATAGTTGTAAGGATCCTGATACCAATCGCCCACGTCCGCGTCGATCGGAGAGAAAAGATGCTCCTGTGCATATGATTTGAGATCCGTACCGCAAGCCCGTGCCACAATGACCCCCAGGAGATAGGAAGTCAGATTGCTGTAGTTGAACGTGGTTCCCGGGTCATTGATGAGTGGGAAATCGACGATGAGGGGCAGCTGGTCTCCCGCTAAAAACGCCTCCCACAAAACGGGATCGGTCTCCTCCCAGGGGAATCCTGCGCGCATTTGCAGCATGTCCCTGATGGTGATCTGCATCTTCCTCGAATCAGCTATTTGACCGGCGAACTCCGGGAAGAAATCCATCATCTTCTGATCCAGGTTCGACAGACAGCCCTGATCAAGCGCGATTCCGATCAATGCGGAATCATAACTCTTGGAGACCGATTGTGCAAGAGCTTTTTTATCAATAGCTCCTCCGTTGAAGTAGTTCTCGGCGATCAGATAGCCGTTTTTCACAAGCACCAGGCCATGGAGTTTCTCCATTCCGGCTGCCTCGAGATAGAGCTCAGCCACGAGCCTTGAAGCAAGTCCCTGTTCTTCGGGCGTAGAGACCTTCCAGCCATGACCCGGCAGCGGTATGTATCTGACATCCTCGAGATCTTCTGGCCGTGGTCTCAGCATCTCGGCAATCCTGGGACGAGCACGTTTTATTCGCTCGTAGTCCAGTTCCAGTCCAAGTGGTCCGAGGTCATTTTCAAGGCTGTCGTAGATCCATCTGTCATCATCGAAAGGAACTGCGACAATATCGAACGCAGTAGATCCACTGTTGTTTATTGCATACCTGTTCGCACCTCTGTCCAGAAGTGACCTGACGATCCCCGTGCGGCAAAAGAGAGCGGCGAGGTGAAGTGGAGTTGACCCGTAGTTATCCTTGATTGTCATATCGGCTCCAGCCTCTATCAAGGCCCGGGCAACTTCGGTCCTGCCGAATGTTGTTGCGACAATCAGGGGAGTGGACCCATATTCATCCTTTTCATTCAGATCCGAACCGACCTTGATGTGTTGACGAACTGCATCAATATTCCCCAGGAGTGCTGCCATGTGGAGGCTCACGCTCGGAGTGTGAGCCTCCTGTGCGTATACCACAGTCGATGTAAGGAATGTGACTATGAGTATTGCTGTTTTTACTATTTTCATTTTGCCTTCCACCAAAATAGATGAATGTGTAGAAAGGATGTTTCATGCATCCTTCTGATATAAATAAGGTGATAAAAGTGTGAACTGTGTAACAATTATTTTTCCTTGATATTTCAGTGTCTGATTTGCATTCGTTTAACAATCCTCTGTACCTTTAATATCTGATGAACAGATTCTCCTGACCAATGGGCCGGTTCAGAGGGTCAGATCATTTTGCGGCTGATATTTTACACCCTTAATCACAAGCCACACAGGAAATACCAATTCAACAATCGAAAGCCAACCAACAAGGGAAAATATATCTTCGTATTTGGGGAAAAGAATAGTTCCAAAACTTTGTATGAGATAACATACAGATGCAATTATCAAAAAAATACCCAGAACTCCGGGAATATAGCCCGACTTGTAAACCAAATAGCCAAGGAAAAAAAGGTGAAGAGCAAAAAATAATCCCCAAATATGAGTGCCATATTCGAACACGTTGAGAAACAGCAACACGAGAGCATGCAACTGATCTGGTTTGAATACTGTCAAGTAATCTGTACCGCTCAAAAGCAGCAGGGCAGTAAAATGATTGAACA
>CAZTKR010000535.1:0-1929 GCA_964614115.1 uncultured bacterium | reverse complement strand
GTTCGACACCCTGCCGAGACGTGATATAGAGGATGTAGAGAATCATACGCGCATTTGTACAGACCGTCTCAGGAGGCTGCTCGTCAATTCATGGCGTGGTTTCGAGTTTGATGATGATCACACAGGCAGCCGAATCATCGAAACGCTCAACCGTAACAGATGGCCTCAATTTCTCAATCTTGTGATACTGTATGGAAAGGTTACCGGGGATGCCTTCATCAAGCTTGCACCGTCGCAGCCTGAGTCGCGGTTCGGACCCGTGAGACTGATACTGCTGGACAGCGAAGCTGTAGAAATCGATGTGTCCCCTCATGACAGGAATGATGTACGATCTGTCACCGTCTCATATGACTTTTTTGAAGACAATGAAGGAAACCGTGAGCACCACCGAAGGCATTCATACAGAGAAATACTTGATGGAGAAAGTGTAACCGCTTTTATCGACGATGATTATGCGCCGGAATATTCGTACGACCATAATCTTGGATTTATACCGGTTGTACATGTGCGAAATCTTGATTACGGTGGAGGAGTATACGGGGAATCTTATGTTGGCCGTCTCATAAACGCACAGGACAGCATTAATCTGCTTGTTTCGGATCTATTGGATATTGTGCGCTACGACGGACATAAAACGACAATTTTTCAAAATGTGAATATAGACAAGGGAGCATCCCGTGACGGCGCCACATCCGGTGAAGTGGATCTTTCAACCGGCAAAGGACTTGTGGTGAAAGGTGACGGCAAGGTTTACAAGCTCGACCACCAGCATGATCTGGGAGCAGCGCTTCAGGAGTACGACCGTAAGCTGGATGCTTTCTATGATCTTGCAGGAGTGCCGCGATTCTCACATGAGATGGTTTCGCATCTGGGGAATCTGAGCGGCAGGGCAATTGAACGGCTTTACCAGGACGCTATTGAATCGACCCGCGAGGCTCAGACTCTTTATGGTGAATCATTCTGTGAACTGGCAAACAAAATAGCGGTTATGCTCGGGCGGGATCCATCCGCGGTAAACGTGCTCTGGAATACAGATGTCATATCGGCCGATATAGAGACACTTGCCCGCGAACACGAGATCGGGGCTCGCTCCATTCGGTCTGTGATGCGTAAACTCGGGATTTCAGATATTGAATACATGTGTAAAGAGATAGAAGATGAACGATTAACGGGTTCTGGTTTATAGTTTCTGATGTAATGTGACTTTCAAAATATAAGTTGGAGATTTCAGGCAAATTACCATCATGAGACGGTCATAAAATCATAAATCACAAGTGAAACCAGTAGTTATCGGAGGAAACATGAGAGAGTACACTGAACAACAGGTTGAGGAGAAAGTGCAAGAGGCGGTTGAAAAAACTGAACGGTCATTCGGCGGTACATTTAAACGGCTCAAAAGTGAGAACGAGGAACTCAAAGCACAATATGAAAGCGCTGTGACCGAACACGAAACAGTCCGCAAGAAGATGGAGAATCAGATTTCAGAACTTGAAGAATCCATCTCAAAAACAAAGCAGCACATCTCCGAACTCGCCAAACGAGGCGAACTTCAAAAACAGTTGAGAGAAAAGGGGCCCTTGCCGGAACGGTTTGTGGACATTGAATCCATACCATACTCGGACGATCAGGAAACGCTCAAAACTAATGTAGCAGAGGCTATCGAAAAAGGCCGTAATGATTTCGAACAGTTATTGAGCGAACACGGCATTTCACTTCCGGGTACTACTAATCGCACGGTAAATCCAACAAACCCACCCACTCGTGACACGACAACGGCGCATAATATGAAAAGCGCCGAAGCCCGTGAGGCTCTCCATGACATGGTCAGGCGGGGACTGATACGGTGAGGCATGAATAGTTCAGAGATCAGCAAGCTAAAGCATGCTGCACAACGTACGGTTTCAGTCATACACACACATCTGTGCACAG
>CAZTKR010000534.1:0-1947 GCA_964614115.1 uncultured bacterium | reverse complement strand
CCAAATATGTACAGACGGGCAATAAAGTCTGGGGCGATGCGGTAATCACTATGCTTAAGGAATTTGATGAAGCGATGCATCGCGAGGTAGAAAGGAAAAAATGGATCGAACAATTCGAATTTCCAGCTGCGTATCTTCCAATTTATCGCCGATTTCTTATTAAGAGCGGAGACATGAAGCCCGAAACCCGCTGGTTTCGTGAAATGTGGTTGTACTATTGTCGTAACCTCCATGTTTGGAGCACCGAGCCAATCGAGTGGCGAGGCAGTTGCCACCGTTCGATACCGGAGGCGATGTCCAAGGGGCTTGCGGCTCGATGGTATCCCGATATCCCCGAGGCAGCTCGATGGAAACGTTACTCGGAACTGGTGTTCAGTGATTTCTGGAGACATAAGGACTTTCCACAGAACGATACGGGCTATATGTTTACAATGCTTACTCCTTTAATCTGCGGTGGGGACCAATGGGAGGGTGATGATAGGATCTATACGCACCCGGGCATGCAGCGGATATGGGAGCGACTTTTGGCGGAAGTCAGTCCTGACGGGGCGATTAACCCATACGGTCCAAACGGCGGCTGGAACAGTTCTTCGCTTAAACGTCTGTATATGTTCGAGCGGATAGCCGCAAAGACCGGCGACGGTCGATATCGGTTTGCGGCAGGGAAAATCTTGAATTATCTGCGTTATCAGGCGGGAGCCTCAGAGGCGGATTCATACCGGATTTCTGCTGAGTACACGGCTTTGGCGTGGCTGTTTGCTGATGAGAGTGTAAAGCCTGTTCAACCCAGCTCGGAATCTCTGTGGAACAAGAGAGTGGAGGCGGCCCGGATTCCCCATACAGATAAGGAACTCACCGAGCGGCTGCTCGGTAATGCAGATCCTAATCCGCTGAAGGGACATATCTGTTGCGGCTATTATCTGACCGGTAAGGTTTGGCCTAACAAGCTTGTTTTACGAAGTGGTTGGCAGCCCGGTGACTTCTTCTGCCTTGTCGAACTCCATCCAACCAGTTTTCCCGCTAATCCGGGCGGGATCATGGGAATGAATCGCTACGGTACGCCGTTTACCCAGATTGTCACCAGCAAGGGTAGTTCAGAAGAAAATCGTTTGCTCATTCAGGACCTCGACGGTACTGCAATAAAACGTTATCACCCAGATAAAATACGAATCAATGAAGATTGGAAACGTGGGAAAATGCCTGATATCCGTTCGGAAGTTACATACTTTAAGGACACCCCCAAAGCGACATACGCAAAAGTAAAAGTTCTCAATCCTGATGGATTGCCCGTTATCTACGAACGGGAATTCATTTTTGTCAAAAATCGGTTCCTGGCGACACGTGAAATCGTTACCTTCGAGGAATCTTTCCATGCAAGGGTTGCGCCTCTGTGGAATACCCATAACATTGGTCCGCAGATCGGTGAACATTGGGCAAACACCTTCATCGGTACACCCGTAGGTGACAATGGAAAAAAAAGCATGAAAACTCCCCCCGTGGACCTTCTTGTATGGTTCACACCGCAAAAAGACTGCCGCCTCCAGGTGGTTGACCGGATGACTTTCGACATACGAACCGCCGATTGTCCCTCGCAATTGAGATACACATGGGAAGGTACTCCGCAAAAAGGCTATCAGCGGGTTTTCACGCAGGTATACTATCCTCACGCTCCGTATCGCTTTCGATCAAAAAATAATAATCCTGGTGGAGCAAAGGAAAAATTTGATGATCCGATCCGATACGCTGCCTACGCATCGTGTATTTCCGTACTTCGAGACGATCCCTCAGCCAGTGTTATCAGATGCGAATTTGAGCCGGGTCGTGTAGAGAACGTTGTTTTTAATCCTGAAAAACAATCGATCAACTTAGGCGAAATCGAGACAAACGATACGTTTGTATATATCGATGTGGTTAGTACAGCTAAAAAGAAAGAATAATTTTATAATT
>CAZTKR010000533.1:0-1956 GCA_964614115.1 uncultured bacterium | reverse complement strand
GGGCGTATCTTGAAACGCACCATAAGATGATTTATGGATCACAATGTCGTGTTCTCTGGGTTTTAGTTCATGCCAAACTCGACCTTCCAGATAAAACTCGGAAAAATCTATATCCAACTCTGAATATCTTCCTGGCATGAATTCCCCTGTCTTGGGCCGGTCAAGATAATGATGTGTTTTTGAATACACGGTATAAATCACCGGGATGTTATTGTTCCTGCAATGTTCAATTAATCTTTGAATGTGCGGAACCTGTTTTGTTGCATCCGGCACCCAGTCGGGTGACCAGTGAGGTTTTACAAATTCATCTTGCATATCGATGACGAGTAAAGCGCATGCTTCGGGCACAATATCGAATTTTGCGTTTCCCTCGTTATAGGCTTTTCTGGCTAAATTTAGCACGTCCTCTTCTGTGAAATGACCCGTTTTCAGCATTTTTTACCTCTCCATTGTATCGTCTAACGAAAGATGAATCCAACGTCTCCCGTCCCGTGCAAAGCACGCAGAGCCGGCCTGCGGTCGCGGTGGCCATCCCTGTTACGGTTCTATCCGGGTGTACGTTGTTTCCACGGCCTTGGCTTCTCTTCCGTCGGGCAGCACGTTGTACGCCGTGATGGTGAGACGGTCTCTGCCGGTTCGCTCGAACACGGTCTTCCAGCCCCAGGGCGGCTGATCCGGGCCCACGGCATAGCTCCCGACCACGGCAAACCCCGTCGCCGTACGGCCGCCCTCGGAGAACATGATGCCGTCGCTCATGTGGAAATCGTCGATCCACGATACTTGGAACGTCTGTGTCGCCGAATAATACACGATGGTCTCCTCTCCGGTGCGGGGCTTGCCCTGGATGGTTCCCCGGTACGTATGACGGAGGAAGCGTCCGCCGAGGATGGGCCGGAATTCGCCCTTCACGGAAGACTCATCGGCAAGCTCGCCCGGGCGGAACTAGGTGCGGCACGTGCCCTCCCACGAACCGACCAGAGATTCCAGGAACGCCTGGGGTGCCGCATCCTGATGGGTTTCCACAGGATCGTCCCCGGTGTCCTGGGGGAGGAGTACCGCCGTCAGACCGAACAACAGGCCAAAGGCCAGGCCGAGTGATGGTGATGCTTTCATATTTCTCCTTTCCTTTTTCTTGGGGCGACCCTGTTCAGAACGGCTGCCATGGATACCGTTTCACCTTTGGCCTTGTCGGCGAATGGTCATGCACTCTCAAAATCAACATCATTCCCGGTTGCCGATAGGAGAGGCGGCGCAGAGCGAAGCGGCGTGGGATTCGTGTGATGGGATCATGGGGAGAGAAACGTCAAACCGGCGATCTGCGGCCTGTACAGTCAGTGTCAAAGCCCCGCATTCACCGCTTTATGAAGGCGTTATCTTCATGCGCATACGCTTCCAGATTTGCCATACCACCACCACAGCCACCAGACTCAGCGCAGAACAGATGCCTGCAAAATAGACCCAGAACCCGTTAGAAACGTGGTACGCACGATATACGAGTTTCATGTCGAAGTTGATCCACGGGCCGGTTCGTCCCAGGATAGCGAGTTCGAATGAGCGATGCAGGAGCGTCTTTGATGATGTTCCGTCAGTGACCTGAGGAGCAAGATGTTATCAACGCCGCGGTCACTTATTTTTTCTGTTGCGAACGAACCGGAATAGTCAGAACCGGACATGGAGCGACGTTGACCACTCTTTCGGTGGTGCTCCCGATGAGGAAGTGATCCAGACCGCTCATACCATGGCTCGCTATGACGATCAGATCAATTTTTTTAGTATTGGCATAGGCTTCAATCTCTTTATGGGGCTTGCCCTCAGCCAGATGATAGGCAGCCTTGTCTTTTAGACTTCCGGCCATTGCCATGAGATTCTTCATCAACTGCTTCTTCAATGTCGGGTTGGATTTTAAAATCGGTTCAGAAGATTGCATATAATAGAACGGATGCTGCTGCTGCTCTA
>CAZTKR010000532.1:0-1960 GCA_964614115.1 uncultured bacterium | reverse complement strand
ACACTGAAAAAAATAGCCGTTGACACGAGTAAAGGGGGAGTGGGCAAGACAACCATCGTAACCAATGTGGCTGCAGGATTGGCCCAGAGAGGTCATCGCGTACTGTTGATAGACTGTGATGCCCAGGGGAATCTGCAAAACCAATTCAACGTGAAAACAGAAAAATCACTGGTCGATCTTCTTCTGGGCAATGACGTGGATATAGCCTCTGTCCGACCGGGATTGGACCTTATCAACTCGGGCAAGAAGCGATTGGCCGAGGCAGAACTTTCCCTATCCGGAAAGACATTTCGGGAATCGGTTATGAAAGAGAGACTGAAGACATTGGGCGGATACGATTATGTGTTTTGCGATCTTTCACCAACCGTTACGTTAATCAATACCATGGCTCTTACCTTTTGCGATTATCTCATCGTTCCCGTATCTATGTCGTTCTATGCGATTACCGGAGCGCATCAGATTCTTGAAACAGCAGAGGAAATCAGCCAGCTTTCAAAGATCAATCTTGTGGGACTGATTCTGAACTTCTATAATAGCCGAACGAATTTGGCAAAGATGGTCACACAGGCCGTGAAGGATAAATGGGGGAATAAAGTATTCAAGACAGTCATCCGGAAAAATGTCGCCATAGAAGAGGCACCGAGTCAACGATTAACCATCTACGAGCATGCGCCTCGATCTCACGGTGCAGAAGATTTTAACAACCTGACGGAAGAATTTCTAAAAAAATGGTGATAAAGAAGGGAGATGTTTGTCCATGGCTCGAAAAAAGATGAACACCTTTACCGCAGATGATGCGAAGGACAGCTTCACGCCGAACGTAAAAACGCTGAAAACAGCGAATGTTGCGGTGGAAGCGAATACGAAAGTGCCTGCCGATACAGCAGAAAAAAAGTCCGTACCCTCGAACAACGATCGTCAGCCCAAAAAAGAGCAAGCTAAAACGAAGACCCAGGTCAAGGGTAAGATTGCGGGAGAGACGCAGGTTCAAGAAAAAAGGCAAAGTTGGGACAGCACTCAAAACAAGCTCTTGAATAAGGAGGTGCAAGACGAACCGTCTTCAGATGTCGTGCAAGCACCGACCGGAGAGTCGATACGAGACTTTGATGAGGATCGTGGAACCGAGACGCTGATTCAATTGGTCGGTTTTTGCTTGGGTGACGAGGAGTATGGATTCGAAATCCAGCGCGTGCAGGAAATCAACCGGATCGTGGAGATTACCCGTGTGCCGAGAACCCCGGATTTTGTCATGGGAGTTATCAATTTACGGGGAAAGGTGATTCCTGTCATCAATCTCCGGGAGCGATTCGGATTGCCAGCGAAGGAGGCGGATAAAGACACGCGAATCGTGGTCGTTGAGATTCAGAACAAGATACTTGGGATCATGGTGGATGCGGTTTCCGAGGTGTTGCGTATTCCCGCCAGTACCATTGAACCGCCCCCCGATATTGTCGCCGGCGTTGATGCCGAGTATATCGAGGGGATTGCCAAGCTTCCGGAGCGGCTTTTAATCCTGTTGGATCTGGATAAAATTTTGTCTCGTGAACAGATCGATCGGATCGAAGATGTGACATAAGAGGCCATGCAATATAAGCGCTCTTGTTCCAGCAGCATTCTCGCATGCTAAATAAGAAAGGCAATCCGGTTTCATTGAATCGGTGGACTTCATCATCAAGGGCTGCTTCTGATGGCTGGAAGAATGGGATAAGGCATTAAATCAATAAGGATACTTTTAAAAGTTGAATGTTTATAAATATAAGAATTGAGAGGAGATTGTCATGGATGTAATGAAAGGCTTGTGTTTGTTCGTCGTTTTGTTGATGCTCAGTCAGGGTGCTGTAGCTGCTGCCGGTGATGCCAATGCGACGCAATTCTTCTATATCGTTAAAAAATTATTACATGAGGCGTCAGAAATAGCCGTCTTTATTTCTCATGAAATCCTATCGGCACAAAAAACGAT
>CAZTKR010000531.1:0-1966 GCA_964614115.1 uncultured bacterium | reverse complement strand
GAGAGGGATTTGGTGGCGCCCGCCGGCGACAATCAAAAATACGACAACTCCCCCAGAATTTCTATTGCAATTTTGACAACCATTTCGTAAGCTTCATACAAACACAAAAAAGACATCAAGGACAGCAGACTCCATACAGAATCCGATGTGAGAAAAAACAGGGGGATGGCATGAGACAAATCCTCGTACTGATCCTGATATCAGCAGTGGCCCTTACTGGCTGCGGTTCACATACGAAAGAACAGGCATCGGACATGCCAATTCTGAAAGGGCCCTACCTGGGCATGAAACCTCCCGGAGATGTGCCGGAGCTGTTCGCCCCGGGCGTGGTATCCAGTGTCTACCTGGAACACAGCAGTGCCGTGTTCACACCGGACGGCAACGAACTCTTCTGGTCCAGGGAAATCAACGTCGGTTTTTCACCAAGAATCATCGTTGTCATGCATATGAGGCAGGAGCGCGGCGTGTGGACCCGGCCGGAGCTGGCGCCTTTTAATTTTAATGACGGTTTATACAATCATATCAATTCTGTCTCTGCGGACGGAAAGCGCCTGTATTATTTTTCTTCCAGTGAAGAAGAAAACAGCAAATCCTGGGTGGTCGATAAAATCGATGATGGCTGGGGTGAGCCCCGGTTGAATAGACTGAACACGATAGATAATCCGGGTAAAACTGCGAGTAGTGTTCATGAAGCCCGCAGCCAAAACCTTTATCTCACCGGTACTCTCGATGCGATGCCTCAAGGATGGGGCATCGTCCGTTCGAGATTTGTGGATGGAAAATATCAGGCATACGAGTCTCTGGGCCCCGATGTGAATTTCCCGATTGACGACCCATTCCCTAATTACCATCCCATCGTCGACCCTGACGAGCGGTTCGTGATCTTTACGTCCAGAAGGCCGGGCGGATATGGCACGCAGGATCTGTACATCAGTTATCGTCAGCCGGATGAGTCGTTCGGTCCGGCCATCAATCTGGGGCCCAAGATAAACACCATAGGCATGGGCAACAGCTGGCCCCAGCTTTCCCCTGACGGAAAATATCTGTTCTTCTGGAGCAACAGCCAACCTTTTGACGAAAAGGATCTATTGGAAAAAAAGTATTCTTATGTGGATTTGATGGAGATTCGTGAAAGTTACAGGAATGGCCGGGGCAACATTTTTTGGGTGAATACTAGTTTTGTGGAGACATTAGAACCGGCGGGTATTGAGTAAACCGCTTCCCAGTCGCGACACGCTTCCCTGAGTGCGGAAACGTGTTGGGCGGCTGGAATCATTTCAAATTAGCATCTGGGAAGTACCGTTTTTTTAGACCGCATAAGATCGTGTTATATTCTGGCATCGATTATATTAGCATAATAAGCAATGGAGGAAAAAAACTATGACATTCAAGAACATTCTCGTACCGGTCGATTTCAGCAAAACATCCAACAAAGCCGTGAATTATGCCCTTTTTTTAGCAGAGAAGTATAAGGCGAAAGTAACGCTTTTCCATGCTGTCGTACTTTTGCAGGAAGACGTCGATGAAAAAGAGCATCTCATAGCCTATGAAACCATTATCGAGAAAAAAGAGGAGAAGCGCATAAAATATCTGAAATCGCATGCGGATAAAGGCGCACGCCTGGGCGTTCAGATCGACTCGGTTCTGATGCGTGGTATAACACCGGCGGAAACCATTTTGAATTTTATTGAAGATAAAAAATTCGATGTCATTGTAATCGGGACACACGGCCGTACAGAATTGATGAAATGGTGGCTGGGAAGCGTGGCCGAAAAAATTGTCCGGTATTCACCCATACCCGTGATCACAATCCACAAGGATTATAAGAGGAAGCCCGCCATCAAAAAAGTGCTTTTCCCAGTAGATTTCTCTGAATTCTCTAAAATGGCCGTTAAAAAAGGCATGCGTCTTATCCGTAAATTCGACGCGAAGCCCACATTCATGTTTGTTGTAGAGCAGCAGCAGC
>CAZTKR010000530.1:0-1968 GCA_964614115.1 uncultured bacterium | reverse complement strand
TCCTGATCGAAAATGAGAAGGCAGTCGGGGTAGAACTGGCAAACGGAGAAAAGATCACATCCAGTGTAGTTCTCTCCAACTGCGATCCCGCAAACACATTCGCAAAGTTGGTAGGCGAGGAGTATCTGCCATCCGGGTTCTTCAAAGCAGTCAAGGGGATAAACCTTAATCAGAATTATATGCAGATTCTTTGTACCCTAAGCGAACTTCCCGAATGGGAAGGAGACATGGCGGTTGCGAACGAGGGCAAGTTTCGCCATATGGTGACTTTTGCGCCCTCAACCGAACATGCGGAGAAATGCTGGGATAAGACCAAGTATGGCCTGCTCCCGGATAAACCATTTACCATTATGTTCATACCCAGCGTGTATGATGACAGCTTTGCACCACCGGGTAAACATTCACTCACTTTGTTTGTGTTTGGTTTTCCGAATCGTGCTCCGAGAGATCAGCGCAAACGGTTAAAGGAAGAAATGGCAGAGAATGTAATTGACAACTTCAGCAATTATTGCCCGAACCTCAAGGATGCCATTATGGATAAGGTACTCTTGGATCCAGTGGACTATGAGAAAATGTTTGATGTTACGAACGGGGACTTCTGTCAAGGCGCCATTCAAATCGACCAGACGTATACCCTAAGGCCGATTCCGGGCTGGTCACGCTATAGAACACCGGTGGAAAATCTGTACCTTTGTGGCTCAGGTTGCCATCCAGGCGGGGGAGTAACATGCATACCAGGTTATAACAGTGCGAACGAGGTGATAAAGGACTTTAAGGGATAGTAAGGCATATAAAACAAAGGAGTCTTACAGGGGACTGAGTTCTGGAATAACATCTGAAAAATCTATGTGAAAACGCAGCTGAAAGGAACTCATAATGCCTAAGATCAATATGGGTCCAGGGGTGGAAGAGATCCCTATTTCTGATATTCTCGCCCGTATTATCCAGCAGAACCTGGAACAAAGGCCTGAAAAGTTGAAGGGTTTTAATGCGATGAATGTTGGGGTGGGGATGGTGATGCGAGATTACGACATCAAGATGACACTACGATTTGAAAAGGGAGAGTTGACTCTATACAAAGGATTGGAGGGGAACCCCGAAATAGTGGTAGACGCCCTTGATTCTGACATACTTCTGGAAATGCCCAATATTAAAATTAGATTTGGTGTGCCATATCCCTTCGACAAGCTCGGGATGAGTGTGTTTAAGAAACTCATTAATAGAGAGATAAGGATCAAAGGGCTGCTGTCTCATCCTGTTGCTTCGCTCAGATTGATCAAGGTGCTATCAGTTGCATAGATGACATGATATTGAGGAGAGCTGGGTAGATAACATATGCGGAGGAGAGATGAAGATCTTAGCACCCATAGACAAAGCCGAAGAGGTGGAGGCGCTCATAAAGGCGGGGGCGGATGAGCTTTATTGCGGCCTCTTTTGGCGGGATTGGCTAAGAAAGTACCCTCTGGTTGCTCTCAGCAGGAGGCCAGCCAGTATTGCCAACTTGAAGTCGTTTGGCAAGCTGAGGGAGATTGTCGATCTTGCTCATTCACACGGCGTCTGCGTTACCCTGGCCATAAACGAACATTATTATATACACGAACAGTACCCCCTGCTTTTTGAATACATCCAGCAAGCTGTGGGCGCGGGAGTTGATGCATTGATTATCTCCGATCCCGCTTTATTGATAGCTATAAGGGAATCGCAAATAATGGTGGATCTGCACCTCAGTACGGGTGTAACCGTCCTTAACTCCGAAACGATCAGATTTTTCCAAGAATTAGGGATATCCAGAGTGACCTTCGAGAGACAAATGACGATCGACGAAATCAGGAGGGCGACTGACGATGTCTCAGGAGTCGAAACGTGCGTGTTTGTTCTTAATTCACGGTGCCCCAACATAGATGGCCTTTGTACTTTCATGCATTTTCAGTTTGCCGACCCATCTTACAAGAACGCTTGCATGCTCCC
>CAZTKR010000529.1:0-1980 GCA_964614115.1 uncultured bacterium | reverse complement strand
ACTACGAAGCGATTGTCCTCTCCCAGAGAAACCAACCTTTTTCCATCTTCGCAGCCCACGCAGACGATAAAACCGCCCTTAGCGCCTACCGCGTCCACCAAATCATCCGCTGCGGTCCAAGCACACGGAACGAGAAAGAAAATCAAAACCATGGTAGTGAAAACACGAGTTTTCATACTGTGTAACGATCCGAAAATTAGTGTCAACATTGTATAGAGCCGGTTTTCCATAGGGATGCCTTTCATCTTATTTCAATACAAATATGCGATATTTAAGTTATGCACACAGATACGATCATATCATCAGAGAGATAACGATTCAAGTGGAGAAATCAGCTAAAGGGCGACATGCCAATCCCTGGATGGATACAGGATGTGGGGCCTGTATGTCGGCAATCGCCTGTCAAAAATCAGGTGTAGAACGACTGCGATCTTACGAAATCGGTTTCATCACTAGAGATTTTTTGCTATAATACCTTCTTAATGTATGATGTAGTGTGACCAGAAGGAGATATACTCATGCCTGCCAATTACCGATTGAGTATAATACCAGTCCAGGTTGTATTCATTTTATGTACGTTGTTAGTCGTGATAGCCCAGTCTCAGGATCGCGAGCAGGAAGCAAGACAAATTCTGGATGCAACGGGGGTTAAAGGCGGACTGATTGTTCATGTGGGTTGCGGTGATGGATTGCTGACGGCTGCCCTGTGGGCAAACGACCGCTATCTGGTCCACGGCTTAGACACAGACAAGACTAAAATCGAGACTGCTCGCAAACAATTCATTTCAAAAGGAGTTTACGGAGACGTCTCTTTCATGCATCTGACAGAGAACAAACTTCCGTACCTCGACAATCTGGTAAATCTTCTTATTATCGAAGATCCGGGTAATATCAGTAAAGAAGAAATGATGCGCGTATTGGTACCTCTTGGAGTTCTGTTTCTCAAAGAAAACGAGACATGGACAAAGGTAGTCAAGCCCTGGCCGAAAGAGATCGACGAGTGGACGCATTATCTCCATGGCCCCGACGGTAATCCGGTGGCCCAGGATCGGGTGGTGGGTCCTCCGAAGCATTATCAGTGGATCTCCGGCCCCTTATGGCTCCGTTCCCATGAAAGCGACTCGAGCGTTAAGGCGTTGGTGACGTCGGGAGGAAGGTTATTCTACATCAATGATGAGGCGCCGATCAGTCTGCTTGGTGATCATTCCCTTCCGGACAAGTGGTTTCTGACGGCACGGGATGCCTTCAATGGAATTGAACTCTGGAAAATTCCGATCGAAGACTGGGGCTGGCGCGCCTGGAAACCTTCCTGGTTTACGCCACGACCCGGCGATATCCCGCTGAATATGCCCAAGAGGCTTGTAGCGACCGAAGATAAGGTGTATGTGACGTTAGGTTACCGTGCGCCCGTGAGTGAAGTGGACGCTCGCACGGGGGAAATCATAAACACCTTTCCTGGTTCGGAGCGAACGACGGAAATCCTGTTTCAATCCGGTATCCTAATTTTGACAGTGTTACAGGACGATCGCGCCCGAGTGCTTGCCATAGATCCCCAGAAGAATCAATCCTTTTGGACATCGGAGAATTCGTACGGCGGTACGGTTACGGATTATTATCGCTTCCGGGCGATGCATGGCAGTGTACCGCCGGCCAAAGTTGATCCCACGTTAAATACGGCGACCGACGGAAAGGTGATCGCTCTGTTGGACGGTCAGGAGGTGGTCTGTCTGGATTTTAAGACGGGAAACGAAAGGTGGCGTTTGCCGTTTCCCCTCGTCAAAGCGGATTACAAGGCAGGCAATATCAACGCTCAGCAAACCGTGTGGACCGGCACTCTGATCGTTCAGGACGGTGTTATCATACATGCCAGTCCAAACCAGATGGCGGGATTCTCGGCCCAAACGGGAACGATCCTCTGGACGCAACCCAAAAAATATCTGCAGCATTTGTGGTTCGAATGGAAAGATGTGTTCGTGATCG
>CAZTKR010000528.1:0-1981 GCA_964614115.1 uncultured bacterium | reverse complement strand
GGAATCGGTTTATGGCCAGATTCAGGGAGCCGGCATCCACGTAGGCTTTGACGTACCACAGGACCGAGTCGAACATCTGGAAATAAAGAATCCAGAAACCCGAATACAGAAAAATCATCAGCAAGAATTTGGCATGATCCTGGAACTTGGCCTGGGATGTCTTGTCGATGATGAACAGGGACGTGATGGTGATGTATACAACCGTGGCGATGATTCTTCCCAGGAGTGCCAGTCCGGGCAGTATCCAGAGTGAAACGCCCATGAGGAGCACCACGGCGAAGAGAAGCTTGTGCCCCCCGGACGCTGTTTCCATATTCTCTTCCTTTGCCGGTTTTGATAATGCTGAAATAGCCAGGCCGATGAGGATGAGGGCTACCACGAACAGCAGGAAGAAGGATCGTCCCTGCGTGGCATCGTAAAGGGCATCGCAATCATTCATGGAAAGCCCTATGAGAAGCGGTATTTGATGGAGACGGTCGAGTAGCGTATCCTTGAATTGCTCGTACTCGTCCGCATTATTCAGCGTCACTCTGAAGGACATGTCCGAGGTCTGTTCGAGATTAAAATCGTCGGCTGCGGGTTTCCCGTGCAAGAATTCCAGGGTGATTTTCTGATCCGACATCCGTATCCAGTCCTGTATATCCGCTTCGATACCGTCTTCAAAGTCGGCGTATTTTCGAACGTGATCCAAGAGCTCATTGGAAAATTCAGACAGATACGAGGGTTTGTATACGATGATGGACATATGCGTCGAATCTATGGCTAAGAACGAGTAATTTTCCTCACGCAGCATGTCCCGGTCTACCTCGAAGAGAAGAACCGTACTGCCCTTGGCGACACCGATGCTGGCAAATTTTTCAGTAACCGTCGGTTTGGAGATATAATTCAGGATGGCGTATCCCAGCAAGAGAATCAGAACAATGCTTAGGACGACTCCTCGACCGATGGATTTTTTCATCTGGTAGTACAGGAGAACGATGGGTGAGTAGATGATTTCGAAGGCGTTGGCTAACGTCTGTATCATGCCCGTCTGATCCCGTTTTTCGATTTTTTCCAGTTTAACCGGATCTTTGAAGAAAAGGATCGTGGGGATGATCATCGTACCCGTGCAGATGGCCGAAGCAATGATGACGTACGTGGGATTGATGGCTTTCAGAAAAGGGACGAGTATCAACGGAAAGAGAAAGGCTCCCAGGTTGATGGACCAGTAGTAAATGCCGAAGCCCTGGGTACTGTTTTTCTCGTCGGTAATCTTGGCGATGGTTCCTGTGATGAGAGGTTTGAATAGGCCGGCCCCAAAACCCATGATGACCAGGGCGACAAACACGGCACCGTAGGATGTCGCTTGACTGGTGAGCAAGTATCCACCGCCGAGGAGTGAGAAAGCAGCCATGAATACTTTTCGATAGCCGAACCGATCCGCCAGAGCGCCTGAAAGGATGGGGAGAAAGTAGAGAAGCGGCTGAATAACGCCCTTGATGACACCCACGTTTTCCTTGGGGAAGTGGAGAACATCCACAAAGTAGACTGAAATAAAACTCATCATTCCGTAATAGGAGCCTCTTTCGAAGAATTCGAACAGGACCACCAACCAGAAAAGGCCAGAAAAAGAACGAAAACCCTTTGGTGTCTTAGATAGATCGTTCATCGTTCATCCTTTCGACGTTTTATGAAACAAACCTTGCTCATTTTCGGGAATATGTGGAATATAAGGCAAACAACGCAAAAATGCCACTGCAAATTCAAATTTTTAAAATGGGATTCATCCTAAAAATAAGATCATGACAGATGGTTATTTTCTGATTTATCCTGTATTTCAGGCCCAATTACAGTAAAATAAAAAATTTAAAAAGGCCAGTTTCTTATCAGTGTGAATAAGCATTGCTGCCGCAATAAGTCCTGTTAATTCATCTATGGCATAAATTGCCCAGTCCATTTGTGATTTTGGTTCAATATTGTTGTATTCATAGGCATGTGCTTT
>CAZTKR010000527.1:0-1999 GCA_964614115.1 uncultured bacterium | reverse complement strand
TTCTTCCCTGGGCAGTGCGAAGTTAATAAACGTTTCCGAATTGAAAGGATTCGGATAGTTTTGGGATAACCGGTATGTCATTGGATGGCGGCGATCTTCTTGAACGTCGGTCATGATGACCGAAATGATGTTAGAGGTTGAGTAAAGATTGACTTCATCCCAACTCTTGATTACGATCCACTGTGCTTGTTCCTGCGGTTCTATGGTGATCGTGATACGCTCGCTCGAACCCGCTGTACCAGGCTTCAACGTATCACACACCAAAACAGCGTTTTCAGCATTCATTTCCATGGTGGGCTGATGGCTCATCCATATTTCATACTTTTCCGCAAGTCCCGAGTCGTGATTGTCACCCGGCGCCGTCCAGCTGAGTATGACCGAATCCTCATAGGTATTTAGAACCTGCAGGTCCTCAATGGGTGCCGGCGGAATCGTATCGATAACATGCATCGTGACCGGAATGTCGATAAGGGAATCAACCGACTGATGTATGAGCAACGTGAACGCTGACGTAAGATCTCCATGATCATAATCCAATGTGGTAAAAGCGATTCGAATGCTGTCTGTCATCCCGGGCGGGACAATCCGCTTCTGGGTATCCACAGAAAGCCACGGAGTCGAAGGGAAATCGTACGCACAGCTGTATTCTAGATTGGATGAACCGGTATTCGAAATCTTCAGCATTCTCTCGTCCGCGTATCCCTCCTGAATCTCGGTAGCCATCGTGGTATCGGACAAGACAACCGACGGTGAGGTGGTGTACCGAACGTCGATGATCAAGTAAGTCATCTGACCTGCTACCACTTGGATTTCCGATTCGTAGGGAGAGATGGCCTTCCCCGAGATGAGTAGCGTATAATCCCCCACCGGTACTTGCGCAAATTGAAATCGCCCGTCGGAATCGGTGACTTCTACGAATGCTGTGCCTAAAAGCTCGACATCGAGCCCACTCAAGGTTACCGTCGTATCTTCTCTGGAACGCACGACTCCGGATATGCCACCGTATAATACGGAAGGCGACTCCAACCTTAACGTTGGATCGCCGTAATAATTGTAACTATAAATGTTAGCCAAATGCTGCCAAACATCGTTAAAATTCATGTGGTACTGCAATCTCGAATAATTGATGGCCTCCCCCACTGTCTGGGATTTTTTAGCCAACGCATCCCAGAAACAATAGGCCATGGAGGCATTACCTCCGTCCTTAAAATCATTCCAGCCTAAAACATACCATGTCGTCCGCGTTGCTGAAACAATACCCGTAGAAGCGTCTTTTAACAATGACTTCCCCAGGTTCTCTTTTTCGGGGCGCCCATTATCGCAGGAATTGGCAAACACAATCGGCTGATATCTACCTCCAACAGGATGACTGTTTACCGAAATAAAACTTTCGCAATTCATCTCGTTACTTTCAGGAATCCCATCGCCATCATCTTCAGACCACCATTTTCGCATGGCTGCGTTATAGATCCCATGGGCCCACCATATGGCACAGCCGTAGGATGCCATCGACCAGGACGCTATCACATTGTCTGTGGTGAGTGGATAATCACAGGCATATTCCGATGGATTGAGTCCTTCCTTCTCATACAATGTTCGTGCATCCATGTTAACGAAGATGTTTTCCTTGATTTTTTCCATCAGATTAGCACCATCGGTGCGATAGAAATCGTATCCATTATTATCTTCATTGTAAAAATTATTCATCGCACCTATCAGCAGCGTCTGAGTCTTCCATATTCCATGATCTTGTTCGTATTCGATGGTTTTCTGTAATATAGTGGATACGACGACGGGATCGTTAAAAGGAATGCGACCGACGTGAATCTCGGGCATCAAATCAATATCATCCTCACCGTATTCCCCGTAAAATCCATCTCCATCACTGTCCCAATGTCCCGTGAGTTCTACATAATACAAGTCCGAGGGGATGATACCCGTTCGCCAGTGATTGTCTGGATTTGGGTAAAATTCCTTCATTGGAATCTGATGAATGTCT
>CAZTKR010000526.1:0-2006 GCA_964614115.1 uncultured bacterium | reverse complement strand
ACAATCAACTAAGGGCCCTGGGACTAACCATACAAAAGACGTCAGGCGCAAGTTTTTATGATCACCTTTAAATCCCATATTAAACGATGCCCGTTCGCCGATTGAAGGAACAACCGGTCCACTGACAATAGAATACCCGGCTGCCGGAGGAAACTGATCGTATCGAATATACTCTGAATCGAATTCCTTCCCATTATAGACATATCCCATATCCAACAGCGTATCACACCCCACAAGATCATCGGTATAAACACCAAGATCAGGGTCCGACCATTGGGCAATGTACATGCTATCTATCCTTGCCGTATCCGGTGTGTCCCTGCATCCTTTATAGATGAGTCTGACACGCTTGAATATCATGTTTTGTAACGCTTCGCATAATCTCGACACATAGCTGTTCGAAGAACCCGTCGTGCGATTGTAAGCCCATAACGTGACTTGCATTTCTAATCCAATGGGAGGAGAGCTGATAAAATAGTCGGTAATATCGGGATCCAGATCATTCACTACAAACCAGACGACCTGATCCGCGTACGCCAGACCAGGCTCTTCGCCATCTTCCATCACTCCGTTCCCATTGACATCGTAAAACGGGGCTCCTTTTTCCCAGGGCCATTCATTCCAATCCTTCTCATACTGTAACCGGATCGCTTCCATCTGTTCTCTCGTCACGCTATCTTCGGATACATGAAAAAAATCTGCCGCATCCCGTCTTAAATCCACCTTCTGCCAGTCCCTCCGGACACGCCAGATGCGGACGTCTGGATCATCTTGATTCTCTGCCACTCCCTTGGAAATAATCCTTCCAGGAAGAAAACCACTCCGATAATCGCAACCGCCAACACGGATGATAGGCTCGCCCCCATCGAATACTTTACCGCCCCAAATCATGCCATCTTTGTATAAAAATCCAGCCGTCCAATATGGATAAACGGCACTCCATCTGTATAAATGATGAACTGCACACCATTTGACTGGTTCTAAACCGCCATCAGCCCGTACACCTATCGTCATTTTATTAATATTCAGAAACGTCGCCATCGGCTCGCCGGTGGGTTTCCTAAGGAAAGCAGAGGACATATTACCCTCACGTTTTTGAGCCGACGATGAAGCAGCGACCATAAAGAAAACGATCAGAACATTGTATCTATTCTTACTCATCCTTCACCTCCTCTACTCCAGCAACGTCATCTTCCGTGTCCACACCCAGTGCCCGGCTTCCAGCCTGTACACATAAACGCCCGATGGTACCGTATTCCCCTTCGCGTTCGTACCATCCCAACGAACCGCATAACGGCCCGGCTCCTGGGCTTCATCCACAAGAACAGCCACCTCCTGGCCCAGCATGTTGTACACGGCCAGTCTCGCGTGCTTGGCCAGTGGAAGGTCATAACGGATTTCTGTCTCAGAGTTGAAGGGATTGGGATAGTTGGGATAAAGGACAAAATCCAATGGCACTATATCCGGTTCATAAAACGGCTCCTCTTCCTCTGGAAAGCCGATCTCAAAATGATTCTGTGCCAAATGACGCGCCCACTTGGCATTGTACTTCATCACCGAGATGCTCGAGAGCCGGTCTGCTCCCAGACCTCCCACCAGAGCGATGATGACCTCCTGCGTATCTCCCAAGGCCATGGAAAACGGCCCGGAACTGCATAAGAAACGGCGATCTCCTGGTGCAAAGGAATACAATCTTCCCAGACCATCGACATGACCCGTGCCCGTGACAGGATCGCCCGCGAGAGGGAATGCATTCGGAGTTGTTCCAGGGGGAGATGGATAGTAGTATAAACAACAACCAGATAGAGGTTGAAATCCTTGCAATACTTTGTAAAAACTCAAGCACTTGTCATAATCGGGAACACACCAAAAGTATATCGGATTCCAAACGAACGATGCCATCGGTACGTTTTTATACTCTGCAACGTATTTGAAGTTAAAAATTGCCGAATCGTTCCGTGATGAGACTTTTGGCCCTATTACGAAACGGTAGCCGAGAGCAGGAG
>CAZTKR010000525.1:0-2009 GCA_964614115.1 uncultured bacterium | reverse complement strand
GCCCCAAATTCTAATTAAAATGTAATATCATTTAAAGTAAAAGTCAAGGAAAATTTAGTAGATACGTTACCCTTTTCAAGTGAATAAAATCGTTTCACCATCCATTTGTATCGTTTGAAAAAAGCAACAGATCGTCGTCCGCTGCTTGCACACAGAAAAGGATAGATATTCGAATTTTTATACGTTCGTCAAATTTCCATCAGGATTAAACGATGAAAGTCTGTCTTCTTTGAGTTCCTTGAGGCGGTCGACGATATACCCCGTCTCTCCTCGCCCATCACTCCGGTTTTCAACCAGGTCTACCACCATCTCCATGGCCAGAGTGATGGAATCGATGATTTTGGGTGTGAGCTGGATTTCCTTGGATTCAACGCATGCTAGAATATCTTCGGTGGAATGAAGAAGTTGGGCAATTTCATCAAACCCAAACATTTGTGCCGATGCGTGAAGCAGTTTGCAAGCCTGCCTGGCGTCCAGGAGTGCTTTGCGATTTTCCAAGTTATCCCTCAGGAAGTGGATGGCTCTATCGAATCGTTTCAGATCCCCTGTAGCCTCTTCCTCGAATATTTTATAGAAAACGAGGGTTGTTTGTGTGATGGTTTTCGTCGATCTTTTTTTCGTGGCAACACGGGCCTGCGGCGATAGTATGGATTCCTTGATGTCAAAGATGGTCGTTCCACCCTCTGCCGGATGAACATCGTCCCGTATCGACACACCTTTTCCCATATCCGGCTCACCAATACTTGTTTTTACCTCTTCATGCAGACGCTCTTTCGGTAACGGCCTTTCTTTTAATCCACTTACGATAAGCATAACACGGATGGTATGCCGCAGACCTTTTTCTACGGTCGCTCCCCAGATGACTTTGGCATTGGGATCCAGTTTTTGGTTGACGTACTTTATCACTTGACGTGCTTCCTTCAATGTCATATCCGGTCCACCGGCTACATGAATCAGGGCGCTTTGTGCTCCGGAAACGTCGGTTTCCATCATCGGATGAGAGATAGCCCTCCGAACGGCTTCCTCGACGCGGTTTTCCGAATCGCTCTCGCCCAGACCGATGAAGGCATTGGGTCCATCCCGCATCACCATGGACACATCGGCAAAGTCGAGGTTGATGAGTCCATTTTTAAGGATTAAGCTCGACAGTCCCATCAAAGCGTTGATCAGGATTTCATCCCCGGCCCGGAAAGCCTCTCTTAAAGGACGATTCTCGAACAGTTCCAGCAGTTTGTCGTTTTTAAGGACGATGAGCGTATCTACCGTTTTCTGGAGTTTCTCCATTCCGATTTGTGCATTTTCCCATCGAATAATGCCTTCATCTGAAAAAGGCATAGATACGATAGCGACAGTCAGAATACCCTGGTTTTTAGCAATGTCACCGATGATGGGAAGGGCCCCCGTACCGGTTCCACCGCCCAACCCACATGTTAAAAATAAAAGATCGGTTCCCTCGATGGTCGCTGAGATGACGTCTTTACTCTCCTCAGCAGCCCTCTCACCAATCATGGGATCGCCCCCCGAGCCCAAACCGTGAGTCAATTTTCTACCGATAAGGATTTTTCTCTCAGCCAAGGATTCCAGGAGATTCTGGGCGTCTGTATTGACTGCTATAGCTTCAATGCCATGCATTTTCATCTTCATCAAGTGATGAATGGTATTACTCCCACCTCCCCCGGCCCCCAATACTTTTATGTTCGTATGGTATGGATGAATATCTTCTTGGAGAGCCTGGCTATCATCAGCCAGGTCATTAGATTCTTTCACATTCATCTCTCCTATCCTCCCCCGTACTCTCCCCGTTACATCATACACACTCTTTCTCTTCGAGGAATGTGTATATAAGATGACGGAGTTCTTCGAACTCAAACGGTTTTTCGATATACCCGATGCTCTGCCAGCGCTCCAAGAATTCTCTTACTTCACGGGAGCCGTAGGCCGTCATCACCCAAAAGTATGTCCGCAGATAATCCATCCTCACCACGTCGACTAATTGGATACCGTTTACA
>CAZTKR010000524.1:0-2011 GCA_964614115.1 uncultured bacterium | reverse complement strand
GAGGGGATGCTTGACGGGTAATCCCTGCTGTTTCAGGAATGCCGTCATCCTGGGGTATTCTTCAAGCAGGCGTCCGGCGATTTCCGGTTCATTCTCAGGGTAATAGAAAAAGAGGGCCTCTTCTTCGACAAGAACAAGGGCGAACCCGTTGGACACAGAGAGAAGCAACATGACCACCATCAGGAACATCCGCCGCATCACCGTACCTCAGCCGAGCGCGAGCACGCAGATACATTAACAAATTAGCAAATGAGGCCGTGTGTTTCCAGGTTTCGGACAATGGGGCCTAATGCTGCCGGATGCCGTGAACCGGGGCGGGTAAAGGGGGGGAGAAGTCGAGAATTTTGGATTGGACTGCTTATCCGATGATTCGGACAACGACCAACGAGGCACGTGGGTCAGTGTCCGATGTGAGGTGCGGCTCCGCCAAACCTCTGTCCCTTGCGGGACAGGGTTCGGCGGAGCCATCCAGATCATTCACCGCGTAGACTTGTCCTATAGAAAAAGGTAAATCCGCGGATGATCACCCAAATACCCAGGATGATGGAAACGATTGGAAACACGTATATGGCAAATGTGAACATGGCTTTCTCCTCTTTTTTTGAACCCGATTAACGCGCCTCCGGTGCGAACACCCGGGAGATCTCCTTCCAGTCCTTTGTCAGGAAATGGACAACCCAGAACGCGATCTGGTTCGCGATAATTCCCGGCACCAGACCGTCAAGGCCCCAGGGTTTTTTGAAGACCCATATCCATAGCGCCGTGACCAGGCCGCCAAAGATGATCGCGTAGACCCCACAGTAGGGACTGGCCTTTTTCCAGAGCACAATAATGACGAGGGGAAGAATGATGGTGGGTGCCCACAATGCGTAGATGTAGAGCAGACCATCGATCAGCGAAGGTATGGAAATCGCAAAAATAATCCCCAAAACCCCCATAATGATCGTGAAAAGCCTGCCAACGGCAATCGCGCCACGATCACTGATCCCAGGATGGAAGAACGGCTTGTATATATCCCGGAAAAAGTGGGTGGCCCCGGAATTCAGAAAGGAATCCTGGGTTGACATGATCACACACACAATCGAGGCAATCACAAAACCAATCATTCCGTGAGGCAGGAACTTTAGGACCATCTCAACCATCGCGGCATCCGGGTCCACACCTGGCACCAATGGATAGGCCACGATCCCGATCGCGATCACGATAAAGAACCAGATAAAGGAGTAGATACCGGCAGCGATGAACCCGTTCCGTGCGCCTCTCACGTCCTTCGATACAAAGGCTCGTTGAGCATAAGGTGGGACGAGAGTTTCCCCGAGCAAAAAGCCCAGGAAGGGTCCGAGAAACGCCAGTAAGGAAAACCCGTGGAAGGGTTTCAGAAACTCCCCGGGGATTTTCTCCACCAAGCCTCCGACACCACCGACGTCGGACAGCCCGAGCAGAAGCGTCAGGGGCACGGCAATCACAATGACAACAAACTGCAGGATATCCGTTTGAACCACGGACCACATCCCACCGATCGCCGCGTACACGACGACGATCCCGGCACTGAGGATAACGCCGTATACAAATGGTATACCTGTCACACTCTCCAGCACAAAACCGGAAGCACGGGCCACGACGCCCACGATTCCTGCGCAGAAGATAATGGCAATAACCCCCGTGAGGAGTCTCGCGAGGGGACCGAAGTGATATCCCATAATATCCCCGATGGTATACGCATTCTCGTACTCCCTCAGTTTGGGAGCGATGAATATACCAACGAGGACTGTCTGAATAGAGAACGCGGCGATGATGAACAGAAACCCGATGCCTGAAACATATCCCTTCGCGGCGGTACCCATGGTATAGCCTGCGCCGATAAATGAGGCTGAAAGGGTCGCAAAGACAACGATCGAAGGCACCCTATGGCCGGCGATGGCGAAGTCATCCATCGATTTGAGACTTCGCACTGCTGCAATCCCCATAAAAATGAGAATGACAAAATAGACAATCATCATGACCCAATCGA
>CAZTKR010000523.1:0-2013 GCA_964614115.1 uncultured bacterium | reverse complement strand
TCGCGCGGACCCGGCACTTCATGGGGACCGGGCACTTCATGGGGAACCAGGGACCTGGGCTGGAGATCGGTTCGCTGAGGGGCATTGGTGATCCGGACTTCTCCCTTGTACACCTTGAGCTGAGTCGTCGAATCATCTTCCACCCGCATACGAAACAGGGTTCCTGTAATGGCCGCCGCTGCGATGGGTGCGGAAACATCAAACTCCGCCGTCGTTTCTATCTCATGCACAGAAGCCCATATTTCTCCCTGTTCCAGGCCGATCTCGGTCTGGACTCTTTTTTCCTTTGTCTCTGTGTACAACTTGATGATGTCGATGATGGTCCTGGGAGCGAGACGAATGAGGTCCAACTGAGCAAGATCGAGTTCGGCCCGAGATTGTCGGTATGTTCTGACTTTATCCCCGGAGAGGACCTCCGTATTCACCGGCGCCTCCTCCCAATTCTCCACATCCGTGGGCTGACGCCTTACCTGTCCATCGATATAGGTGACGATTCCCTTTTTCTCCGCATCCGTAAATCCCATGAGAAGGATCCCTCCCACAAGAAGTGCGGACGCGAATACGACGCTTTTAAACAGAACTCTCATTTTATTCCTCCTACCCCTTCCTCTGGATAATAAAGGCCGTAAACCAAGTCTACCAGCTTAATGGCCTCGCGAGAAAATGGATCGACATCGCGTTTGAAGAGTTCGTTGTCGATTAATATTTTCGCCACTCTCCAGCTCTCGGCTTCGTCCAGCTTATTGATAAGCTGTTCGTATTCGGCATTGTCTCCGCCGAAGAGCTTTTTAACAAACACTTTCTCCGATTTGGTATCAATGAATTCCCTCAATCCCTTCTTCTCTGCAGCTGCCTGGACTTTTACGGGACCCTCACCATGCGCTTCTTCTTTGGAATCCTCTTTTTTCTGTGTTCTGCGAATGATCCTCATGGGTTTCTTTGGCTCTTCTTCCGTTTCCGACTTCAGAGCGACATCCTCTGTTTCCTGCGGAGAGGATCCCTCATTCAACACTTCATCCAGATCCAGTTTTTCTTCCTCCAACGAGAACGTTTCTTCTTTCGTCTGCGTGGTATCCTGGCTTTCTTCTTCTACCTCTTTTTTCTCCTCTCTCTCGGACTTTACTTCATCCTTGAGTCTGGCGCGATCATCATCGATGTCTTTCGAAAATTCCTCCTTCAGTTCAAGGTATCTCTTCAGTGTGACCTCCAAGTCTGCCACAGTAAAATCATCCCGTCCCAGTTTCATCTCCACGTCCAAGGCACGGCGAAATCCCCACAGGTTACGATCCGCAAAAAAATCCCGAAGGACGTTTCCTTCCACCCGCGTGATCTCTTCTCCCTTTGTCTCAGACAGGAATTCCGTCAAAGCAGACACATCTCTTACGACAACCTTCACCGGATCTTCGGCCGTGGAGCGATGCAGAACATCCGTGACGATTTGACTAAAATCCTCGGCCGTTATGGATGTCTTGCCCAACTTTTGACATTCGTTGGTCACGTCTCCGGCATAGGGGAGCTCTTGCTTGAAAGACATCAGAATCCCATCCACGTCCGAAAGTTTCACAGAGTCGCGGTTTTCGAAAAGCACACGGCGCATCGTATCCGACGGTTTAACCAGGTAGTTCATTCTCAACACCAGCGCCTCTTTCAGGACGGCTTCCACCTCTTTATCGTCAAACACTGCGGCTTCCCGGAACACATCGAGAAAACGGCTCTTTAGATTTCCGAGGTCGTCGGGTTTGAGATCAAAATGAGGCGTGGATTGGATGGTCAGGGGGGATTCTTTCTTTATATAGGTTTCAACACGATTCTTAAAAAGGGTTTTGACGAACGTCGGCACACCATCATCAGCCGATATGTCTTGAAATCGTATCCGCTCTTTACTGTCGAGGATACGCTTTTTGAGACTGGTAACCAGAACAACGGTTTCATTTTCCCACATGGCACTCACCTTTCTAAACATCAAACAGAATGAATGTCTCCCAACTGGTTCCCTTTTTTCTGAGCAGAAGA
>CAZTKR010000522.1:0-2015 GCA_964614115.1 uncultured bacterium | reverse complement strand
ACTATAGTAAATCGTAGTACTTGGATTGAACGGATTCGGATAGTTCTCAAGGATACAGAATTCTTCCGGCAGCGTTTCGTCCTGAACCGAGGTCGCGGTAAACGGTACTGAAGGGAGTTCCCTGCCTTCCGCACGAGCGTTCCCCTCCTTGTCGGCGAGGTATACATTAACCCAGTCCGGGCGAGGGAGACGATTGTCTGTCTTCACAATGTCCATCCAGCGTTCGTCTGTAAGGCGGTCGAAATTACCGGTGGTCTTTTCGTAGTATGACATCACCGGACCGGCAAACACCATCGGACGGAAATCATTCGAAGGTGAATCCGCGATAAATACCCCGAGATTTACCTCACCCACACCAACATGTAAGATATTGCCAACAACCGATCCAAATTCATCGGTGTACTGAGTATGAACATCTGCAACAACAAAGTCAATTTTTACTGCATCCTCTTTTACATAATAAAGATCTGCATACCATCCGGAAAAAGGCGGAGCACCGCTGCCGCTCGTTTGAAACAGCATCTTTTGCAGGAATTCCTTTTCATCGTTATTGAATGCCTGCCCGTCAAGTTCTTTCAGGGCAAGAATCTCCAATATTTCCATGATTTCTTTAAGGCGTTCAAAATAGCGTATTACATTCCGCATTCTCCAGTTGTCAGATAAAAGTACTGAGTAATAAGTATATGCTCTATCAGCGAAAACACCGATCTGCCGATAAAACGCTGGGTAGGGTTCGATAAAGGAATGGGGGAATGAACACACAGTACCGGCGGTGTATGACTGTTTTGCATACAGCAGATTGTCATGACGGAGCTGTGCCCACGAAGCAAGCTGTGTATTGAGCTTTTCCTGCTGCCATGCCCCGGTCAGCATGAAATACGGGAAGCCTGTTCTGTCTTCAGGGGGATTCAACTGGCGGATTGCCTGAAGCCACGTGTTATAAAGGGATTTTCCCCAGAATCCAGTATCATACGAATCAACGAGGTATCGGAGTGCAGTGAGCTGGGAAGAATATTTATAGGTTTCCAGTTCATCCTGTAGCAGCGGTAACGCATCGTCATTGCCGAGCACGAACAGTGCATCCAGAGGATTGGGCATCGGACGCCAGATTTTTCCACCGTTGTAGATAATATGATCGTATACAACATTGCATAATATATAGGAGTCGAGTATAAACCGCTGTCCCATAAGCCGGTAGGATATAGGTAGTTCATCCGGTTTGTCGCTGAACGGGTTCACAATGAATAACTTTGACAGGATTCTCTGCCCGGAATCAGCCGATTCTGTCAACGCTGTCAAAAAAGCAACATGATTTGTATCATCCAGGATGTCATCGGCACGGGATATCCCCTGAGATCCGGCAATCTCTGCCAGTTCCGACGGTGTGAGATTGTCACTATCGCCAACCATGAACGTAATAATGTCATCGTTTGCATTCAGCAGTGACCGTGCCCCGGACATATCGATCAGTTCATTGAGCAGTAATGCATCGAGATTCATTCTCCTGAGATCCTCTTTTCCCCACGCTGTACTGCCATAATCGGGGGGTGAAGTGAGCAGAAAATCAATTCTGCCGAGCCACATCATGGATTTGAAATACGGTCCGAGCGGTTTTCCCCATTCAACATCTGTATAATGACCTCTCACGGTAAACTGGCTGAAATCGAGTTTTCTGTAATGCTCGGAGAACAATGGCATGTTGACTGTTTTTTCAGATTGAACGGCATCCCAAACTGCATTAAACTCGTCTTTTGATATATATTTCGGTGACTGTTTTGCATCGGAGAGGAGGGATTTCGCCATTGTGATATATAAATCAACATCACCAAGAGACTTGTGCAGCGCCTCGTTTGCCCTGTATTTATCAAGAAGCTGAGAATAATTTATTAAGAGTGCATCCAGGAATTCAGCCAGATTCGGCTCGAGTATTTCCCGTTCAAGATCCATGAGAATATGATCATAGGATGCATGAAGCGCATGGAGAACAGCATCGGTCGAGAGGAATACCGGCAGAT
>CAZTKR010000521.1:0-2019 GCA_964614115.1 uncultured bacterium | reverse complement strand
CTGCTGCATCCAGCAACTGAACATGATTGGTATGAAACGATACACCGACATAACGGCACAAACCGTCTTTCTTAGCCTTATCAAAGACTTTGATATAGTCTTCGTTCAGAATCCCTTCCCGCTTGTCGGGCATGTGCATGAGCATGGCATCGACATAATCAACCTTGAGCCGTTTCAATGACAAGTCCATCATTTCACGGTTTTTTTTTGGAGATCCTTCTCTGCAATGCACCTTTGTGACGAGGAAAACTTTGTCACGTTTTGTTTTCATGACTTTCCCGACAATCTGTTCGTTGACACCTTTCATGTAGCCGTGGGCGGTATCGATATAGTTGATTCCTGCATCGATTGCAGCATGGAGCAATTCAATATCTCTCGTATTCATGGCGCCGAAACCGACTTCGGAAACCTTGAAACCGGTGGAGCCGAGCTGACGATACGTTATACGACGAAACTTTGACTGCTCTTCGGCGAAAATCCTTCGAGGATTCATACCTACAGCACCGAAAGAAGCACTAATTGCTGCTCCTTTTTTTAAAAAAGACCTTCGATTGGTTGAGTTCATATCACTTCCTCCGAATAATTCATGTAAACATGCCATAATTCCTGATCTGTCCGGCTTACATTCATAAGACACAGTTTACAGTCTATGCAAACAGTTCTCTCGCACGGCGAACTGTGTCATTCAAATCGATACCGTTTACACAGCGAACAACGCACTCATCACAATCGTCGCATATATCCACCCGTGATGAAAACGGCAATTGCCCGTAATTTTCCCTGGCAAGCTCAATGTCTCCATAACCGTTCGCATAGCCGAGACAGCGGTTCAGTTCACACACCTCGACTCCTTTGGGGCACTGGTCGAGACAGCCTGTACAACCAGCTACTCCGCGGCAGTAGTTCCCCTGAAGCCGCTCGCTGTATCTTTGAAGCGTACGGTTCTCATAAAAGCTCAAGTGCATTCCCATAACCGCCATATCTTCATCGATATGTTCAAAAGCAGTCATACCGGGAATCGTGGTATCGACGTAAGGATTCTGGAGTACCCACTTGAGAGCCGCCTGGTTTACCGTAATGTCTCCCATGTTGTGGTCGGGAAATCCGGCGCCTTTTACCTGTGTTTTCATACCAATGACGGCGAGACCCGCTTTCCGGGCTTTTTCAATGACTGGAGTAACATCAGGCATGACCCGCCGTCTCATTTTAATACCCGGATCAAGGCTGGATGTATAGTTATAACCTACAAGCACATGTTCCCAGAACTTGCTCTCTACTGCGGCATCGAGAACTTCAGCCTGATTTGAATGGGTTGAGACACCGACATAACGGCATATCCCATCTTTTCGTGCCTTGTCGAAACAATTTATTATATCCTCATTGAGTACTGTTTCACGTTTGCTTACTATATGAAGGTACATGGTATCAACATAATCGAGTTGAAGCCGTTTTAACGACAGTTCCATCATCTCACGGAGCTGTTTGGGTGTTTTCTCCGGCCAGTAAACCTTGGTTACGAGAAAAACTTTATCACGCTTGGTTTTCATGACTTTACCGACAATTTCTTCATTGACACCATTCATGTAGCCATGCGCTGTATCGATATAGTTGATTCCCGCATCGATGGCTGCATGGATTAATTCCGGGTCTCTTGTATTCATGGCGCCAAAACCGACCTCGGAAACCTTGAATCCTGTTGAGCCGAGCTGGCGGTAAGCAATCCGCCGGAAATTGGAGGAGCCCTGAGCGAAAATTCTTCGCGGGTATAATCCCGCTGCAGCGAGAGAAGCGTTCAGAGCCGCACCCTTCTTAAGAAAATCCCTGCGATTTATATAACGCATAAAACCTCCTGATAATTGCGAAATTATAACGGATCGGTGTTCATATTGCTTTCTCGACAATATTCAGTTTTTCCGGGTCGATTTCACCCAATCCCATCTCCGCTGCGTTGACAAGGTGCTGGATATTCCTGCCTTTAGCTTCCCTGTTGTTCCAGGGAGTAAGCGTTACAGCATACGC
>CAZTKR010000520.1:0-2020 GCA_964614115.1 uncultured bacterium | reverse complement strand
GGATGCGCAGCCACGGGTGTGAATGAACCGACGGTGAATCCCACTCAGCCTGAACGAGGAACTAAAAAGGTCGTGCGGATACGGGACGACTTTGTATTAATCGGAACGGATCAAGGTGTGGGTGAAGTGAATGCAATCGTTCGGATTCAACGCTTAACCGACCAGGGCGTAGTGAATGTGGGAGCTATCCAGATTGCACGATTTCGCGATGGGCTCACTGCTGCGAGAATTGTAAGTGAAGAGAGTGGTATGCAGATTCAAGTGGGCGATTTTGTAGAAGGGTATTTAGAGTCCGAGGCCGTTGCCACGGAAGAGACAAAAGTAGAGGTCGAATCGGAGAAACAGTCCATTCGTAAGAGGATGAAATATCTGGCCTTGGTATTTGTATCATCGATTCTAATTACCATCTGGATCAGCAGTAGGAACGATGCGCCATGATGCCATCGTTACCCACGTATCTATACGCCAAGGAGGTTAACATGCGAACGTTTATTCTATGCATAGGCATGCTTCTCGTCAGTTATACGATGACATTCGCACAAATCATTGTCGATGGCGCCCTGGAGCAGCCTGAATCCTTCCGGAGCCAAGCTCTGGGCGGCGTGATCGATGATGATCTCGATCTTGTCTATGATCCCATCGAGTTGCGATTTGTCAAAGGCATTCGTATTTATACAAACCTGAGCAATCTTTTAACCTCGAACGAGAAGATTCTGAACGAATCTTCTTGTTACAATTATGATCACGGATGCACGCAGAATGAACTCTTTTTCGGTGTCTCCATGAAAAATCCGTTATTCCGAAATGTGTGGTCCTCCGTGCTCATTCGGTACCAGAATTTCAAGTATTCAAACCCTCTTCTTTTTTATACCAGTATTCCGAATCCTCCTTCCGTAACGGACAAATGGGGGTATTATCATCAAATCTATACACTTTATGCGGATGAAGGTGAATATAAAGATGGATTGTATGACAACAAATATGTATTTGACTGGGAGGAAACCAATTTTTCCTGGAATAAAACGAACGGTCTTGTTATCAATCATACATGGAAGCCTTCTGTATGGACACTGGGTTTTCGTTATGCCACGGCAAAAATGTACATCGATAGCACACTGTGCTCTAGCAATTATTTGACCGATGTCGACAAGGCTTTTTTAATCGGTTATCCCAGTTTTGGCATGCATTATCAACGGTACGATGTCGATTCAAATGTTAAGCAGTTTGAACGGATTGAGGATGGTAGTTTCTTATGGTCGAGGGAGTCGAGGTATCATTCGTATCATTTTTCGGCGATGAGACCCTTCTACTGGCAGGGGTGGACACCCATCGAGATGCGGGGCGATTTTGTCTATGTCAGAGAATACTGGAGTGAACAGCACGATGACGTGTATGAGGGACAGACATACTATTACAATCCAGACATCAGCGAGTATGATAATCATTTTGCTATGGATGAAAGCTCGGACTACCTCGAAGAAGTCAGAGGACACACAATCTATTTGGCCGTCTCGGCAAAACATGTGTTCAAGCAGGCCACAGAAAGACGGAACAATGGATTCTGGGAGGTTGGTGTAGGACTGATGGACGGGAGTTTTGATTACGATCATACGTACGCGGTTCATGGAACCAGCGATGAACGCTATTTTGATGGATTGCAATCTGGGGCTCTGGACGATAGGACCGATATGGAAGGATCGATATCCATCACGGATACAGGGCCGGGCGATAAAAATGGATGGTTCGGTTGGGGCCGCGTCAACGTTCCCCTGGGCAAGAAAATCTACACCGGAATAGGATTGTACATCGGGACCAGCAAGACGGTTCGGAATACAAATTATACCTATCGCTACGACGGGTCAGAGGTGTATGATATACTGGGCGGAGCCAACGACAACGATTACGTGGGTACGGCCATGGAGTACTGGGATGCAGACAGGCGCTATGAGCTGAATTATTATTATTTTGTCCTCCCCCTGGGAATCGAGTATCGATTCACAAGCAACAACAAATGGTGTCT
>CAZTKR010000519.1:0-2023 GCA_964614115.1 uncultured bacterium | reverse complement strand
TTCTGCCAATCTCTTAAAGAAAGGCAGATTTTCGGCGACATTTCCTATAGGTTTTGATCTCCAGTTGAACTCCATTTTCAAACAGATAAATGCAAGGAGCGTGTAGCAGGACCTCTCTCCTGCAAGGATCTCCATAGGTTTGCTCCTGCGTTTGAACTCCTTGTTGACCCGTTCAATGACGTTGGTGGTACGAAGACAGATCCATTCCTCCTCGGGGAACTGTAAGTAGGTAAGACAGCTTTCCAAGGAGTTCTCGAGACATTTCACCGCTGAGGGAATTTCTTTTTCCCATCGCTGTTTGAAGTGGTTGAAGAACTCCACCGCCTTCTTTTTGGAAGAGGCATAGAAGATGGAACGAAGCTCATCGGCGATGATGTTCTTCAGCTTCCTGGGGACCTTGGCCAAAACGTTTCGAGCGACGTGTACCTGGCAGCGCTGAACCTTGGCGTTGAGGAATTCCTCTTTGATGATCCGCTCCAACCCGGGAAGACCATCTATAATGCCGAGGGTGACGGTACTCGTGTCCAGTCCGCGCACCTTGAGGTCCCTGAAGAATTCCCTCCAGGTGGGCGCCGATTCCTTGTCGCCGCTCTGGATACCGAGCACTGTCCTCTGCCCTTGTTCGGTGACCCCAATGGCAACCAGCAAGGGTACGCGCTCTATCGATCTCTCAATGCGCATGGGAAACAGGGTGCCATCTGCATATATGTACTTGATTTTTTCCTTGGATAGATCTCGTTGTCTCCAGGCCTCTGCAGCGTCCGTCAGTTGTTTGCTCGCATTGCTGACCTCGGTAGCCGAGATCCTCCTGCCGATCAACCGTTCGGAAATGAGCGAGAGCGTCCGGGTGCTGACGCCACCCAAAAAGACGGTGCACAGCTCTTCTCGAAGGGTGTCTTCATACCGTTTGCTCCGGGGGATCACTTCTGTTTTGAAATTCCCCTTGCGGTCCCGGGGGACTTCAACGTCGACTTCCCCAATGCCTTTAAGGGTGTACTTACGTTCGTAGGAACCATTACGATGATTGGTTTCTCCTTCACAGCGCTCATATTCATCACGACCCAGAAAATCGGTCAGCTCCGCCTTCATCAGGGAGGTCAGATACTGAGCGACCGTTTCTTTCACGTTGTGCCTGATCATATCGAAAAGGCTCCCTTTAGGTTGGTGACGAATCTCGTTGATAAGCTCATGGACTTCTGCTACGCTGATTTCCATCTTCATGGGCGCTTCTCCTTTCTTTTTGGGTTTTCGGTTAAAACCTTTTTAAAGGAAAAGCGCCTTTTTTTCGACCCTTTCGGGTTTTCACACAATAAATTTTACACTACCGATAACCATTTTCATATGAAAGGATTTTCGATTTTGAGGCCGTCTATGACCTGGCCGTGCTGCAGATCCTCGGAAAGCAGCCGGTCGGCGCCACCGGCAACTGCGGCTTCCACAATGAGCGAGTCCCAAAAGGAAAACCGCAGGAGGCGACTCCTGCCGATCGCTGCAAGAATGATTTCGGCGTCGATTTGTACAAGCGGCAGAACGGCTAAATTTCGTACAACGTCTTCGGCGGTTTTCGGATCCAGGGGCACGGCAAGCTTGCCCGTGACAGTCACATAAAATTCCTGGAGGACTTGGGTGCTCAACAATGCGCGGCCAGCGGATGCCTCAGTTTCAAAGATCTCGCATGCGCGCTCTTTTTTATCCGGCTCATCCGCGTCGTAAAGATAGACCAAAATGTTCGTGTCGAAAAAGACCCTCATCAACGCCGCTCGTGGAGTTCGTCGCGGGACCAAACTCGACCTCCTCGCCGGGATTGCGCCTGCCGGGAAAGGGCTAGGATCTCTCGGACGGCATTCCTCCGGGCGCGATGCCCTCCGACATAGGACTTCAGGAAATCCCGCAACACTGCATTGACGGTTGTCCCTTCCTCCAGCGCCCGGATACGGGCCTTCTTTAGTGACTCTTCATCGACAGTAATCGTAAGATTCGCCATGATTGCCTCCCGTGTAACCCGTAAACAGTGTAGCACAGC
>CAZTKR010000518.1:0-2027 GCA_964614115.1 uncultured bacterium | reverse complement strand
CGTTGGCCGAGCTTATCGTTGCGGTGGGCACGGCAATCATTTCATGCTTTTTTATCTCCAGGACGAGACTGTAAGGATGCTTGAGATACTTCAAACCGTAGATGAGGGGTTTTACGGATTTGTTATAGAGAGGTTGCGGAAGTTTCTGGACGGCTACCATTTCCAGCCCTTCGTTCTCTGTAACCGTAACTTCAGCACTCGTATTCAGCTCGATACCGATAAAGCCCGTTTCACGCACCGTTTCCAGAGTGCGGATGCCAGAAAATGCCGTCACAGTTTCAGAGAGTGGCTTCTCAGACGCAACGTGGATGGTGATGTTTCCCTTTTTCTCGTAGGTGAACGGGATGAGGATTAAGCGCTGATTCGCCTGCGTGGATTCTTGCCATTCGCCCACGCCCTCGCCGTGAACGGTGAGTATGTTTATATCGTCGGGAACGGATAACCTAACACCATCCACCTCACTGTGGAGGATGTTGTAATGAAGTTCTGAGTTTATTTTTAACGCATCGTCTTCTATGGAGATCAGATGGTAAACCTCACAGTAGAGTCTGGGAGCTACTTTCTCGGTAATCGCGACTTTTTTTCTCCACCGAACACTGATAGCCCGTCCAGGTGCGATGATGGCATTGATGACGGTGGCTCCGCTTCGTGAGCTCGTCAGCAACTGACGTGCCTGTGGGATTTCTACATCGATGTCCCGCAACGGTAGCTCCAGCTTAAGGAGTGTGATGGGTGTCTGCTGAATGGAGAGATCGATTCTGTGCGGGCCTTTTTCCAGGGATGATTTTAAGGAGAACGAGGCATTCACAATGTACTCGCCCGGTTTGGAAAGTACAACGTGATGAAAACCAGCCTCACTCACGATAAGTGCCTGTTTGCCGTCTACCTGTACATCCTCCAATGCGGTGTCCTGGGGAAGCAGCGGTATTTTTAGATAAGCGTCCTTCTTCAGCACGTGTACCAGGAACGATCCTGTGAAAGCGGTATTCGTATTCATCATCGTTCCCGTGTAGATGGCCTTGGTTATCAAGTATTCGTAGGGAAGAGTCGATTCCATGCCGGCAGGCGGTTTCATCCCATCGATCAGCTTTTTAAATTCTGCGCGTTTGAGTACGACGTTCCCTTCTTTTACGGTATGATCCGGCGTGATCGTCGTCCCCATCTGGGCTAAAATCTTATTGAACGTATCGATGGAAAGGATAATCTCATCGCCATCCAGACGCAGCAGTTTCTTGAATTCTTCCCAGGGTATGGTTAATTGACTCTCTTGGTTCTTTACGTCATCGGCAAGAACCGTCATCCACGAACAGGTGAGAAAAAGGATGATGGCTCCCATCATACAGGCGAGTATCTTTCTTTTCATCACATGTCCCTCCTTTACATGTTTTTGTGTACTACCGAAGGGCTGTCTCGATCGTTCTCTGGTTGTCGTCGCACTGATTTTTAATTTCCAGGCGCCTTTCATTGAAGTGCTGTCCCTTGAAAAATAAAGTACAATGAAAAACGAAAAAATCAAGTCATTTATCGCGCTCTGGAATTTCGGAAGAAAGTACATAGGCCCATTATTTAAATCACGACGCATGGTTTTCGTCTTTGTGAAAGGATACGTCCATATGCAATATAATCATAGATGATGAAAGTTCGAATGCGTATGAGAAAAGACTCTCCGATGACCGATTTGAAATATGGGAGGGGCCCATTTTACGGTTCTTGCACGGATGAAAAGATACGTTTGATTAGCAGACTGCCCTTACACTTTAGTGAATGCGCGGATATGGGATGGTTGTCACTTCTCGCAGAACGTTGCTCCACTGTGTGCTGATTTTTTCCTTTTACAGAGACGAACGAAGATATGAAGATGGACAGAACCGGATCAGCAGAGGATGGAGTGTTGTAGTGACCGGACTATTTGTTGCCTAAAATTGAAGAGTCATTCAATACAGGGACCGTAAATGATAGGCTTGATCTAAATTTCCGAAGATTATGAACCCCAAGTGAAGTGGCGCACAGGTATTCCACATTCAGAG
>CAZTKR010000517.1:0-2032 GCA_964614115.1 uncultured bacterium | reverse complement strand
ATTCTTCAAGGATTAACGAATAAGGAAATCCAGAAGAGGCTGTTTATCTCTCCGCATACGGTGAAGAACCATAATTATAATTTATACAAGAAACTGGGTGTCGGGAACAGAGGCGAACTGCTACGGAAGACGATGGAATATCAAAATAACAACTAAACCTGCATTCCTGAAATCAATCCAAAATTATTCCTTCTATCATGCAGATCATATCAGTCGTCATCGGACTGCTATTCTCGAATACCGAATAAACCGTCGCGTGCTGCGGTTCAGAAAAATATGGCTTGAAGGTGCGGCAATTGATACTATCCCGAATCCACATTAGATGTTCAAATGAATGCGCGGCAATGTCCACACTCATATTCAATAAGCGACGGTAGCTGTCCAAAGTCTAATTGAAATAGAAGAACATAACATTGCTGGAGCGCCCGTCTGTAACCAGATGAAAATGTGAAAACGAAACCACAGGTCGTCGTCCGTCAGCGAACGTCTGATCTTGTGCGTAATGACTATTTTAGAAGCAACATTCGCCTACACAGCATCTGAGCGTCTGTCTTAAGCTGGTAAAAATAAAGACCGCTGGCCAGGTCGTTGCTGTCGAATCGGATTTTATAACTGCCTGCGGGTTGTGCTTCTTGGACAAGGGTTGCGATTTCACGCCCGTGCACATTGAAAAGCGTGAGCGAAACATGCGTGTCTTCCGGTAATTGGTACTCGATCGTGGTCTGGGCGTTGAACGGATTGGGGTAGTTTTGATTGAGACAAAAATTCCTTGGCTGGGCCGACGCCACGGACGATTCAACCGGTGTTAAGTTTGTTACATTTCCAGTGTTTTGGTTGTTCTGTTGAAACTTGGGCCATGGGCTGTTTACCAAACCCATACTACTCGAATAAATAGCATATAGCTTATTATCACGAGATCCCACATAAATGGTGCCGTCAGTACCGATCGCAGGAGAAGAGGATATTTTGTCATCTGTTATAAAATTCCATTCTGTCTGACCACTGGGCCTAAAGGCATAAAGGGCGGGAAAATAGGAACCAATATAGATGATGTTGTCAGCGCCAATTGCCGGAGAAGATACAAAAGCATACCAAATTCCAGATGTAATGCTCCATTTAAAAGAACCATCTGGATTTAACGCATAGAAATAGCTGTCACTTGATCCCACATAAATGGTACCGTCAGCGCCGATGGCCGGGGATGAATTGATATCATTTCCTGTTTGATAACTCCATTTCAACGAGCCGTCGGGATTGATAGCATAAAACTTGTTATCCGTGGATCCCACATAAATGGTGCCGTCAGAGCCGATGGCTGGAGAAGAATAAACCCAATAATCTGTCGTATAATTCCATTTTATCGAACCGTCGGGATTAAAGGCATAGAGGTTGTAATCGTAAGAACCCACGTATATGGTACCGTCAGCACCAATAGCCGCAGAGGAAGGAAAAACACCTCCTGCTGCATAACTCCATTTTAACGAACCGTCGGGATTGATGGCGTAAAAATTGTAATCACTGGACCCCACATAAATCGTGCCGTCCGTCCCGATAGCAGGAGAGGAAAGGATGTTACCTCCTGTTGTATAACGCCATTTTAACGAACCGTCCGGATTGATGGCGTAAATATTGCCATCATAAGATCCGATATAGATGGTGCCGTCAGCACCGATGGCCGGATCAGATGTTACATCCCCATCTGTTGTATAGCTCCATTTCAAGGAGCCATCGGGATTAATAGCATAAAGCCTGGTGTCATTGGACCCCACATAAATGGTGCCGTCCGTGCCGATAGCCGGGGAGGAGTCAACCCTTCCTCCAGCTTCAAAAGACCACTTTAGTGTGCCAGGTGTCTGGGCCAAAGAACAGACCGCGGTCAATGTGATGAAGAACACGAGTGCAGTTTTTTGGAAAGTCATGGCATCCTCCTAAATTTTATTTATAAGTTTTTAAACAAAATCTTTTAAAAATGAGGACGTAAAGCAGGCATTTGATTTGGATGTAACATTAAAATAATTCTTTTAATAATAAT
>CAZTKR010000516.1:0-2035 GCA_964614115.1 uncultured bacterium | reverse complement strand
AACCGGTTTCGAGTATCTCACCCCCTATCCAAAAGGGTTGCGCATTCTCTGACCTGCTCGGTGTTCGACCTTCTATAAGGAAACCAATAAACGTAGTAAGGAGGTACCAATCGATGTTTGCTTCATTTTCAGATGCGAGCCGATTTATTTCGAAAGAAAAGGTTGAAATACTGGACCTGAAATATATCGACTTGAATGGCCGCCTGCGCCATGTCACTTTGCCTGCCTCTGCCTTCAGTCAAACCCTGCTCGATGAAGGGGTAGGGTTCGACGGATCAAGTGTGGGGTACAAGAAAATCCATTCGGGAGATATGGTGCTCGTTCCCGATCTATCCAGTGCACTGGTTGACCCGTTCTGGGAGAGGAAAACCCTCAGTTTCCTGTGTGATGTCCGAGAGGCCGATTCAAGGCAACCCTTCCCCTTTTACCCGAGAAACGTCGCGAAACGAGCTGAAGAGCACCTCACCCGATCAGGGTGGGCAGACAGAAGCAGCTGGGGGCCGGAGCTCGAGTTCAACATCTTCGACAGGGTATCCTTCAACATCGGGATGAATCGCTCTGCCTATCGCATTACTTCGGGCGAGTCCCTTTCCGATACCGAAGATGTGGATAATGGGTTCCGCATCATACCGATGCAGGGCTACCACGCGATGCCGCCATCGGATACATTCTATGAGTTGAGATCGGAAATGATGGCCCAGCTCGAATCAATGGGCATCGGAATTAAATATCACCACCACGAGGTGGGCGCGGGAGAATTCGAGATCGAGATTCCGATGGGCGGGCTGCTGGAAACCGGCGACAAGGTTATGCTCATCAAGTATGTGGCCAAAATGACGGGCAAAAAATGGGGAAAGAGCGTGACCTTCATGCCGAAAGCCATTCATGGGGATGGAGGCAATGGCATGCACGTCCATCAGGTCCTCTGGAACGGGGAGCGAAATCTCTTCTATGATCAATCGGGATATAGTGGATTGAGCGACCTTGCGCTCTCTTATATCACTGGGCTTCTCGAACATGCGCCGGCCCTCCTCGCTTTTACCAATCCGAGCACCAATTCATACCGCCGCCTGGTTCCCGGGTTTGAGGCACCGACTAATCTGTTTTTCTCGGCGGGCAATCGAAGCGCTGCGATTCGAATTCCCAAATACGCCACCACGGAGAAAACGAAGCGAATCGAATTCCGCCCTCCTGATGCAACCAGTAATATTTACTACTGCCTCACCGCTCAGCTCTTGGCGGGTTTGGACGGAATTGAAAAGAAGCTGGAACCCGGAGACTATGGCCCTATTGATGAGGATATCCACGCACTGCCCGAAGAGAGGATCAAAAAGGTCAAGTCGTTGCCCGCAAGCCTTGATGAAGTACTGGACAACCTAAAGAACGATTACGATTTTCTCCTTCAAGGAGAGATATTTTCCCGGGAGCTGATCGATTCATGGATTGAATACAAGGTGAAAAAGGAGCTTAATCCTATACGCGAGAGGCCCCATCCCTATGAGTTTGCCCTCTACTACGACGTGTAAGCGGCAGCGTGTGGAGCGGCATACGGTTCGGCCAGACTTTTACGCACCCGGGAAGGTTGAATGTGATGAGACAGCAGTTGATCCTGTGAGGCCCGAAGGAACGACGAATGAAACGAAGGGCCAGGATGGAGAGGTTTTAGAAGGTGTAAATGTGATGAAATCGTAAAAAGTCTAAAATCGGCCTTTTTAGTCATTCTGGCGGAAGCCAGAATCCAGTAAATTCAAAAAGTTATGGATGCCGGATCAAAGCCTGCACTGGACTTGATCCAGTGTCCGGCATGACGGTTAAAGGGCTTTTTACGAAGGCATCAAATGTTTAATCGAAACCACAGGAGGTTACAACATGTTCAGGCGAGGAAAATTAGGTGGAATGGATGGTGGTCTCTATCGTCCCCTGACCGATTCGGATATCAAAAGGATCCATCAGGCAACCATGGGACTACTCTCAGAGGTAGGCGTGGAGATAGCCAACAGACGGGCTTTTCACCTCTTCAAATCTGCCGGGGTAA
>CAZTKR010000515.1:0-2035 GCA_964614115.1 uncultured bacterium | reverse complement strand
ACGACAAACGCAAACTCAAGATCCCGCCTCCGCCTCGCTGCGCTGCATGGCAAAAATAAACCTTTCCGGATCGATGGGCACGCCATCCTTCCATATTTCAAAATGTAGATGCGGTGCCGAACTGCTTCCCGAGCTCCCCAGCAGGGCGATGGGTTGCCCTTTTCGAACGCGATGACCCTTACCGACCAGCAATCGCAGGGCATGGGCATAGTATGTCACAAAACCATTCCCGTGGGAAATGACCATCACGTTTCCATAATCCGGTGTCCAATCCGCCAGTATGACGATTCCTGCACCGGCTGCCCGAATCACAGTGCCCTTCTTGGCCGCAATGTCAATGCCGTTGTGACTCCGCCCTTCAAACCAGCCCCCTCGTTGAAAATGCGTGGTTAAAAACCCTTCCACGGGCAAGCCGGTGGGCAAATAGTCCGGATCGAAATAGTCGCCCCGCTTTTCCGTTAGAAAGTAGCGACTGTTCTGGAGCTGTTCGATATTTGGCATCTGAGAGGACACTTCGGCGGGAGTCTCCCCAGATTCACGTCGTCTCTGCTGGACAGGCATCCGGGGGGTTTGGAGATCCTGTTCGTCAGACTGGGCCAGTCCCAGCGTTTGTCCAAACGCCTTCCGGATTTTCTCATCGAATGCCCGAATTTGATTGAATTCTTTCCACAGTTGCTCGATTTTCCTGTTTCTGGCTTTGAGCTCTTGGTTTTCATCCATGAGCGTTCCCGTGGTTTTCTCCAAATGCATCACACGGTAGTAAGCGATCCCGCCTAGAATAAAATGAATTACCAGGACGGTCATGATTGCCAGGAGTAGCCGACCCATCGTATAACTCATGGAAACACTCTTGGGATCCAGTTCCTGATCCGGGACAAAGATAATAGAAAAAAATTGCTTTCGATTACGCTTTCTCATCTACGATCCAATACGCTGAAATAATTCGACGATCCTCTCCAGGTCCTCGTCGGAATAATAGAATACCTCCACCTTGCCACCGCGGCTTCCTGGCCTAATTTTCACCTGGGTTCCCAGAATGGCTCGCAATTCATCCTCTGTTTCCACGAGGTACGGCGCGCGTTTTGCCTTGGTCTCCTGCTTCTTGGTCTGATTTCCCTTTTCCTGTTCTTCCCTTACAACATCCTCGACCTTGCGAACACTCCAACCCTGTTTCAATACCTTCTTCCATACACTCATCTGGGCCGCAGCTGTGGAGAGGCCCATCAGTGCCCTGGCATGTCCCATGGAAATCTCCGCCCGCCGTAGACTCTGCTGTATCTCTTCCGGAAGTTTGAGTAAACGGATAAAATTAGCCACAGTGGCTCTGTCTTTTCCCACTTTTTTCGCTACGGTTTCTTGTGTCAGCCCGTATGTTTTCATCAATCGCTGGAAAGCCTCGGCCTGTTCGATGGGATTCAAATCTTCTCTCTGAATATTCTCCACCAATGCCAGTTCCAGCATCTGATCTTCCGATTTCACCTCCATCACGAACGCCGGAATTTTTGAGTACCCCAACTCCTGAACGGCTCGAAGCCTTCTTTCACCGGCGATCAACTCGAACTCACCATTGATTCTGCGAACGGTGATAGGTTGAATAATGCCATTTTCCAATACAGATTGCTTCAACTCTTCCAGTCCGTCCCGATCGAATTGTGTTCTGGGCTGAAACGGATTGGCATGCACCTTATCCACGGATACTTCAAACAGGACGTCTTTCCGGGTTTTTTCATCCTCTGGGGATACCTGAGGTATCAAGGCTTCCAGCCCTTTACCCAACCGTCTAGGCTTCATGGTCGAGAACCTCTTCGGCCAGTTTCATATAATCTTCCGATCCCGTACATACCGCATCATAAAGGATAACGGGCTTTCCAAAACTGGGCGCTTCGCTGAGGCGCACATTCCGATGAATAATAGTCTTGAATACTTTTTTATCGAAAAATTTACGGACGTCTTCGGCAACCTGATAGGAAAGATTGAGCCGGTTATCGTACATGGTCAGCAATACACCTTCGATTTCCAGTTCTGTATTCAGGTT
>CAZTKR010000514.1:0-2036 GCA_964614115.1 uncultured bacterium | reverse complement strand
TACCACGATGAGCATGGTATCCCGGATGTGAACGGAAAACGATAAAATCCCGACGAGAACGATGAATATCATCATCGAAAAAAACGCCGCTTTCCATGCTTTTAGCTCATTTAGGCGAACCCATTCATTATTCAGCGCTTCTTTCAGGACAGGATCGCTTTTAATATGTTTTTTTATGATATTCAATTTGATGGCAAAATAGGCTTGATAACACACGGAAAGGAGAAGAACGATAAACACGGCCGTATGGAATGTTTCCATCCCCAGTTCGTATATCTTGATAACGCTCCTCAACAGCCAAGCAATAAAAAAGATGATGGATCCCAAGATAGCACGACCTCGGTATTTTTTCCTTTTTTGGTCAAGGATTTCAATAAGCTCGGCCATCGGCTGGCTCTCCCTGTTTTTAATGCTGAAAAAATATGTAACCGATTCTACCTATTATGTAACCTATATTACTCAAAATATAACATATATTTCACAAAATGTCAAGATATTTTTGGGGGGTTCTCCAGAAAATTCATATTTTACTCAGGAATTATGCAGTTGGCCACCTACGACTCGGATAAAAATAAACTGCCGAGACTCGTATCGTTCGTTTTTTTAAAATGAGTAGGAAGACAAGTCATACACCTTCTCACCCGACAAATATTGTAGGACGACGAATCCTGATGACCCCATCCGTGACCGAAGCTCTTCCGTCACACCTGATTTATCGACAGGGCCATCTTGAATCTTTTCCTTCTCCATTTTTTTCTTGCATGTTTTGAACGAAATGATTACCATTTTACCGGATTGGAAGAACAACCTTCTCATACTTGAACGCGTGTTTATTCCATCGTGTTGAGCGTATTTTCGTTTTTCCAGTTTACGAGTACTGTAGATATCTATTCTTCGAATAACAAGATAATCAGCATAAAAGAGGAGATCGTATGAGCGCTCTGATTCTGGATGGTAAAGCCCTCGCCAAACAAATCGAACAGGAACTCGCAGGTCGCGTACAGAAAATCAAGGAAAAAACGGGTGATAAACCGCCCATTCTTGCCACCATCTTGGTGGGTGACGACCCAGCCTCTGCCACTTACGTTCGGATGAAAGGCAATGCCTGCCAACGGGTGGGCATAGAATCGCTGAAAGTTTTCCTGCCGGAGAAGACCACCACGGAAGAACTCCTGGCCGAAATCGACAAGCTCAACACAAATCCCGACGTTCATGGAATCCTGCTCCAGCATCCCGTCCCATCTCAAATTAACGAGAGAGTATGCTTTGACCGTATCCGCATCGACAAGGATGTAGACGGCGTCACGACACACGGTTTCGGCAGGATGGCCATGGGAGAAACGGCGTATGGGTCGGCCACGCCAGCCGGTATCATGCGTATGCTCAACCATTACAAGATACCCCTCGAAGGCAAGCATGCCATCGTCGTCGGAAGGAGTCCGATCCTGGGCAAGCCCATGGCCATGATGCTGCTCAACGTCCATGCCACGGTGACAATCTGCCATTCGAGAACAAAAGACCTGCCCGACATCGTCCGCAGGGCCGATGTGGTCGTCGGTGCCGTGGGCAAACCCGAATTCATCAAAGGCGATTGGATTCAAGAGGGCGCCGTTGTCATCGACGCGGGCTATCATCCGGAAAAAGTGGGCGATATCGAACTGTCAAAAGTCGTGGATACGTGTTCCGCCTACACGCCCGTGCCAGGAGGCGTGGGCCCGATGACGATAGCCACCTTGATCGCTCAAACCGTGGAGGCTGCAGAGAAAGCCCTCTAATCCCCTCTGCTCTATCTCCATAGCAGGCTTCTGACAATCCTCAGAAGGGGATTCAGCACACGGGGAATGGCTAATCCCTCGTAACGGGCATCACCGGGTTCGTAAGTAGCCTCGAAACCAGAAAACGAGGACACATCACAGGTAACCTACTCACGGCCCTCAGATGAACAAGACACCACATTCCAGCCGTCATGCAGACAATGGATGAGCACATCTGCAAATCCAAGCGTCACATCGAATCGGAACCATTTATCCAAGGAG
>CAZTKR010000513.1:0-2042 GCA_964614115.1 uncultured bacterium | reverse complement strand
TTCCGAGGGGTCCTTGAGAATTCTGTTGATCTCATCTATCGGTTGAATTTGAAGACAGACCGGTTCGACTATGTGAGTCCATCAGCCCGGTTCCTTGGATACGATCCGAAAGAGATGAAGGAACTTGGATTTGCCCAGATTCTCGAATTTATTCATCCGGACGATAAATCCCAGTTAAGCGAGGGTTTCAGTGAAGTAACAGAATCCGAAGATGTATCTAAAAGTATCGAATTTCGCCTGAAACAAAAAGACGGCAGTTACCGGTGGGTGAGTGATACGCGTTCACTGGTTTGGGATGCCGATGGTAATCCGATGGCAATCGTCGGAACCATTCGGGATATTACCAGAGAGAAACAGGCCGAAGAGGATTTACGGAAAGCAAAAGAGCAGCTGGAGTCAAAAGTCAAGGAACGAACCGCCAGTCTTGAAGAAGCAAATACCGCCTTGCGGGTTTTGCTCAAGAGAAGGGAAGAGGATTTAAAAGAGATCGAAGAGAAAATCCAGTTCAATGTAAAGGAACTGGTTTCACCTTATATCGATCTGCTCAAGAAAACCAATCTGGACGAAACGCAAAAAGCGTCTCTGGATATGCTGAAATCCAATTTAGATGATATCGTTTCGCCATTTGTACGATCACTTTCAACTCAATATTTAAAACTGACTCACACCGAAGTTGAAGTGGCAAACCTGGTGAAACAGGGTAAAACCGCCAAAGAGATCGCGGATCTTCTGAACATGTCCCCCAGAACCATCGATACGCACCGGCACCACATCAGGAAGAAACTCGGGCTTAAAAGTAAGAAAACCAACCTCAGAACATATCTTTTGTCCTTCGATTAATGCGTATATTTGATACGCATATTATACGCAATCTTCGCGCAACATATTCATTCAGCCTGATGATATTATGACGTTATACGCAATTCTTACATGATCGATTTGTGCCGTCGGTAGCATATGGTAGCAGGTTAACAAGCAGATAAAGGGGAAAATAATGGAACAGCTTAGAGAATTTGTTATAACCGGAAATGCCAGTGAAACCGTGGAACGTGTAAATATACTTCTTCAAGAAGGTCAGGCACCAGAGATAATCATGAGTGAAGCTTTAATTCCTGCAATGGACATCGTCGGTGATCTGTTTCAGGAAGGTGAGTATTTTATACCGGAGATGCTGGTGGCAGCGAGGGCAATGCAGCGAGGCGTTGACATTTTGAAACCCCTGATGACTACCAGCGACGGTATCGAGCCGATAGGAAAAGTGGTGGTTGGAACTGTCAAAGGTGATCTGCATGATATTGGCAAAAATCTGGTGATCATGTCGTTAGAAGGAGCAGGGTTTGAGGTGATTGACCTTGGGATAGACGTCTCACCAGAGAAATTTGTTGATGCCATAAAAGAACATCAGCCCACCGTGGTTGGACTTTCCGCGCTTCTCACCACTACAATGACATCGATGAAGGATATCATTGATGCTATTAAGGCTTCCGGGTTAAATGATCGTGTAAAAATCATGATTGGTGGGGCACCGGTTAACCAACAGTTTTGTGATGAAATCGGTGCTGACTTTTTCGGAGCCGATTCAACGGCAGGCAGGAATTTTGCCAGAGAGATTGCAGAAGCGTATAAATGAGTAAAGCGTTGTGTTGTTTTAAGAACAGGTGCAGGATATTTCCTGCCGAGGGTTTGGGGGTATCCCCCCAGCATAAGTTTCCCCCAGAATTTGGGGATATATTGGATTGATGCCGAACAAGGCTCTCATATTCAAAAGGAATTAATCATGACCAAAATTCAAAAACAATTTAAAGAGAAAGCAGATTTCGAACATCTTCGGAAAGTCATTATGAGGGAAACGACAGATGGTCCGGTGCCGATCATCGAACTCTCCGCCGATGCCGAGATTATGTCGGAAGTCACCGGCATCGATTTCCCGCCTTCAGATTACAACAAACTGAAAACCATGAATCAGGAAGGTGAACTTGGCGAGATAGACGAAGAGACCATGTTGATCGGTATGCGATTTATTGACCTGAGCATTAATTTTT
>CAZTKR010000512.1:0-2045 GCA_964614115.1 uncultured bacterium | reverse complement strand
TCCTAGACGTGGATGCAGGACTCGAAGTTCGCTTGGAATCCATCCGAGTCCAGGGAAATCGATTCACGAAGGATAATGTTATCCTGCGGGAAGCAAGACTGAAGACCGGGACCCTGTATCATCACAAAAACGTGCTTTCGGTTCGGGAGAGATTGCAGAGATTGGGCTACTTTCAAGAAGTGGCCGAGCCGGAAGTCACTTTTTCCCAGGACAGAGCAGCCGTGACTCTCCGAGTCACAGAGGGCAACTCGACGACCATTGACGGTGTGGTGGGATACCATCCTTCGACGAATGACCGCGAATCGGGTTACTTCACGGGTCGTCTCGAATGTACGTTTCGGAATCTGTTGGGAACGGGACGGTTTTTAGAAGCCTACTGGGAGAAGAAGGATGCGTATTCTCAGGCCATGCGGTTTGGGTACGAGGAACCCTGGTTGGCGGGCTGGCCTGTCCATCTTGGAATACAGTTCGAACAGGAAATACGGGATACCACCTATATCGAGCGGGAGTGGGATTTTTCAGTAAGGTATGCTCCGTGGGCCACCTTATCGTTGAGCCTGAAGGGCGGGCTCCGCGATGTACACCCCGATTCCTCGGTCATCATGGTCTATGATGTGGCCAGGACCCGCTCCTGGCTTGTCTCGGCTGCTATCGACTACAACACCCTAGACGAACCGCTGAATCCTTCCCGGGGAGTGCGGTATCAGACCACGGTGACTCTGGGGCGTAAGCGTAACTATACACAGTCCACGGTGTTAGATCCGGAAGACTGGAAGAGCGTGGTCAATACACGATTGCTCCAGGCCGATGCGGAGGCTGTGTTGCCGACTTTTCGACGCCAGGGGTTCTATCTGGGGCTTCATGTCTTGGAGGTACGCACGGGAGACCGTTTTGTTCCCCTGAGCGATCAGATTCGGTTTGGCGGAGCACGCACTTTGCGCGGCTATGCCGAGGATGCCTTTCGCGGAACCCTAGTTTCCTGGATGAACGCCGAATACCGTTTCCGGATGGGCCGGTTCTCACGTTTTTTCGTGTTTTTTGATTGTGGGGTGTACCAGCGACGGGATGCGATATCGGGGCTAATCAAAGGGACAAAAGCGGGATACGGCATCGGACTACGATTGGAGACAAGACTGGGCCTGATGGGGATCGATTACGGCCTGGGGGAGGGCGACAGTCCGATGAGGGGTAAGATTCATGTGGGATTGACGGGTCGATTTTGACGGACATCCATAGAGGAATAGAAAAGCCCCGAAGATGTGCATGATCTTCGGGGCTTTGTCTTATCTTAACAGGATGAGGGTACTCTATCGAACTTTCAGACTCTTGATGCCTTCTGCGTTTTCGAGGGGTATCGACAGCTGATTCTCGCCTCGGGATATTCCGGCACCAGAGCGTGGTGCGAAATTTACTCTTCCATCTAGCCACATACCTTGGGGTTGACCTGCTAAGGCTGCCGGCGAACTTGATTGAACGACATAGACCTGAATCGCCCAGTCCCGGCTCCCGTAGGCCGTCCACCAGAAAGATCCACCGACTTCGTACAATCGATAACTTCTCCAATCGGGATCGCTGGTATCCTCGTAGACCCTGGGATAATTGGATGTTTGGAGTTGGAAGTATCCGATGAAAAAGCGTTCTGCACCGAACAACCAGTCTACATCCCATACATTCCAGCCATCATTCGGGTCTATGGTACTTGTCTCGGCTTCGGGTTCCTGGTAGATAACATCGTTGGGCCACCAGCGTTCCTGACTGTACCGACTGTCCATGCCCAGAAGCCGGATATCATCAGAACCGTTGGTATTGAATTTTATTCGAACCTTCGTCACTCTCAAGGTTTGCCAGCCGGTGGGACGGTCGAAGAGAACCATGAAGAAATAATCCGTGGGTTGTGCGTCCCAGTAGCTCTCGTAGTTCTCGTCGTCGTATTTGATCCACTGGCCAACTCCGCCACCGTCGGTTACCTCCATCTGAACGTTGATGGTGGCATTGCCGCCGTTGGACGTGATGGCGATCTGGGCCGTGTAGGTTCCCTCGGTGAG
>CAZTKR010000511.1:0-2056 GCA_964614115.1 uncultured bacterium | reverse complement strand
CCAACTTTTATCGAGATTCGGACTCTCAGAAAATCTACGACTATACTATCGCCCGGTGGAAACTCACGTACCAGATGAATAAATACCTATTCTTCCGGGGCATTGTCGAATACAACGATTATTACCGAGAAATGCTCACCGATTTTCTCGCTTCGTTCACGTACATTCCGGGTACTGTCGTCCACATCGGTTACGGAAACCTGTATGAAAAGGTCAAATGGCACCGGGGACAGTATATCAACAGCGACAGGTTCACGGAGATGAAGCGGGGATTTTTCTTCAAGACGTCGTACCTCTGGAGGTTGTAAAAGATGGCACATACGACATATCCCGTTCGATGTAGGATATGCGGATGATTTCCGAAATACCCCGTGAAATAATGCCACATCGGGTCGTACGATTCCAGATTCTACTTGCAATTTACCCATTATTCTCATAAAATGATGACATCGTTTCGATGTCATCATAAGAGATTCAGAAAACAGGAAGGGAAAGAGAGATGAAAATCTTTAAACCATCCGCTTTCGTTGTTTTGGTCGCGTGCTTACTCTCGACCGCCGTGAGCCTGTCCCAGCAGACGGGTCCGGATCAGACGGATGCATGCACCGACATTGTTGTCGGGAAACTGGCCTCTGCCGACGGATCGGTCATGACATCCCATACGGGATGCTGCGACGAGTGCCGCGTGCATGTAGTACCGGCGAAAAAGTACAAAAAGGGAGAGATGGCCCCGGTCTACTACGGACTCCAGAACTCCCGCACGCCGCTTCACGACTACGGGGAAGTCATTGGTCACATACCTCAGGTGGAAGATACCTACGCCTACTTCCACACGGGATACCCCCAGATGAACGAACATCAACTGGCCATCGGCGAGAGCACCCTGAGTCAGAGGGAAGAGCTCCAGACCGACCGGGAGATCTGCCGGCAGATCATGACCATCGAGCAGGCCCAGCTGTTCGCTCTCCAGAGGTGCAAGACGGCGAGACAGGCCATCGCGCTCATCACATCCCTCTTGGAAAAATACGGGTTTCTGCCATCCTGCGGACCCGAATCCGAGGCCCTGTGCATCGCCGATCCCGAGGAGGCCTGGGTATTGGAAGTCTTCGCCGTCGGTCCCGACTGGGACCCGGACAGCGGCGAACTGGGCGCCATCTGGGCTGCCCAGCGCGTGCCCGACGACCATGTCTGTATCGTACCCAACTGGTCCATCATCAAACAAATCGACCTCTCCAAACCCGATGAATATATGGCATCGGAAAATTATAGGACGTTTGCCATCGAGCGCGGCTGGTACGATCCCGACAGCGGCGAGCCCTTCATCTGGCAGAAGGTGTATGCACCGCCCCCTAGGGAGTGGGCCGTCAGCCGGCTCTGGCTTTTTTACTCGACAGTGGCACCCAATTATGCCAAATGGCCGGATAAGCAGCTCAGGAATCCCTACCGGGGCTACGATGCCTACCATCAGTTCATCGAAGATATCGCCATGTACCCGTTCTCCGTCAAGCCCGAGAAAAAAATGTCCGTCCAGGACGTCATCGCTTTCCAGCGCTCCGTGTACGAGGGCACCATTTATGATATGACCTCGGACTTCGACTGGTATATCCCCGACGGACGCGGCGGCATGAAAAAAAGTCCCCTGGCCACGCCGTTCCCCACCAGGAACATGCGTGAGCTTTTGGACATCGTGTACCGCCGTATGGTCTCTCGCGGGGGATACGGCATGGTAGCTCAGCTCAGGGGCTGGCTGCCGGCCTCCATCGGCGGCGTCTACTGGTTCTACCTGGACAACCAGCATGTGAGCACGTACGTGCCGATCTACGCCGGCGTCCAGGAAATCCATCCCCTTTACAAGACCTGGAATCCCGATGCATTCGACGAAAACTCGGCCCGGTGGAATATCGACTTTATAGACAACCTCCTGTACCTCAACTGGCAGGAAGGAATCAAGGACGTCCACACAGTACGGGATCCCTTTGAAGCCCGGCTCTTCGACGAACAGGCCGAAATCGACCAAAAAGCCCTGGAACTCTTCCAGAAAAATCCCAAAAATGCT
>CAZTKR010000510.1:0-2075 GCA_964614115.1 uncultured bacterium | reverse complement strand
AACGAATAATATCCAGAAGTTATCTTTTTCTATTGCCGTTGCCGCACCGCAGATATGTACAGGCGCAGCTGTTTCCATTTCCCAAGTATTCAGCAGAGGATCATAAAGCCAGCAGCCGATGAAAAAATCTGTGCCGTCCGTGCCGCCTGCCATGAACATTTTCTCTCCGTATGCGTGCGCGCTGTGCAGCTCGCGTCCGCCCGGACGATGGATGGGCTGAGTGACGGAGTTCCATTCATTGATTTCGTATATGTATCTGAACAGGTCATTATTTACGCCCCCTTCTGATTCTCCTCCAAATACATACACACTTCCGTCGGAAAGTCTGACCATGCTTTGGTTGGAACGCGGGCTTGGCGCAGTGCCGGTTGGGGTCACACTGTTCCAATCATTGTTCTGAAATACGAACAAGTCATTTTTTAGGCCCTCAATATCTTCACCACCAAACAATAATGTACTTCCATTGGGTAATGTAACCATGGAATGTCCAAAACGGGCGCTGGGCCCATTGGGTGTTTCGATCTGATTCCAGGTACCCTGGGCTAGAAGAGAAAGAGGAAATACGAGCGGGATGCTGGCTAACAAGGCTACCACTGATAAATAAACACTTCGTACCTTCATGTCTACCCCTCCTTGTGATGATTATTGTATTTTAAGTGTCAACATTTTATCCATTATTTGTTCATTATCGTTTAATAGAATTTTGTTTACCTGCTAACCACAACCTCACCGGCGCAAAGGGTGCATCGTCGGATTATGTGTTCGTTATTTCACCGCAACGATAGCCATTTCTGCTGAGTCTGGACTCAGAGGTTTACCCGCAACATCGGAGTACAATGAGTCAACTCTGAAACCATTTTCCTCGAATTCCCCTCTCAGCGAATCTTCGCTAAAATAGTGCAGCCAGTTGTAAACCGTACGCGTCCGTTTTTCTTCTATGATGGTATATTTATCGAGAACCACATGTTCATTATCGTATTTGAATGTATTGACAAAGCAGTAGTAATCATCAGATGACCAGAAACCGTTTAACTGATTGAATTCATACGCTGCCGATTCCTCTTTCCGGTTAAAACTGTTCAGAGAATAGACATCCAGCAGCACCGAACCTTCGGGCTTCAGGAGCGAACGGAATTTTGAGAGCATGGTTTTCCTCTGATCGGGGCTCAGAGCGCAGAAATCACACATGATCATCATGATAAGATCGAATCTGTCTGCTGTATCAAAATCAAGATAATTCATCAGAACGTAATTGATTTCAAGGTTTTTCCGTCCGGCCGACTGCTTCGCATACCGGATAGAATTTTCCGAGAAATCGATGCCCGTGACAATGGCTCCCAGTTCCGCCAGTCTTTCCGTGTAAAGCCCCGGGCCGCAGCCGAAATCTGCAATTTTGGTCGTTTCGTTCACCCCGAACCGTGAAGCAATCCACTTGACCGAACGTTCGATAAATTTTTTGTTGCGGGACGACATATTCACGGTTTCGTTCAGATGATATTCGAGCATCTTTTTTGATGTATGCTCGTCTGTCCACAGTTCATCCGCCGTATAAAACTGAAAAGGCTGGGGACGCGAATTGATTTCTTCAAGTTCCTGAAACATCTTGAATCCTATTCTTTTGATTTTTAACACATCACGTTTGGCTTAGTGTTGCTCCAGACCGTCTACCGTCCGAAAACCACGATGAAAAACCGTCCATCGGCACCCGATGAGACACGTCCGATGTGAAATAAAAGAAAGAATCCCGACGGCCGCATCCTTGGCAGCCATGGATTATGTTTTTATAAAAATAAAAAAATATTACTTTTCAAAATTTCTTTTATGCATTTCCCATTTATCCGCATCTGGATTTTTTATTAACTCATAAATCTTCCCGTTATTTATAGTATACAGATCAAACTCTCCTAGATATTTATAATATTTCCATGATTGAATTTTCAAAAAGTATTTGTTTAGAATCTTGCCGACTTCATCCCTTGGGTTTTTAGCTGATTCAAGATCAGGCGGCGGCAGGCCCAGGTGACGAGACAGCTGGGAGACCGCTTCGCCATCGATCTCGTTGATCAGGCCCCGCG
>CAZTKR010000509.1:0-2075 GCA_964614115.1 uncultured bacterium | reverse complement strand
GCCAATCGGCAAGTCAAACGAGGCATCTTCAAACGGTTTCACCATCACGCCGCGGGTAACGTCTTCGTAAAGACCGCCGTTATCTTTAGAACCGGGGTCTTCCGAGTACTGTTTGGCCAATGCACTAAAGTCCTCTCCACCGCGTGCCCGCTTCAGGATGCTCTCCAGTTGATCCCGGATTTCCTTTTTTTCCGCATCGGATTTATCCTGGGTCATCAGGAGGATATGGCGGACATCGACCACGGTATCTTGAATGAATGCCTGGTATGCTTCCTGAATCTGTTCTTCTGTTATCTGGTTGCGTTGCTCGACAATCCCTCGCAGATACGAATTGATGATCAGACTGTTTTCGACGTCTTGCTTGACGAATTCGATATCGATCTCGTTGTTATTCAGAAAATCCAGAAACTGTTCCTCACCGCCGGCACGTACGTACTGGGCATTCAGGAGGCTGTCTACGGCCGAGGGCGTCACCTCGACATTGGTCTTTTGTGCCGCACGCAACAGCAATTTTTTCTCGGTCAGCTGCATCGCCGTCCGCTTCACGAAATCGGACAGCTGCTGTTCTTCCATACGGCTCAATCCATCTGCCTGAGAACCGTACATGGACTTCAAAAAATTCAGGACTTCACCGGCAGAAATCCGGAAGACGTTCGTTTTCACGAGGATTTTGTTGGAATCGGGATCCATGATGGGCAGTGTGGATGAGAGTGTTTTTCCCAGGGCGTATGCCGGGGAAGTTTTTTCCAGGGTAACAACCTCTGTTTGCTTACCGCAGGCAAAAAGACTCACTGTAAAAAGTATTGAGATGAATGTTGTATTTTTCATCATATCCTCCAAAAAAAGTATTAGAATCCAATTGAATTTTCAAGGTACGGAAATAAAATAAGGAATCATAGGAATTTATTTATTCTTGGTGGTTCTAAATGTCCTCGACTCGTGATTGATACAGGAATAAAGCATGAAGGGATTTTTTCGTGAGATGAAATAAGAAACATGAGAAACGGTTGTATTCAATAATACTGAGCGCAAAAATTCAAAAAAATAAAAACCTCCCGTCTATATATAATCTCCGAAAGGTTTTAATGTATACAACAATGGAAAGGTGAGTAGACTGAGATGCCAGAGGATGATTCGATGGCTATTTTACGTTTTGAATCGTGACCACACTCCACTCAGGATAGATCTGAGAATCGGCGTCAACCGATTTGATATATTTAGATCACCGCCCGTTGGGCCTGCCCGTATATTGTCGGAATTAACGGAATGCAGTCCTCCGAATATATTTTATCAAGGAGAACAGAAAGGGTATTCGCTGATTCGATCGGCTAACATCTTTTCACTGACCCACATCGCTGGTCTCGAAAAGGAGCGAACCGATGGTCACGATACCGAGACAGAAGAGAGAGAGGACGGCGAAGTCCAGCCATACCGGAAATGACGAAGTCCCCGCGAGACCTAGGCGCAGACCATCGATGCCGTATGTCAGCGGATTGATGTACACCAGGGGCTTCAGGAATCGGGGGAGACCCTGCACGGGATAAAGAGCGCCCGACAGAAAAAAAATAGGAAAGACCACAAAATTCATGATGAGCTGGAATCCATGCATGTCCTTCATCCTGGAAGCGAAGGACAGACCCAATCCGATAAACGTGAATGCGATGAGTATCATGAAGACCGCGGCAAGGAAGAAGCCGAGCAGGCTGGTAAAACGAAAACCGATCAGTATGCTTAGAAAAAGAATCATGAAACTCTGGGCTAGGGCAATGGTGGTGCTTCCGGCAATCCGGCCGAGGACGATGGATAGGCGTGAGACGGGCGTAACCATGATCTCCTTGAGAAAACCGAACTCTTTATCCCATAGAACCTGCAGCCCTCCGAACATGCTCCGGAACAGGAGAGACATGCCCACAACGCCGGGAATCAGGTAAGAAATATAGTCCATTCCATCGGGCATTCCGGGCAAACGTGCCCGCCTGAACCCTGATCCGAGAAAAATGAGAAAGAAAATCGGCATGATGATCGTACCGATGACTCTGCTCTTGGCACGCCAGGTTCTCTTGATTTCTCTTATC
>CAZTKR010000508.1:0-2079 GCA_964614115.1 uncultured bacterium | reverse complement strand
GATATATCAAAGTACTATTTATAATTAACTTAATGACTTTTTCAGGGACGACTATTTAAAATACTGCCGATATTTCTCGACTTCGTCCAACGGTTTCCGGATTTCAAGCTATAATGTATATCATCAGCACCAAAATCCCCCGGCTTAAACAGTACCATGAAAAATAGAGCAGAGCCATCCGGAGTAATTCCCACATTTCCTTCATGATACTGGGAATTGATGGAATCAACGAGATTCTCCGGCTGCGCAGGAAAACTATTGCACCTTTGACATCCTCGCCGGTTTGTAAAGAGTTTGATTTGTGGCGATTAAAAATTTCTTAAGTCCACTTTTAAAATAGTTACATCGTCCAATTTGTCTAGAGGAAAAATGGAATCGTCCTGGTCGAATCTTCGAAGCTGTGCGTTAGCGATGTAATAATAGGTATCTCCAGCCAATTCACCCGTTGTAGGAAAATCGAATAGAGGATTCAACACTTCAACAGCATGCTTACTCACGACACGGTCTTGTGCTTTATTCAACGTGTATAGGAACACGCCTCCCAATGATGATCCCTGATGAGCGATTAGGGCGTTATTGTAGAATGCCAGGCCGTCGATATTCACCAATGTGACGTCCTCCGGATGTCGGAGTTTCTTCATTTCTCTTGACTTCAAGTTGATTTTGTGAATACCTGCAAGATGAGCAACGAATAAGTCATTTTCATCATCCGTGAGGGTGATGCCGTTAGGATACAAAAAGATCGAGGGTTCCGTAAATAACTCGAGCTTATCGCTCGCAGCGGATATTCTGTATACTCCCCCGGTAAATGTGTCTGTAATATATACATCGCCGTTGGAGTGAATCGTCAGATCATTGAAGAACCGGCTGGTCGTGTCATTCAACGCATACTTCTTTATCAATTCAGCAGACTCAAGATCATACTTATAGACAAAAGTACGCAAGTCCGCTGTTCGTTCAATATCCAGGAATTTGGCTTGTCCATCCCAGCCACTGCACACCCACAAATGTCTTCTCACCGGATCGACTTCCATACCGATGACGCCTAATATCCCGTCTTGCTTCTCTCTGATGAAATCTTGGATTCGACTGTCCGGGGTTATCATCACGATTTTACGCCTGAAAATACTGCTGATGAACAATCTATCCGTTTTCGGATCATAGGCGACACCCTCGGGAATCAGATCCCTTTCTTTGATTATAAAAGCGACTTCACTATTATTGACAGTGACTATTTTATCCTTTGCCGATTCGACAAGATTTTTAAAATCTTGATTTTCAAAAAGAGACTTGAAATCATCATCAGTTTCCACGGACAGAATCGTAATACCACCGAGATCGACGATTCTTCTCAATAATTTCAGGGATTCCTCTTCTTTCTCTACTAAGGCGAACGATTTGGCATATTGATACAGGAAACCCGGATATAAGGGAGAAAACTCCATGACTTGCCGGCTGATTTCGTTGTATCGAACAAAATCTTTTTGATTATAGGATTCGCCGGCTTCCGCGTATATCCGTTCAAATTTCTGCACCAAACTCTCTTTTGTAGGTTCCGATTGATTATTCTCAGGACCTCGGCAGCCGTTGGTCAACAGGAGCGAATATGACAGAATGATCAACATACTTTTTTTCATGACAATTTCCTTTCGAGATCTGGTGTTAATAAGCAGATGACGCCCTCGAATTGGCCACCCGATGTGATGTGTTTCATGTTACTAAATACATTGTTAGCCATTAAAATACGTATCAGTATGTTCCGGATCCCGTTAGGATCGGGAGCTCCATCGCAATAGAAAAAACAGCGAAGGTCAGCCCATTTATAATTGCCAATAATGAATCCCATATCATATTGATATCTGTATTTCCCGATCCAACCCTTCCACCCAAAAGCTCACAGATGTGCAGTGATGAATAATAAAGGGATACCTACGATTGAAGACTTATTAGTCTGTGAAGATATATTTATCTCCTCGTTTTTCTATTTATCTTGTTGAATTAAAGATGGTAATAATGATTGCTAGGTTTATTTCAAACCCTTACATATAGATTATTAGGCCCTTTTTATAGTTACTGCCC
>CAZTKR010000507.1:0-2089 GCA_964614115.1 uncultured bacterium | reverse complement strand
TATCTGGACACTTATTAACAAGTCTTTCAGATACGGACAGACTCTCTTGCATTTTTAAAATATTGTTTTAATAAGCATAAATCGATTTTAGTTCGAGGTGCCCGTTAAGTATGAAGATGACGAAAAAGATTAGCGAATTTCTGTTCTATTACATGGAATGCTGGAATCCGGCCACGGCAGTCGAGAAAGCCGGCTATGCGCCCAGGTACGGATACGAGATCCTGAAAAAACTGAATGCTGAGGACGATTTTATTAGCCTTATGGACGAGCTGAGCGTCACAGACGTGGACGTCGTCATAGACCTGAAAGGGGCCAAGGGGGCGACCAAATCCACTCTGGATTTGGTATGCCCGCGTATCGTTTGAGCATTCACGTAAAGACCATTTTACCTTACCTTTATCGAATTACCTTTTTAAAAGAATGAACTTCGAATACCTACTCATCACATCATCTTTTTTCTAATGGAACCTTACTAACGAAATGAGTTCCAGAAAAGTCTAATCCATAGATAAGCTTTTTTATCAAACCCTTACTATTATTCGGTCGGAAATGATGACTGCGTCCTAATTCATGTCTTTGCTCAAATTTGGACGATTATTAGGCCGATAATATTATCTTGATTTTTTGATGAACATCACTCTCGCCGTGAATTTTTAAAGGAGGTTCATCATGTTGTTCCATTATTTCAAGATAGCTCTGCGTAATCTGCGGAAACAGAATATCTATTCCCTCATCAACATTTCGGGTCTTGCTGTGGGTATGGCATGTGTTCTTTTAATCAGTTTGTATGTGGAAGAGGAGATCGCTTACGACCGATTCCATACCAAGGCCGATCGCATTTTTCGTGTGCTTAAAACATTTGATCCAACACCGCCCGATTGGCCGGGCACACCGATTCCCCTGGCACCCACATTACAGGATAGATTTTCCGAGATCGAGAGGTATGTGCGCATCGATCCGTTTGGATTCAATCCCAAACTTCTCATTGCTTACGGTGATAAGAAATTCTATGAGGAACGATTCATTCTGGCGGACCCGAGTTTTTTTGAGGTTTTCAGCTTTACCCTTCTCAAGGGCGATCCCCAAAGCGTTCTGGCCAATCCGACGGATGTGGTGTTGACGCGGTCTATGGCTCAAAAATATTTCGGCCAAGAGGATCCCATCGGAAAAGTTCTTCGCTTCGACGACAGAATCGAGATGACCGTCAGCGGTGTGGTCGATGATATTCCCAGGAACTCTCATCTTCAGTTCGATTTTATCGGTTCTTTCGAACACATCGGACCCTATCATGGTTACTCTCGTTTCGACATAAATCAAACGTGGGGAATGAACAACTTTTATACCTATTTTCTGCTCTCCGAGGGTGCCGATGCCCGGGTTCTCGAAGCCAAGGCCGGTCCCTTACTGCGGGAATTAAGGCAGAGAGAGCATGCCAGTGTCATTCTTCAGCCGATCACCGACATACACCTGCGATCTCGAATGGCCAGGGATCCCCTGGCCACGGGCAGCATTTCCAGGCTCTATCTTTATTCCACGATTGCCATCATGATTCTACTGGTCGCCTGTATTAATTTTATGAGTTTGTATACGGCCAATTCTGAAATCAGGGCGAAAGAGGTGGGCATGCGTAAAGTGGTGGGTGCCCGGAAGAATCAGATTATATGGCAATTCCTGGGTGAGCCTATCATTTTATCTGTCCTGGCCTTACCGTTGGCCATCCTGCTGGTCCGCATCATCCTTCCTTCGTTTAATCACATGTTCAATACGGCCCTTTCTTTCCACTTGCACGATTTCATCCATCAGCTGGGGAGGCTCTTGCTTCTGGTTACCATCGTCGGATTCCTATCGGGGCTGTATCCGGCATTCTTCATCTCGTCGTTCAAACCCATTCGTTTATTCAGGCGCAAGCGCGGTACCACGAAGAACGGTTTTACATTTCGAAATATTCTGGTTGTCTTTCAATTCATGGTATCTGTGGTGTTGATTGTAGGGGTTCTGGTCATCATGGATCAGATGCGTTTTATTATGGATGAAGACCTGGGATACGATGCCTCCCATATCATCAACATCCCCATGTACAAGACAGGAA
>CAZTKR010000506.1:0-2092 GCA_964614115.1 uncultured bacterium | reverse complement strand
ATATTAAGGTTTTTCCATGGCTTAAAATTTAGGCTCACTACGAATGTGTGACTCTGGCGGTCTATGAGTTTTTGCTCCAGCCATCGATCCCAGATGAGTTTTCCATTTTCGTCCAACTCCAGGCGATAGAGAAGTTCGAGAGATAACTTTGGTCCGACCTTGACATGTTTTGAGTCTTCGAGACGGAATTTACGGTAAAGAAAACTCCGAACGCTGGGGAAAACAGATTCAAAATCGTAGTCTACATAATTGGCCAATACTTCCGCCGACTGCACGAACCGCCATCGAGGACTGGGTTGCCAGAATAAGGTCGATCCGTATCGGAGTATCCGGGACCAGTTGTTATTGGCACTTTTTTGTCCATAGATATACACAAAATGATGCAGATTCAGATGCAGGGAAAGCCGCAAGGTCAAAGCAGGAGAAAACCGGTGCCATTCCATAAAATCCAGCCAGAAACGGAGTTCATCCCGATCGTCATAATTCTCCAGATCGGGAGTGTCGTATCGGAAACGCTGAATACTGGATGAGAAGGAGAGCGAGTCCGTGGAAAAAAAACGCCAACCGGCCCGCACAGATAGGGTCGTATACGCATTCTGATTATCGGGAGCACTGAGCAAACTCGTGCTGGAATACGGAAACGACGTTTGGGATTCGGCATAGTCGTATTTTTGTTCCTCGCTGGAATGACTGAATGTCAATTCTCCTCGGAATGAGGATTTTTTCATGAGAAGACGAACGATGCCGAACAGGCGGAAATCCTGGCGCTGTCTCTTCAATCCTTGATCGGGACCGTTCATCAAGCCGATCTTCAAGTTGCGGGAGGAGATCACACCTTGAACATGACAGGAGAAGCCAGATCCGAACCTGTATGACAGACTGTTTTCAGCCCGATGGCTTTTCTCTTCGCGACTTTCGATGATGCCTGATTCCGAAACGTAATAATCCCGTCGCTGGTGGTTCAAACTCAGCATAAGGGAATCATGAGTACCGGCATAGAACTGACGATGTATGAGATAACTGGCAGACAGCGTCGTGTTCTTTCTCTTGGAAAGATCGTCTTCTTCATAAGCAACCATGAGACGGTTATGATAATCTCCGAGACGAAAATGGGGCATATCCAAGCCCATTCGATAATGGAATCCCCGGTCAATCTGTCCGAATCGTCGATCATCTTTCATTCCCACGAGCACGGGAATTTTGAAACGTTGTCTTCTGTACGCGGCACCCAGACCGACCAGATGTGTTCGAATATCGTTCTGGTATCCCGATTGTTTATCGGAAAATAAGAGGCCACTGCCCATAAAATTCATCGAAAACCGATCCGACAGGTTTCGTGATACATTAATCAGAAGATACTGTTGATCTTTCCATTTATCTTCCTGGGGAGTCACACGCAATCGGGAGGATGTAAACGATTCCACGACGTTCAATCGAAAGCCAGAAAACACGAGTTTCCGATAGTCGAATCCTCCACGCCAGGATTCGGTATTCAATCCATGGTCGTAATCGGTGTACAGTGAATCTTGCTGTGCAAGGATTCTATCTTGTGCTGAAAAGGTAGCTAAAAATCCCATCATCACAAAGAAGATGTTGCGTCCCTTCCTGGAAACACCGTTCCAGGAGTGGAACCATGTCCTCTCAATTCGGGTTTTTCTCATCCTGGGGAGAGAGGGCAGCCGTCTTCTTCCCCTTTAGCAAATCCTCACCCGAAACCGCACCATCCATCTGTCGATTCTCTTTGAGATGGATGGACCCACCGGATATGATAAGTTTCATAGCCTCTTCCACGGACATATCGAGTTCCACGATGTCCGTTTTGGGTACGAAGAGTAGATATCCAGACGTGGGATTGGGTGTTGTGGGTAAGAAGACGCTCACCACATCATCCTCCAAGGTCTCTTGTACCACTCCCTTGGTATCCTGCGTAAAGAAGGCGATGGAATACAAACCTTTTCGTGGATACTCGATGAGGACGGCTTTCTTGAAAACCTCCCGTTTTTCTGAAAGAATGGCTTCGCTGATTTCCCTTATGGCGATGTAAATCCGGCTGATTAAGGGAATCTTGGTAACAACGTGATCCCCCAGCACG
>CAZTKR010000505.1:768-2105 GCA_964614115.1 uncultured bacterium | reverse complement strand
ACTGAAAAAGACGTTGTAAAATACGAGTCTAAATGGTTGGAAAACGAAATGAAGATCGAGGGAATTGTTTATTCAAGCATGAAATACCACCAGGTGCTTAAAACAACCCGGGAATAAACCGGTATTGAACACTGTTCAAATAAGAACGATACTGGATGTCCTTTGACAACAACTTCTCTTCTGCCAGAGACCGCCAAAACTGACCGGCCATGATCAAGACCACGAACAGGCAGTTCCGGATAGTCAGATTCCCGATGAGAAATCCGATGTAAAAAATAATCTCACTCGTGTACAACGGGTGGCGTACGATTTTGTAGGCCCCCGAATACTTGATTCTGCGATTGGCGGGAATCACGCCAAAGCTTCTGCCAAGGCTCGCCAGGGAAACGATCATACCCCCGATGCCCACTGTCTGAAGAATACCCGACACGAGATAGAACGTTCCATCCGTAGATTTACCGATGCGCAGCAGCATCACAAATGTCATCACACAAATAGGCACAACCCAGTCTATAACCCGGTACGATGTGTCCGTGCTCTTCCGACGAGTGAGGAACAGAAGGAATAGAAGCGTATTATGAATCAAAATGCCCAGGTTTAAGGGATCGCGGTGGAGCATCAGGTCGGTGACTGCCAGCAGAACGAATTTACTCCATAAAAGGGCAATAAACACATTCACGGGCCAGTGAAACAGATTCTTTAACGCGTCCACATTGGGATGGTACTCCTGATCGGGATGGATGTTGAGACGATCTCCGATGTTGAGATTGTGTTTTGAGATAGACCCTGCTGGAAGTTCGAGAACGGATTTGGCGCTCGAGATGTTTTTTGTGATCTTATTGGCCTGCAGGGTGGGTACGACATGAACGATACATCCATCCTTATCCAGAAAAAGGACATCGACGGGGTACTTCATCCCAAACGTGTGGATGCTTGAGCAAGGGTCGATATGAAGCCCTCTTTGCGGATCGGCTTGCGAGGTACCTAAAAGGCCGATAAGTCTCGGTAAAAACTTATCGGCCTGGTAAATCGTGAAAGGATATGTTTTTCCGTTTTTGGGATCGACGAGAGGCATGTTCCGACAAACCTGCAATTAAGGATTAAACGTCCTGTAAACCGATATCAGACCGGGTCCCATGAGAATGATAATTAGGGCAGGCAGAATGAATGCCACCAGAGGCAGGAGCATTTTTATACTGGCCTTTGCGGCCTGTTCCTCTGCCTTCTGACGTATTCGAGTGCGGAGAGAATCTGCCTGAGCCCGCAATGTGTCTCCTATGCTTGTGCCCAATCTATCCGACAGCGTCAGAGCCCCTATAAAAATTCGTAAATCTTCC
>CAZTKR010000505.1:0-758 GCA_964614115.1 uncultured bacterium | reverse complement strand
TTGCGTTCGCTTAAATTACGGAGCGCCTCTTCCCGTGACATTCCTGTTCTTAAATCTTGATTCACACGAATAAATTCCTGAGACAGCGGGGGACATCGAAGCGCCAGGTCATCACCCACACGCAGGAGCGCGGCATTCAAGCCCAGTCCGGCCTCCACAGAAATCACGAGAAGGTCCAGGGCATCGGGAAGGCTTTTTGCGATTTGCCCTTGTCGCTCGCGGATTTTAAAATTCAGGACGATATCTGGAAATCGATAACCCACGGCTGCAATGAGAAGGGATAGTAAAACCACAACAGAAAAGGATCGATCTCCCAAAAGTCCCAGGTAGAGAAACAGTATGAAGAACACGACGGCACTGACGATCTTCAATCCCACGAATATTTTTGCGCTTTCTTCTTTATAATAACCTGCTTGTATAAGATGTTTTCTTAAACGAGTAATTTTCTCTTCATCCTGCTTTGTCAGACGGCTAAAACTGGTAAGCAATCTTTCAAATTTTTCGTTGAGTGATTCCTTTTCTTCTTCCGGTTCCTCGGTACCGGCTATGTTCGTACCAAAAGCAGAAGACTTTTCAATCTCCCGAATCCGTCGGATCGTGGGATCGCTTGCTTTTCTGACTAGCAGCATAAGAGCCATACAGAATAAAAAGACAGTAAGAAATACAATACTTAATACGATATAGATAGACATGACCAAATCCTATTGGTATCTGATCTGTACGATTTTCCGAATCATCATGAATCCAACGACCTGTAA
>CAZTKR010000504.1:0-2108 GCA_964614115.1 uncultured bacterium | reverse complement strand
ATCATCCTGACCAACGGTATGAGACTCTTACTCGTGGAAGATCACGATTTCCCCACCATCGATCTCAGAGCCATGATACGAACCGGTTCTGTTTACGAACCTGTCGATAAGATCGGTCTGGCCTCGATCACCGGTACTGTGATTCGGACAGGCGGGTCTAAAAAATTTTCCGGTGACGATCTCGATACGTTACTGGAGACCCTGGGTGCGACGGTAGAGACATTCATCGGCGAGGAGTCGGGGTATGTGTACGTTTCTCTACTGAAGGAAGACATCGATCAAGGACTCGACGTACTGGCCGATCTGTTGATGCATCCTGTTTTTCCGGACGATAAAATCGATCTGGCCAAGATCATGAGGAGATCGGCCATTTCCCGTCAAAATGACGATGTCGGTCAAATTACGAATCGCGAATTCGCAAAGCTCATCTATGGTGCTGAAAGCCCTTATGCCCGTCATCCCGAATATGCCACTATCGATGCCATTACACGGGACGACATCATCGCCTTTCATCGTCGTTTTTTTCATCCCAATAACGTTATTCTGGCGGCATGGGGAGATTTTACATCCAAAGACTTGGTGAAGAAGATTGAGGCCGTATTTACCACATGGTCAAAGGTTGAACTCCAAGTTCCTCCCAAACCGCAGGTCGATTATACGTACGATTTTTCAGTCAATGCCATCGAGAAACCCGACGTGAACCAGTCCAATATCATGGTGGGTCACATCGGTGGGACGATGGATAGCCCCGACTATCCGGCTCTCGTCGTGATGAACCAAATTCTCTCGTACGACCGTATGTTCAAGAGGATTCGTACCGATGAGGGTCTGGCGTACGATGTATGGGGCAGCTACGGTGCAGGTTACGATCATCCCGGTGTTTTTTCTTCCGGCTGCCAGACCAAATCCGGATCAACGATTAAGGCCATCCGCATCATGCTGGAGGAAATTCAGAAGATACGGGAGTCCGAGGTAACAGACGATGAACTGACCAAGGCCAAGGACAGCTACCTCAACGGATTTGTCTTCAATTTCGATTCCAAGTCCAAGATCGTCAGCCGGCTTATGGCCTACGACTACAACGATTATCCCCGGGACTTCATGGATCGTGTGAAGGAGGGGGTGGAAAAGACGACCAAGGCCGATATTCAGCAGGTTGCTCAGAAATACCTAAAACCCGATCTCGTGCGAATTTTGGTCGTGGGCAAACAGGCCGACTTCGACGAGCCGCTTTCCGTTCTGGGACCCGTGAACACCATCGATATTACCATCCCTGCACCCGAAACGGAGGAGGTTGGGGAAGCCACACCCGAAGCACGGGCGATGGGGCAGGATTTATTGAACAAGAGCATCGAGGCGTCCGGGGGAGCCGATGTTTTCGAGAACATACGTAACATGAGAGTCCGTATCGCACTCACCCAGATCTCGCCCATGGGCGAGATGAGCATGGATGGTGAAATCCTGATGGTCTATCCCGATAAGCTGAGGGCATCCTTGACCACACCCGGAGGCGAGGTGGCCATGGTGCTCAACGGCGATGAAGGATGGATGACATCGCCCCAGGGCACGATGCCCCTGCCGGAGATGCTCAGGCAAAGCCTGAAGCAGAGTATATTGAGGGATCCGGTCACCATTTTCACGAATCACGAAGCACTGCAGGTTCAATACGTGGGAAAACGAAAGCTCGAAGATCAAGAGACCGAGGATCTTCTCATCGGATCCGATGACTATACGTTCCATCTGCTCCTTGATCCTTCGACGTATCTACCGGCAGGATATGTCTATTCCGATATAGGTCAGCAGGGCCCCTCGGAGAAGACCGAGATCCTGTATGACTATCAAACCATCGATGGTGTTTTATTTCCCATGAAAACTGTTGGCCTTGCCGACGGTACCAGAGAATCAGAAACGCTGATCAAGGAAGTGAAATTCAACGTTGATGTCGCTCCTAACGTTTTTGAGAAAGAATGATCGACCGATGAATGCGAAATAAGAATCCTCGCTATTGGTGTGTTCTTTTATGGCCATTATCAATGAAGTGCCGAATAATGTCTTGACATTCTCCGACACCTTTTATATAATATCATGTATACGGGATTGAAAAGGGC
>CAZTKR010000503.1:0-2109 GCA_964614115.1 uncultured bacterium | reverse complement strand
CTGCTCATTCTTGCTGTTAATATTTCCGCAGCTGATGATGAATTATTCCCGCTCGATAAAGGCATGGTATGGGTATATGACGATGAGACGATTGATGAGATAGTCTCTTTCAAATTAATCGGTTTGCCGGAGATCCGGACAGCTCATCTTTTTATCTTTAAACAATACAACCATGAAGAACGAATGTTTGTGCGGGTGCACAATAAGATTTACGAATGGAAGGATAATTATCGTCGGCTCTGTTATGATTTTGATGCAAAACCCGGTGTTTCATGGAAACTCCAGTGGGAAAAGACATTCAACGAAAAAAATGATCCCGGAAACTCGAATACGGATAGCGTGCAAACTGACAACACACAAAACAGAATGAACGACATAAACGAGGGCGCAACAGTAACTCTCGTTGAAAATAATGCCACAGTCACAACACCACTGGGTGAATTCAAGAATGTATATCATTTTAGAACCACACGTGAAGGTGTAAAAGATGCTGCGTATGTGGATGAGTGGTTTGCTCCCGGTGTCGGATGTGTCATGCGTGCATGGGATACCATAGCGGGTCGTCAACAACATCGTCTGGTAAAATTCAGCCATTTCGAGCAGCCTCCTGCACGGTACCGTATGGATGTCAAGCTCGACAAAGACATATACGATCATGGCGAAAACATTGAAATCGAAGTTTCGGTGCTTAACTGGAGCGACCAAGATATCGAATTGAAATTCCCCTCATCGTTCCAGATTGATTATACAATCGACAACATTTACCGGTGGTCGGCGACACGTGATTTCCTCCAGGCAGAAACCTCAGTCACAATACCCGCCCGTGATGTGTATAAATGGACTTTCACACACATTCCTGAAGACTATGAAGTTCCACCCGGAAAACATATTATCACAGCATCTCTCGTGGGGACATACCTCAAAGCAAGCCAAGGATTCCTCGTGACAGCCGAACGTCAACAACTCCCCGACGGCATTGAGCTTTCAGTAGCTACCGGAAAAGAGATGTATGCCCCGGGAGAAGATATTGACTTCGTCGTAACTGTCGACAATCCTACCAAGAGCGATATTTCTATCGATGTGTTTGCAAATAATCCGGTCAAATACATGATCGACAGAGAGGTGCCCTATCTGGAACTGCTAATCTCGAATTTTCCTGATACAAAAGAAGTTGTAGTGCCGGCTGGTCAATCCATCAAATTCAATGGCGTACACAGTTCGAGACTTTTCACACTCTGGCCCGGTGGACATGTGCTCTATGCCGGTTTGTACGGTTACACGAATCTGGCAAAAACTGAGTTTACCGTTTCCAAAGAGTTGATATTCGGCACTATAAGGGGAATTGTCGTAACTCCGAAACTCAACGATACTGCAGCGAACGAAGCTTTCGATCCTGTTGCCGGAGCGCAGGTTAAACTTCATGCAGTTCTCCCCAGAAACCGTCAAGACGAACTCTCGTTCATGCCTGCCACCGATCTAAACTCATGGTCCACCGTTACCGATGATGAGGGTTTTTTTACACTCGATAATGTCCCTGTCGGTTCGTACTTTATACTCAATGTGCAAAAAGAAGACTATTGTCCTTACAGCGAAACAATCCGGTTTCTTGCCGAGGAAAATTTACTCCGCATAGTGCTGAAGCCCAAACTCGTCCATCCCATTCGTCCTCTTATCATGAACCGCTGGAAGGTGGAAGGTCTCGTGATTACATTCGGTACAGGCAACTCCGTGTACAAACCGGATTCGCCATTTAAGGCGTTCATGAGCATTACCAACCACCGTAATGAGCCGGTAACATTCGATTTCAACAGTGAAGCGTACGTGGTCTGGTCTATCATAAGTTCAAACGGAGAGATTATCTGGAGTTCTGATGAAAAAACAGAAGATACGGCGAAAAGCTCTGTAGAATACAAAATTACCATCGAATCAGGCGACACCCGTGAACTCTACTATGAGGGAACTTTCGACGGCAAGGTGCCTGACAGAGGCGGGAAGTATGCCATCAAAGGCGTCCTGGACTTCCTGACATGTTCTGTCGAGACGATTAAGCCCGGCCTTATTGCAGGCGCTGTCAAGGTTCTTGTGGTTCCAAGCCAGAGCGAGAGTATC
>CAZTKR010000502.1:0-2113 GCA_964614115.1 uncultured bacterium | reverse complement strand
GGGAAGATGAGATGGAAATCGAGCGGCGTCTTTTTACGTACCCATACATCGAAGGCCTCGTCCATTACAAGGAAGCCCATCCGGTCTGTCAATTCGAGTAACTCGGGAGCGGGGGGGTTATGGGCCGTACGGATCGCGTTGCAGCCCATCTCACTGAGTATCTCGAGCTGACGTCCAGCTGCGTGGCTGTTGAATGCCGCGCCCAGAGCGCCGAGGTCGTGATGCTGGTTAACACCTTTGATCTTGACGGGCTCACCATTGACGTAGATACCCGTGTCCGGATCGAAACGCAATGAACGGATACCGAAGCGCGTTTCGTATTGATCGACTTGTTTGTTACTCTGCCACAATGTAGTCACTGCTACATAGCGGTTTGGAACCTGTGTGGGTGGTGGTCCCCACAGTCGGGGATTTTCGAGTGTTACGGAGCCCTTAACCTGGGCACTCTCGCCCGCCGTAATCGATGTTTCCGGGTGATCGAAACTTGCAACGGTATTGCCGGCCTTATAACCGTCTTCATCCAAGGCGAAGATCTGTGTAACCGCTCTGACTGTGGCGTCGATGTTGGAATCGTTGTCGATTGTGACTTCAAGGTTGATCGCAGCGGAAGCATCGGAAACCTCGGGCGTCGTCACAAAAGTGCCCCACTGACCGACATGAACAGGACTGGTCTTAGTCAACCAGACATTGCGATAGATTCCACCCCCGGAATACCAGCGCGACGAATTGGGTGGATTATCCAAGCGGATCGCCAGTTGGTTCTCTCCGCCCGGTACGACATAGGGTGTGAGGTCCACACGCCATGATGCGTAGCCAAAGGGCCATCCGCCAACCAGGATGCCGTTTAACCAAACCATGGCATAGGACATAGCGCCGTCTACATCGAGGAAGATGCACTTGCCCACATCCGACACAGGGATGTCCAACTTCTTCCGGTACCAAGCCACACCAGGACTGGGCAGACGCCCCATGCCCCCGCCCACCTCAGCGTCCGGGCCTTCGAAAAAAGGTCCTTTGATGGCCCAGTCGTGAGGCAGATTCACGCGCTCCCACGAACTGTCATCGAAATCGCTCTGAACAAACCGGAAATCGCTGCCGGGATTGCCTTGGGGACGGACATAGTGCTTGGCAGGGTCTTTGATGAAGTCATTGCCGGTCGGTAAAATCCAGGGCTTGAGCATCATTCGGATCGCTTCGACATTCTCCGCCTCTGTGGGTTTGGCATCAGCAGGTCTGTCATCCTTTAGGTCTTTGACCTCCGGACGCACATCGTATATCAGATCGTCCGCTTTTGCTATCGAATCATACTTGTAAAAGCGCCAGCCTTCGTTGATGGAAATGCTCTTTCGACAGAAAGTGTCGGTGCCAGCCACCGCGATTTGCGCATGTGCCGGTATGTAGATAAGCAAAACGAGACACCCCATGAAAACAAATGTTTTCTTCACTTTCGCGTTGAAGAGACGGCAATAGTTCGGTATTCTTATAAGCACGTTTTTTTTAGTCTTCACTTGTATTCTGCCTTTTTCTTTTCATCCTAAATTATTTCTAACTTATGAAAACTCGATGTTACTCTTTAATTTTAAAAATACTTTCCATTATATTTTATAAACACGAGCCAGCCTTCATGAATCAATCGGATGAGTTCATCAGTATACTGATCCATACGCGCGATTATTTTCTCTCTGGTCAAGCCTGCACCGCCGTATGAATATCCGATAAAAAAAATTGTAATCCCTTGGTGTACCAAGGAGTTATATCACTCATTCGGAACTTGATTATATGTCCTTGTTGACAAAGAGTGTGTCAGCGTTAGAAAACAAGTTATCAAGCGTCACATCTGTTTATGTGCTATCATCCCATTGTATCCATCCTCTTCTCTCATCAGTTTATTCTAACTGTGTATAGAATATTGTCTCTCACAAATTATAAATGAGATGACCGTCACCTTTATTCATAAAATAATTACAGGGTGACGGTCATCTAACTTCTTATAAACCCTCAAGGGTTTACTGAAATTTTAGGCTTAGTACTTACTCGATAAGTATAGCCTGTAGATGAAATCCTTATTTCATAAGCACCAATTTTTTGACGTTTACAACATCTCCTACCTTCA
>CAZTKR010000501.1:0-2114 GCA_964614115.1 uncultured bacterium | reverse complement strand
GATCGCCATTCGGAAGAAATCATCGTAAGCAAGATTCAGGAAAAATATGCGGATCACCAGATCCTGACGGAAGAAACGCCACCCATCGAATCGGGATCCCCCTTTAAATGGATTATTGATCCACTGGATGGAACCACGAATTATGTGCATGGCTTCCCCTTTTATGCCGTCTCGATTGGTCTCGAATACCACGGCGAAATCGTCATGGGAGTCGTATTTATCCCCGAAACTTACGAACTCTTTACAGCCCAAAAAGGGAACGGTGCCCATCTGAATGGTGGTCCGATACAAGTTTCCAAAATCAGCGACATCCGGTATGCTTTATTGGCCACCGGTTTTCCCTACGAACTCATGGATCATTTCTATGAAAACATGGAGTTTTTTACCTCGCTCTACGAGCGGAGTCAAGGCATCCGCCGAGCCGGCGCAGCCGCCATCGACCTCTGCTACACCGCTTGCGGCCGCTTCGACGGATTCTGGGAAATGGGACTTAAGCCCTGGGATACAGCGGCTGGTGTGTTGATAATGCGCGAGGCTAGTGGCAGGGTCTCGGATTTCCGGGGTAAAGAATACTCAGTCTATGGCAACAAAATCATCGTTTCCAACGGTATTATCCACAGTCAGATGCTCGAAGTGTTACAGGCAACCAAAACACCATAAAAAGAGTTTTGGTCATCAATGATGATGATCAGATTGTTCTCCGAAGTAGGCAATCTCGAATTTTGTGACCAGTTCCCCTAGTTTCTGCGGAAGTGCCAGATCCGTGGTCTGCTTGGATTTCATGGCATAGATCAGCATTTCGTGCAGCAGTGAGATCTTGTGAACATAATCTTCATATTTGGCGCTGCTTTGGTCTGAAATAATCGGAATGCGTTGGGTCATGAAATATTGGGTGACTATCACCTGGAAGTCGTTGGCATGCTTCTCTTTGTTATTCACCCAGCGTACAATCTGATTGAAATTCTTTGGCTCATCGGCGGACAGATCGGTGATCATCTTCATCGATTTTTCGATGGTTTCAATATGCTCCTCCAGAAGTGCTATACGCATTTCATCGCCATAGATGCCACACGGAATCTCGCAATGCGCGGATGCCCTGGTAAAGGTACCAACCAGTACCGCTGCAATTGCCACAACGTAGATTATTCTTTTCATAAACCTCTCCTTTCACAGGACTTAGAGTTCAGGACCGCAGAATCGTTGCAAAATCATTGCGAACAATGCTTAGAATATCCGCAATTATGTTGTAAATTTTTGTGGTATTGATAAACGAGGAGACTATGAAAACCATCTGCCTTCATAATGCCACGATATACACCGGAATTACAATGCTAGAGAAAAGCACCGTGATCATTCACGACAATAAAATATCCGATGTGATCTCCAATGAACGTTTCGCCAAAATGAATTTACCGGACAACGCCACCATCCATTACATGAATGGTGCTAATATCTCTGCCGGTTTTATCGATACCCATATTCACGGTTTACATGGTTTTGATACTTCAGATGGTAAGGTGAATTCGATTCTGGAAATGTCCAAAGCACTCCTCAACTACGGAGTAACGGCCTTCTGCCCCACGCTGTATCCGCAAAATAAAGAGAATCTTATCCGCTCCATTCGCGCCATCGTACAGGCCATTGGTCAGGAACCGGGGGCCAAAATCCTGGGCATGCACCTGGAAGGGCCTTTCGTCTCACCGGAGAAACCGGGCGTTCTGGGTCCGGAAAACATGCAACCGGTAAATCTGGATCTGGCCAAGGAATTATTGGAAGCCGCCGAAGGGCACATCGCTATCATGACTGTAGCTCCCGAACTGAAGAATATGCATGACCTGGCGCTTTATCTTGGTAAAAACAACATCGTCACATCCGCCGGTCACTCCAATGCTACCTACGAAAATATGCTCGAAGGGATGCAGGCCGGTATTCTGCACTCCACCCACTTTTTTAATGCCATGCGGCGGATTCACCACCGTGATCCGGGCGTTGTGGGTGCCATTATGATTCACCCCAACGTCAGTTGTGAAATTATCGGAGACGGCTATCATGTGCATCCCGCTATCGTGAAAATGCTGATGGATGTAAAGCCATTACATAAAATCATCCTGATC
>CAZTKR010000500.1:0-2137 GCA_964614115.1 uncultured bacterium | reverse complement strand
GCTCCTTTATAAATAACACCTGTGTCATTTGACGTTGTGGTTTCAAGTTCAAGATCACCCACTAAATCGAGTTTTTGTGATGGATCAACAGTCCCAATCCCCACATTACCCGCGCTATCCACCGTCATCCGACAGGTAGGGGCATCGTCATCAGAACCATCGTTCGTGTAAACTTTGAACTGTCCTTTCTGGTCGTCACTCGTTCCGTCATGACTGAACTCAAGCCAGCCAAGCGTTGTTTCTTCTGTCCCGCTCTGTTCACCTTTGAATATGATTCGGCTCTCACGTCCACCGTCACCATCTTCCTCAGTTTCGTTGTGCAGAGTGATGTAGGGTGCGGTCGATGTCATCTCAAGCAGGGTAGCGGGGGCTTCTTCGGAGATGCCGACGTTGCCGGAGGTCAATATTGTAATAGCTTCACCTGCCGTGACGTTAAAGATCCGAAAACGCTCGTCAAATTTCATCACATCAATGGCCCACTTATCACCGTTATCATCACCCTCGTCTGAGTATAACTTTATCTTTGCGTCAGTGTCTTCCGCAGCAACAACACTTAAAAGGCCATCAGGTCTCGTCGTCCCAATCCCCACATTCCCATCCTTGTCCACCGTCACCTTGGGATTCGTCCCTGGCGTCGTACCTGTGCCGATCTGATACAAATCACTGGCGTCTGCTACACCGTCATTATCACTAACCACGCCTGCCCAGTAATCTGTGTCGGTTGCAGTGCTGACATCGTAGACATAAGCAGGGTCCGTGCCTGTTATGGTTACGGTCGTTGCATCGGTACGGGTCAACGGCGAGTCCCCGAACCCTGCCCCGGCTGGTTGCATGTAGAGCAAGGCGCCATCGGTAACGCCGGTTAGGTCGATAGTGGCGAAGGTGGGGCTTCCACCGGAATAAGTAATCTCCTGCCACACCGCCGCACCGGATGTATTGTCGATCAACAGATACATTTTATCATTGGTTTCATCAACCCACAGGTATGGGACAATATATGAGTCATCATTGACAGTTGGTGCAGTAGTTTTTTTCGTGTAAGGTATATTATCCACTTTCCACGGCCCATCCCACGCATACGCCTGAACAGAAGCCATGAGAATTATTCCAAATATTAAAACAAGAAATCGTTTCATTTTATCCTCCATTAAATCAGGATTTCAAAGGTTACAGCAGAAGAGGCAGACGAAGAAGCCACACCACGCAGGGCCGTGACAGGCCCATCAAGCTGTGCGCTCACGGTTCCCATTTGCGCTCCTGGAGGCCAGTCTTCCCATGTTGCGGTTCCTGCCGCCACTTTTGCATCGCTGGATATAGTACTTTGTACCTTAGCCGCATTAGATCCTGCAATAGTCCTGACCGATATTTTCTGCCCGGCTACCATCGGGGGGATCGGCACGGCAGCCCCGGTATCTCCGGCAGCGATTTCCTCTTCGTGGTGCCACCCCAAAAAACGGCCATCTCTTTTTGTAAGAGCCATTGTTTTCGTCTCCTTTGTTTATTTGCATTTATTTTTTTGTTGATTCTTCAATATAGGCCCGAAGTTCCGGTATCGGGATATTGCGTTTCGCGATAAGATCCAACACAGCTAAAAATCCTTTAATCGCTTTCTCGTCTAAAATATCCTCAATCCGTTTTACCATTTGTTTTGACTGCATGTTATTTCTCCTTTCAACCTTTTCTTGTTACGGTTCCTTCCATAGTAGCAACTGCTGAATCAAAATCAGTAAAAAGATAAGGATCAGCAGCCTCAACTACTTGCGCACCCTGACTTACATATGTCCAATATAATCCACTAACCTGAGCACATCGGTACGCCCAATATGTAGCCTCTAAATATGCACAAGTTACGCCACCGGAATCTAAGCATGTGGTTCCTTCAGCCACAACCCAACAGTGACCAATATATCGTAATTTCTCATTACCTTCAGAATCATACTGTGGAGGACTATATGACGTAGGCTTATATCCAACACACAATTTTAAATCGTTTATAGACCAACCATTATCAAGTAATAATTGAATTTTTGTTAAAGCAAAGTCTTCGCAATCTCCTTCCTCATCTCCCGGCCCCATGAACTTCCATGCGTCATAATCTCCTTCATCTTCTTTATAAGTGTAGTTATTGTTTACATAA
>CAZTKR010000499.1:0-2139 GCA_964614115.1 uncultured bacterium | reverse complement strand
TTCATAATAAACAGCATTCAAGAATACAAAATAATGGAGTCGGAACTCGATTATTTAAGAGAACAGTTCTGGAACGCCGATGATTGGGAATTCGTACAGACGAAGAGCCCAAGAATGCAAAAAGCGTTCGAAAAAATCCAAGCCGTGGCGCCCACCAAGAGTACCGTCCTGCTGGCTGGGGAAACAGGCACGGGAAAGGGCGTGATCGCCAAACTGGTTCACCGTCACAGTCATCGCCGCAATAATCCTTTTATAAATGTCCACTGCGGGGCCATCCCTGAAACTCTTATCGAGAGCGAACTATTCGGGCATGAAAAAGGCGCGTTCACAGGCGCTGACCGCAGGCGGCTCGGAAAGTTTGAGATAGCGAGGGGCGGAACGATTTTTCTCGATGAGATCGGCACGATCTCGCCTTCCGCTCAGATAAAGCTTTTGGAGGTTCTTCAGGAACAATCCTTCCAGCGCGTGGGAGGAGAAGAAGTCGTCGCTGCGGACGTCCGGATCATCGCGGCTGCCAATACGGATCTGGAGCAAATGTGTCAGGAAGGCAGGTTCAGAAAAGACCTCTTTTACCGGTTGAATGTTTTCCCCATTGGAATACCCCCGTTGAGAGAGCGCCGGGAGGATATTTCCCATATCTGCAATGTTCTCCTGAGAAAAATGAACAGGCTTCATGCCAAAGATATCCGTGCCATCCAGCCGCGGGTGATGGAAGCCTTTGTTCGCTACGATTGGCCGGGCAACATCAGAGAGCTTGAGAATCTTGTTGAACGCGCTTACATATTGGAATCTACTTCTGTTTTGACACAGGAGGGTTTTCCAGCGGAGCTTTTCGATGCAGATCCGACCGGCGGGTCAGGCTATGCCGAGGATACAAACCTCACATTATCGGGTGTGAGGCAGAAGGCCGTGGATGATGTTGAAAAGCGGTATCTCGAAAAACTGTTGATGGAGAAAAAAGGCCGCATCAACGACGCATCGAAGGCAGCAGGAATAAGTGCGCGGCAGCTGCACAAATTGATGAAAAAACATGGTCTCCGCAAAGAAGAATTCAAATGACAGTACCGTCGGGAATGACTGAATTTTTGGGGATGACGATGATTCCGTCCCTTATCACGTAGTCCGGTTCCGTCTTTTGGGTGACATTCCGGGCATTGACCAGTTTTACCCCGCTGCCGATGCGGGCGTTCTTATCGATAATGGCGTTTCGTATCTCGCATCCGCTGCCGATCCCCAATCGGGGCACTCCCTTTTCTGTGTTTTCTGTGATTTCGGCGTCCGATTCGAAGAAATCGGCACCCATCACGACGGCTTTCTCGAAAAAACAGTTTTCGCCGATACGGGAACGGATGCCGATGATGGAATGGACGATTTTTGACCGGTTGATGATGCTTCCCTCGCAGAGGATGGAATTATGGATTTCGGATGACAGGATTTTTGAACCCGGCAGGAATCGGGCATGGGAGAAGATCGGCATTTTCTCGTCGTAGAAGTTGAACAACGGCAAAGGCTGCGTCAGATCAATGTGGGCATCAAAGAAATTGCGTATGGTTCCGATATCTTCCCAGTAGCCGTCAAAGAAATGGGCGCAGACCTTATTTCTTTGAATGGCGTAAGGAATCACTTCCCGTCCGAAATCTTCGAAAGTTGTTTTGTTCAAAAGGTCGAAGAGGACATCCCAGTTGAAAAGATAGATGCCCATCGAAGCGAGATAGGTTCTGTTTGAAGAGAGGAGGTGAGATTTTCGAAGGATGTCCTGAGGGACTTCCATGTTTTTCAATTCCTGGGGCTGTTTCGGTTTCTCCCGGAATTCTTCGATTGTACCCCCGCCGTTCACTTTCATCAGTCCGAATTCAGAAGCCTGAGTTTCGGGAACAGGGCAGACCGATATGCTGATATCCGCATCCTTTTCCAGATGAAAGGCGATGAATCGCCGGTAATCCATGCGATAGAGATGATCTCCTGAGAGAATTAAAACCAGATCGCCCCGGCCTTTCAAAAAACTGAGGTTTTGTCTGACAGCGTCGGCTGTTCCCTGGTACCAGTCCCGGCTGTTGGAGGTTTGTTGTGCTGAGAGAATCGTGACAAAGTCTTTGGTGAACGCATCGAACCGGTAAGTGGTAAAAATATGACGGTGAA
>CAZTKR010000498.1:0-2142 GCA_964614115.1 uncultured bacterium | reverse complement strand
CGGAGGGGTTTTGCCATTTCCCCAACCGTTAAGGAGGGGTATATTTTGCAGGTGAGTGAAGACCTTCTCCGGATCATGGAGATTACATCCGGGAGAAGGCCGTTTGTTTTTGCTATCACCACCCAGGATATCACTCCTTATGGAAACGACCTGTTTCATTTGAACAGCATCATGCAGCCCTCCGTAGCTACCCGGGCCCCTGTGGTAGGGCTTGCCATTACCACTGAATCGGTCGTTCCGGGTTGTGCCACCGGGGCAAGCCATATTGTAGATATAGAAGAGGCTGTGCGTTTTTCTATTGAAGTGGCCAAGCAATTGGGATCAGGGCAGTGCCGGTTCTATGAGGATGATGAATTTGACAAGATTGTAAAACGATACGGCCCGATGAACCATCTTCAAACCCTGGGGGAAAAGGGATGATCTTGAGAAAGATCGGGATGATTACTATCGGCCAGTCACCGAGGATCGACATCATTCCCGAAATGAAAGAGATTTTAGGCCCAAATGTGGAAATCCTGGAAGCCGGGGCATTGGACGGCATGACATTGGAGGAGGTGGAGAAATTTCAACCGAAGGCAAACGATTATGTGCTGTGCACTCGTATGTCAGACGGCACAGAGGTCGTGGTGGCCAAAAGGTTTATTGTGCCGAGGGCTCAAGCGTGTATCGATCTTCTTTCCCAAAGGGGAGCTGAGGTCATTGTCTTCATCTGCACGGGGCTGTTTCCTCGGTTCGCATCAAGAAAGCTCTTCATCGAGGCCCAAAAGATCTTAGACCATGTTATTCTGGCTCTTCATGGAGACAAGGCTCGGATAGGATTGCTCATTCCGCTCTCCGATCAGATCAAGCAGGCGAGGAGGAAATACGATCGCTTGAAAGGAGAGATGATCATCCAGGCAGCTTCCCCCTATACCTCAGAGGATGAGATTTCCATTGCAGCAGAGGCATTGAAACAGGCAGATCCGCATGTCATTTTCATGCACTGCATGGGCTATACTCAGGCGATGAAGAAGAGGGTGATGGAGATCACGGGGAAGCCCACCGTCCTTGCCCGGTCTTTGGTGGCAAGGACGGTAAAGGAGCTAATAAGCTAGTAGAAAGGGGGTGATGAAAGCAAGACTTTCAATATAAAGACTTAGGTCCTAACCAGAAGTGTTCTAAGTTTCCCCTTATCCTATGACTCTCCCCGGCGCCTGCATGCCGTTAGGCAGGGGGAGAGGGAGAAGGTAAGGGGCCCCGAAAGGAATTTGAAAGGAGGGTAAAGGTATGAAAGGGAAGAGATATTTTCAGACGATACTTGCAACGGTCATCATTTTGACTTTTATTGCCGGCACCTGGGTCTATGGATATGAAGAAAAGGACGGCAAGAAGATTTTTATCTATGGGGAACGGCAGCCTGCTCCCAATATCGATCCCAGCCAATTCTACGATTGGTCCACCCGAATGCTTCAGCAGTCCCTTTATGACGCCCTGTTGAAGTATGTGGGAAACCCCCCGAAGCTCATCCCCTTGCTGGCCAAATCATGGAACAAGTCTGCAGACGGAAAGACGTGGACCTTTGAGCTGGTTCGGAATGCCAAATTTCATAATGGAGATCCGGTGACAGCCCAAGCCGTGAAATTCTCTTTCGAAAGGACTCTAAGTATCAAAAAGGGGCCGGCCTGGATGCTCATGGAGTTCCTGGACGTAGACGGGATACGGGTGGTCGACGACTATACCATCGAATTTAATCTGAAGAGCCCCTATGCCCCCTTTGAGATGGCCTTGCCCTGGTGGTACATTATGAATCCCAAAGTTGTGATGGCTCATGTGAAAGGAGATGATTACGGCCAGGAGTGGATGAAAGACCACTCGGCAGGGTCCGGTCCTTTCCGGCAAAAGCGATGGGAGCATGGTGTCCTTTACGAGCTGGAAGCCGTGGATGACTATTGGAGGGGATGGGAAAACCCAAAACACATCGGCGGGTTTATTTACAAGATCATCCGAGAATCGGCGTCATTAAGAATGGGCCTCGAAAAGGGGGAATTAGACGGGGTATCAGGGCTCAATTCGGATGATTTCGATGCAGTGGACAAGCATCATCAGATCTATGTGACGAATGATCCGGGATGGACCACGTTTGGGCTGAAGATGAATACACAA
>CAZTKR010000497.1:0-2154 GCA_964614115.1 uncultured bacterium | reverse complement strand
TAGGCTAAGTAGTACGTGCCCGGAAATTCGAGTTTATCGTAAGCCTCAGCGCGGTGGGCATCCTCGTAAACGTTGTTAAATTTCAAGTGTGCGTCTCCAATCGGTCGTTCCAATTATTCTGCTCCATTACTGAAAATGTATTATCAAAATCAAAGTCAGTCAACAACCAATTCGGATAAAAATGAATCCAACCAATCGCTGAGCTTCCAGAGGACGAAAAGGAGTCGGGAATGAACGATTGTCACCTTGTTTTCGAAGTCGGGCAGGAGAATGTGATCGCTTTTAAAAGCAGGTGGAAGATTGGTATAAGAAGAAGGTTGCAGTTGGCGAATATCTCCGCCGCCCTGGATATTCGCTCTATTATTATAAAGAAGGCTTTGGTAACGGCAGGATTCGAAATGGGTCGGAATCACGAAGGATTAATGAATAATGATCGATTCTGCACAAATCCGCTGGAAAAAATCGGGTAGGTCAGTTGATGCGAATTTTGGGGGGGGTCAAGATGAGCATTCTTATTCTGACACTGGTGTATAACGAACACCATATTTTCGTTTCAGTCGTTCCCCGAAATCCTTGGCCAGCTCTCGTGTCGTGAACGAGCCCACCCAGACCAGGTAGAGCATGACGCCGTCTTTTCGTTTTGTCCTCAGGTCCACCTGGTAGCCTTCCTGTTCGAAGAATGCCTTGCGCAGGAGGGCATTGGGCTGGTGGGAGAAGGCGCCAACCTGGACGGCCCATCTTTGTCCAGGTACGGGCGGTATTTCCGGGCTGTCGGGCTCAGACTCGTCCCTGAGGGCCCGCAAGTCTGTCCTGGCCAGTTCCGTGATATCTGTGGTGGGATAACCGTCGATGGCCTTGCTCAGGTAGGACTCAGCAGAATCGGCCTCCCCCATTGCCTGATGGCAGATACCGATCCAGTAGTGACACCTCTGATGAAGAGAGGATCGCGGATAGTCTTTCAGCACCTGATGAAATGTTCGTCTGGCCGTATGGTAAAGACCCTGTGCGTACTTGAGCTGGGCCAACCGGAACATGGCATCGTCACTGTACGTACAACTCGGATAAGCGGTTAACAATTTTTCATAATAGGCGATGGCGGAATCGGCATTCGTGGAGACCAAACCGTAGAGAAAGAGGACACTCTCGGGCTCTAAATCATCTTCTATCCTCTCGAGCATTTGCCTAGCCTGGGTGATACGGCCTTCACGAATTTCGCGCCCAATGTCGGAAACGCTTTGGCCGCATACGGTCATCACGAAAAAAAGCAAAAAAGAAAGCACACATTTTATAATACACCGTTTCATAACAACTAAGATGTCAGGTATGTATTCCACTGGTGACATTTTGGACATCGCCAGAGGGGCTCTTGGGATACGTGCCCGCAGCCCGAGCAGTGATATTGGCGCTCGTTTGTCACTTCTTTCTCCAGAGCCTGGAAGGTTTGTTCTAGGGCCGCGTCTGCATCGCCATTTTGCTTGAGAAGGCGAGCCAACAGGTATCGGCCGCGTACAGAATCGGGATACAGGTCGATCACTTTCTGACAGGTTTCCATGGCTTCTTCCGTACGCCCTTGTTTCTGATACATCTCGGAAAGATTCAAGTATACCGTGGCATCCTTGGGATTCTTTCCGATGATCTGACTGTAGATGTCTTCGATCTCGCCGTATCGACCGAGGTCGAAAAGCACCTCTTTCAAGCGTGTGAAGGCCAAATGAGCCCAGCCCGGGTTTTTCTGTGTGAATGTTTTCCAGATATGCAAAGCATCTTCATCCCGGTGTTCTCGGCGGTACGAATCCCCCCAGTACAGGTAGGCCGGTATACATTTTTTATCCAGCTTCGTGGCTTCTCGGAATCGCAACCTGGCCTCTCTCTCGGATTTTTGATTCACTAGTTCGAGTCCCGCAAAGACTTTGTACAGGGCCAGAATATCCTGCGTCTGTTTTTTCCGCCATCGGTTAAAGCTCTGCCTGTAGGAGAAAGCCTTGCTCCATTCTCCTTTTTCTTCGTATAAGCCGATGAGCAGTTGTTGATAGGCATCGTTTTTCCTGGCTCGCTGGACGAGGCGTTCGGCCATCTCCGTGGCTTTATCCAACAGTCCGTTGGCCGGTAACTACCTCCATCACCGCTATCCCCAAAAAATGACCGACGCCCTCG
>CAZTKR010000496.1:0-2164 GCA_964614115.1 uncultured bacterium | reverse complement strand
TTTTTTTCCGTCTCTGAACCGTCCTTGATATAAATAGGTTTCGACAAGGTCTCCATTCCTATAAATTTTTAATCGAAAAAAATCGTCAATACCCTCACGGTCATAAAACACACATCGAAGATAGGCTAATCCACCATAAATATTATAAGTAATGGAATCCAATTCCACCGCTTCCGGCATTTTGCATGAAGCGGTATATTCTTTTCCCTCAACATGTACAGACAAAGAATACGTTCTCCCTGGAACGCCCTGCAATTCATCCGTCTGATACGTGCCGGCCCTGAATGCTCTCAACGTTTCAGTATTATCAGAGTCATCTGAGATGACGACCTCAGCACCTGAAACAGAGGGAAAATCTCCCGAACTCTCATAACTTATCGTTCTGGTTATCCTCACCCTCTGATGGCCAGGCTGGTCTGTGATTATCCCTTCAATCACAATCTGTGAATCGAATTCCGACAAGTCCAAATCGACGACATCCTGGTAACAAGAAATAAATAGAAATGTGATCATAATGAGACATATCAGTATGCTCTGATAAAATAAACAGAATGTATATTCAATCCTTTTCTTCATACGAACCTCAAAACGTGAAATTATAAGTGATCGACGGCATAAACGAACATATCGATAATCTCACGGCTTCCGTCATCTCTGGATTCAGCTCGTTTTCTCGAAACAGAATGGTGTAAGCATTTTTACGCCCGTAAGCATTGTAGAGTGAAAAATTCCAGGAGCCGTGTTTCTTGGTTGTGTAAGTTATTCCGATATCCATACGATGATACGCAGGCATTCGGTATCCGTTCCTTTGAGTGTGTGCATGGACAACGCGACCATCGACGGAATAGTTACCATACGGAATCGTGATAGGAGTCCCTGAAAAATAGATCCAGTTTATTGAGAACGTCCATCTCTCACTCAATTTATATATACTGACGGCAGTAAAATCATGGGGCCTATCATTCTGTGCGGAAAAAGGCTTTCCATCATTGATTTCTTCAAACTGCCTTTTACTCCTGGACAGGGAATACCCTAACCATCCGGTGAGTCTACCGAACCTTTTCCTCAAGAAAAATTCAGCCCCGTAGGCCCATCCCCTTCCAAAGGCAAGGTCCGATTCAAATAAGTTGCTTAAAACAAAATTTGCGCCATCCTCATAATCGATCTGATTCCGCATATCTTTATAATACAATTCGACAGACATTTCCCACAGATTGTTTTTAAAGTTTCGGAAATAACCGATAGTAACCTGATCGGATCGCTGTGGACGCACTTTACTGCTGCTGGGATGCCACACGCTTAGGGGTGTTCCTGATGTCGAGCTCGATAGTAAGTGTACATTCTGATAGTTCCGGGCAAAACCGATCTTCAAAGAACTCGATGAATTCAAACGCACATTTGCCGATAGCCGGGGCTCAAGATCATGATATGTCTTTTTTTCTTCTTTATGGAACTCAATGTCATAGAATTCGTTTGGAGCATCTTCCATTTCTTCTAAATCGAAAACATCCTTGTTTCCGGCCACGGCGAACATGCAGTAGCGAAGACCATAATCCAGGGTCCATCGGTCTCCCAACTCCCATACATGAGATAGATAAAGTGCACCCTCGTGAGCTCTACGCTTTCCGATGGACATATCTAATTCATCACCGTCATCTATGATCATCCTGGCGGGTTGATATACGTGATACATATATTGAAAGCCAAAGTTTAGGGTGTGCCTGGGATCGACAAAATACTCGAAGTCTTCCTTTAGCGTCAAATCGGAGACTGTGGATGCATAGTCCAATACATCTTCATCATCTTCTTCTTCAACTTTCATACCGTATTTAAACCGACTGTAAATGACCGATGAATTTAAAAACAATCGATCGTTGAAAAGATGATTCCAGCGGCATGTCCCCGTCTTATTTCCCCAGGAGAGATAGCCGCCTCCGTCTTCTTCCGTTCCTCCTCCAAGGACGTCGTTCCCAAAATAACCCGAAAGAAAAAGACGATCCTTTTCACCCATACGATAATTGAGTTTTGTGTTAAAATCATAGAAATAAAATCGAGCATTTCGGGCTGCCGATGAGAACAACTTCGCAAATAAATCAACATAGGTTCTTCTGCCGGATATCATGAATGAGCATTTATCATTCACAATAGGACCCTGCAGTGTCAA
>CAZTKR010000495.1:0-2164 GCA_964614115.1 uncultured bacterium | reverse complement strand
TGTAGGAATCTGATTTCCTAAGATATAGTTCTTAGAACTTTAGAGAGGATGCTAATTTGCAACATATTCTCGTCTTCAACGCCAGATATAATGACTATCAAGAACCAGGGTCCAGCGATGATAGTGATTTGTGGTGTCATTCAGGATTGGAAGCTTGATGGAAGGTCAGGGATGAAGACGATAACGAGCACATTTTCTTTTTAATAGGACGCGCTTGGTGTCGTCGACGGCCCCTCCAACACCGTGGCATCTATCCCTTCCATATCGTCCATCCTCAGCCCGTGCTTTTTTTCTGACGCGGTATCGACGACATCAAGCCGCAGGGATGGCCGCCCTTCCTGAAACTGCATTCGTGCCAGTACAAACAACACTTCACGGAACAGATAAATTCGTCTTTTTGTATTTCTCTTAATCTCAACAATCGATCCTGAAAGGCTTTAGCGTCTCGATACGTTGCAAACCATTCCGCATGGATGAATTTGGTGATGATAATATTTGCCAAATCTCTCGATGCGGGGCTTTGGGGATCATATGCGATGAATGGGGTCATTTCATGCAAGGATTTTTCCACGGTAGTGTCTTTTCGGACGGAACCCAGGTATGCTACATTGATGGCCAACAATTCCTGGGCAGCCGCTCTTATGGCCAGGACCATGTTTTCGTCCTTCGATTCCGTAAGCATATTGATGAGCAGTAGTGGGCGGAATTCCGATAACAGGCGAACGATCTTCTCTCCTAAACCAACATCTCTCATGCGGATCTGTCGCACCAATTCGTGCATCGTCATCTGTATGCGATGGGTCTCAGTATAGGCGATCTGTTTCATCATATTCAAACCGCCGAATTGACCCTTTATCTCCCGCGAAATCTTCTTCAGAAGTGCAAGCTTGATAAAATTGTAACTATCAAGAACACTCAATGAATCAGGGTTGGCCACGACAATCCCCCGATCCGCTGCCACAAAAAAATCGAGGACATTGTAGTCGGTGCCCGCTCCGAGATCGATAATGATAAAATCGGCGTTTAAATTTTTTATATTTTGGATGAATTTCAATCTTTGAAAGGAGGACAGATTCGCCATGCCCAGGGGCCCGGTCGTGCCACTGAGAATTTTCAGATTGGGGAATCTGGGATGATCCAGCAATATATCGTTCAAGTTCTGGATATCACCCTTCAAGAATTCGTAACTCGTCCGACTGGGTTTTTCGATTCCAACAGCCGTGTTTAAATTTGCACCCGCCAGGTCAGCATCGATGATGATGACACGCTTCTTCATCATCGCCAATCCAACACCGAGAGAAGCGGAGATGACCGTCTTGCCCACACCGCCTTTACCACCGGCGACGGCAAAAATACGGCATCGCTGGTCTGCGCTATAGAAATCGTTGTATTCTTCTGATATACTCATGATGATTTACCGACTATGATACGACGTGATTCTTACAGCCCTTTGATAAAACACCTCTGCAGAATCACACGATTCTTTACGTTTTTTTGGGTCTATGGATACAGGGCATTCGCATCACTGCGGTCGACTGTAACAAACGGGGAGGGACTGGCCAGATTCTGGATATGGTGTCCTGTATTCGTCTCTCTATTAATATCACATCCTCGATGCAATTTGTCAAGTGATTTTTACACACGTTCGAAAGTGGTCTTATTTTCAGACACCATCGACGGACGAGGAATAGGATGGGTCTGCATCCTACATGCATGAGAAAATCCTCTGGATGATCTTCGCTGCATGACTTCTACGCCAGCCGATAACCGTGCTGAAGGCATGAATTCACGGCCGTCTGCATCATGACCATTCGCGTTTAAAATGACCAGATGGGCTAAAAAATAAAAGGGCAGCATATCGCTGCCCTTCCGGCCTCCTAATTCCTAATATTTTTAAAAAACACTAATGGATCATATGAACCATATCCATCCCTTCGATAGATTGACCGTCGAACGTCTCACCTGTGAGTGTGCCCTCTGTTGAATCGCGAGTCAGCGTTGTCTCACCCAAACGAAAATGGAACACCAGGTCCGTATCCCCATCACCATCCACATCTTCCTCATGGCGGCGCGGTCTGTTGTCTTTTTTGTTCACATGGGTCTCCGTGGCACCCTCAAAACTAACGGTCGTATGATCGACCGTGGTTGCATCGAATTCATCCGT
>CAZTKR010000494.1:0-2172 GCA_964614115.1 uncultured bacterium | reverse complement strand
TCGTCCTTGGACTTGATGGCAAAGAGGCCGACGATCTTCCTGTCGCTCAGCGCCTCATTGATCAGGGCCATGCGACGTTCATCTGTGATGACCAACGGAGCAACAACGTAGGGAAAGATGAGGATATTGCTGACCGGCAGCAGAGGGAGCTCGTCCGGGATTTCGGGCAGCTCACCGAATTCGCCGGGTTGATGCACAATATTACCGTTTTCTTCGTTCATCGTTCAATCATTCTATTTCAATGTCTACGGACTCCGCGGGTGGAACCTTCTTTTTGGGTAATCGAATCTTCAAAAATCCTTGTTCATACACCGCAGAAAGGTTCTCCACGTCCACGTCACCGGGAACGGCAATCCTTCGTTCGAAGGGGCCGTAGTTGATTTCCATCTTGTGGTACCGCCTCCGTTCCGTCGGGGGTGTGGCTTTTCGTATACCCCGGATGAAGAGGATACCTTCCTGAAACGTGATAGCCACCTCCTCTGCCTTCATCTGTGCCAGCTCAAGGATAACAACAAAATCCGATTCGGTTTCATAGACATCCGTCGGTGGCTTCCAGCAAAGCTCTTTGCGATAAATGGAAGGGTAGGAAGCCCCCAGGAAACTCGAAAAATAAAACTCGAGCTCCTCTTCCAGGGGGCCCAACATATCCTCCATTTTTATATCTTTGGATTCAGCCATGAAAGGCCTCCAACTCTTTATCGGCAATCATCCAATTCCCATATACGAGGAATTCAAATCTTTCCTCCGCAATGGGAAAGAATATTATTATAATACGAATTGTGCACAAAATCAAGCATAAAATCCACTTCTCCACGGATTCTCATTATATTTATCCATCGTGTACGTATCTGCGGTGCCCAAACGGCAACAAGACACGTATCCTACTAGAGGCGTATGTTCAGCAAAGGGATCCACCGACGAGAGGTCGAATGATCGATACCGAAGGATATTAAATGTCGAGCAGTTGATACACTTCATACAATGCAAAATCGATAAACATAGACATTATCCATTTTCGATATGAACCACTCCGTTTTGCACCCACACCCCCGATGGTTGCGGGACAATCGGAACGTATATCCCTCTTTTTTAAAACACGATTAATTTGGTGATCGTATTCTATGGAATTATCCGACTTCTTCAGGTAAAGTCTTCCGGTCATTCGGCAGCAACCGGGCAGCGGGCTATATGTCATATCATCATCTATAGATGGCTCGATGGTCTATTGGATTATACCGTAAGTCGGCATGCGATGATCCGTCTTTTTTTGTAAAAGCCGAAAAAACCCTTGCCATATACCACTCTGGATATCTACATTATTTATGGAAGAACGATACACACATGATCCAACAATCGGTCCAATAGAACGAATCATAAGGAGACGATCGATGAATGAAAGGGAGTTTGTCGGTTTCACAAGACGCCGTTTCATGGGTTCTGTTTCCTGTCTGGTGTTGGGTGGGTCTTGGATACACCGGATTCCATCCGTTCCCATCCAAGAAAAACAGAAGCGAACGTTCGGACAACCGTTCTCATCCGAAGAGATGGGGATCATCCAGCAATCCTCAATGGCAAACAACATCGAGAGCTGCTTCGATAAAAGGTATAGCTGCGCCGAGGCCATTTTTTCGGTATCCCTTGTCGCCATGGGCATGCAGGAAAACTGGGTGCATGCCTCGGCTGCGTTCGGAGGAGGACTGGGACGCGGAGACCTTTGCGGTCTGTTGACGGGCGGCATGATGGCCCTGGGTGTCGCAGGCGGAAAACTGCATCAAGACCGAGAGACCATGAAACAATGGGTTCGACAGAAATCAAATGCGTACTGGGCGTGGTGGGAGACCTGGGGGCCGGTGCACTGCCGTCAGCTGCGCACGCAGTACGAGGGCAGAGAGGAGTTCTTGTGGATGTCGAGACGCGTTGCAGCGAAGATGGAAATAATCATTCAACCGGCCCTCAGATGAAGACAGGGGGTAAAATGCAAAAACCATCCATCCCATTGCGTCCGGCTTTCCATCCGGTGCGGGAGTATTCGAAATTCCGTCTCATCCTGCTTATCTCATTGTGTGGCTTCGTTTTTATGAGTCTGTTGTGTTCCTGCAATCCCGCCCATATATCCAAAAAACAATCGGCCCCCGATGCCGGCATCGTGAAAACAGAAATGCCCCCAGAAAT
>CAZTKR010000493.1:0-2176 GCA_964614115.1 uncultured bacterium | reverse complement strand
ACCATCTGTTTTCCTTTTGTCCTCCTGCTCGCCTTTATCAACGGATTTCGGTGTAAATGGATTCATTATCTGAATAAGAGGCAAAAGATCGGTTTTTTCATCTACTTTGTTCTGGTGGCTCCGTTTGCCTTGCATGTTCTTTTCATGACGGGGAACACGGTTCATAATTACAGCCTCGTCATCGGTGCCTATACACGATGCCTTTTTGTTGTCTATCTCATCTATTCCACAATGTCCCTCATCGGGATTCTGTCTTTACTCCCATCAGCGGGTCTTCTGGACAGGAAGATACGAGAGATTCAATCCCTTCAAACCTTGAGCTCGACCATCGGTTCGGTTTTCGACAGAGAAGAGCTGATTACGAAGACAACGGAGCTCGCCATGAAGGTGGTGAATGCGGATTTTACCTGGCTGGAACTGAAGGAAGGTACCGCGTTCCAGTTGTCGGGGACGCACGGGATTACGTCCGAGGCCATCGAACGTATACCCCATGAGGTGCAAAAAGCCATCCGATCCGAGAGTATGCGCGGGGAGGAGGCTCTGCTGATCAATGACATCAACAAGAGCAAAAAGACAAAAGAGATTAAAAAGTGGGGACGGAAAGCCGGTTCGTTGCTGGCTGCACCGCTTCTCATTCAACGAAAGGAACGGGGCATCCTGTATGCCGTCAAACGGGAGACGTTCGGTTTCGTCGAGGAAAGCCGGGCCCTGTTCCAGTCCTTTGCCGATCAGGTCGCCGTGGCCTTGGAAAACGCCCATCTCGTCCAGGTGACCATCGACCAGGAAGTGTACCGGGAGGAGCTGCGCATGGCCCACGAGGCTCAGATGCGCATTCTTCCGCAGACCATGCCCGAAATCGAGGGTATCGAACTGGATGCATTCTGTGCGACGGCTAATGAGATCGGGGGCGATTTCTACGATCTGATCCCCGTGGGTGAAGACAGGATGGATATTGTCGTGGGAGACGTATCCGGGAAAGGCGCATCGGCGGCCTTCTATATGGCAGAGCTCAAGGGTGTGATACAGGCCCTGGCCCCTCATTTTACATCGCCTAAGAAGATCCTGGTCGAAGTGAACGGATTTCTCAAGAATCATTTTGAGCCCGATACGTTCGTCACGATGGTATATGGCGTTCTGTTGCCGCGTGCAAAACAGATTAAACTCGTCAGAGCGGGTCATCCTCCGGTGGGCTGGATCAGACAAAAGAAAGTAGAGTGGATAGAACCCCGGGGTCTCGGATTGGGCCTGGCTCACGATGCGTCGTTCGTAAAATCTTTACAAGAAAAAGTACTCCATCTGAAGAAAGGAGATATCGTTTTCTTTTACACCGATGGCGTTTCTGAGGCGAGGAACGATAAAGGCGATGAATACGGAGAGGAAGTACTGACAGAAACGTTACTCGATCTTCACAGTCAGGGGGCCCAGGAGATTCTGGCGGAGATTATTCGCAGGCTGGACAATTTTACCCGTGGCGTGCCCAGACACGACGATGTGACCCTCCTGGCTATGCGGATGTTGAAATGAAAATGTCGTGATCCATAAAAATGATACAGAATATGGTGAGTGTTTAAAAAATTTTACATCCTTTTCAAACTCTTGTACCGAATTATCGTATGATTGAAGAACAAAAGAGAAAGTAGGAGGAATCGATGAACGATTTTATTGTGAAACGAAAGGATGCAGATGACGTATCTATAGTATACCTGAAGGGTTACTTGGATGCGCACACGGCCCCTGATTTTGAAAACGCCCTTCAAGACCTGGTCGATGAAAATCGGGTGCGCATTGTCGTAAACCTGGCGGAGCTAACGTACATCAGCAGCGCGGGATTGGGTGTTTTCATGGGTTTCATCGAGGATATTCGGAATAAAGAGGGAGACATCAAACTGGCTGAACCCAATGATAAGGTGTTCAGAGTCTTTGATCTCCTGGGCTTCCCTGTTCTTTACGAGATTTTTAAGAAAGAGGAGGAAGCCATCGAGAAATACCGATTATCTTGATGCTTTTCTTTCCGCAAAAATGTTGCGAACTAGAGGATTTCTAAATGGAAAAAAAAGTCAAGAGTTACCTATTGAAAATACCCGGCCAAACGGATAACCTGGAACTCATTCGGAATTTCGTATCTGGTATCGCGAAAAAGGTGGGATTCGACGAGGAAGACACGAATAAAATCGAG
>CAZTKR010000492.1:0-2177 GCA_964614115.1 uncultured bacterium | reverse complement strand
AAGGTGAGTGGGTACTCCCATAAGATAACGCCAAAATGGCTTTAATTAAGCTATAGATAATAGGTAAAAAAAAGCCCCACCTACACAGTGGGGCCACTTTTAAGGAAAATTTAATGAAGATTAAATTACATCCTCGGGTAGACAAACCCCGCCTACACAGCGGGGAAAATGAAAGGAAATGATCGTCATCCAAATCATTTTAAATTATTGAAAAAGGCGGCGGTAACTTGCTCACCCTGATAATACCAAGTATGGTATTTCTTCCCATTGGAATGATTTGTAGTGGTCCACTTGCCGTGGCGAATTCCATTCATAGTGGGGCCGGACCGGGTAATTCCCAAGTCTTTATGGACTGTCGTAACAACAGTACTCATCCGGTAACTGGGGCGGCCGCAAGCCACGATAAGAAAAAGAATCAACGCAAAAAGAAAAGGCCATTTACAAAATTTCACTTTCTCTCCTTTCAAAAAAAAGATGCCGAAGCCCCGCTTGGGTTTGGAGCTTCGGCAAAAAATAGCAGCTCGTCAAAAAGTAGCAGAGACGATTTAGACCTTCATTAGACTTAGTCCTCAGGACCTAGTCTTCCAGTCTTAGCTTTTATTTTAACCTCGCTGCATAAGCGATGGGATTTATTTTTACTCGCGTCCCTGGCGATAGCACTTATTTACAGTCGCATGCCTGACGACTTTCGAACAACTCAGAATTGGGCCGATGGCCTTTAATTCTGAGGGGTTTGTTCTGATCCGTAAGATGTAGTCCCTACAGCATACGAGCTACTTTATTTGATTATTGTAACAAACAAAAAATTGTAGTCAAGCTCATCCCTAATGGCACGCCATGATGACTACACTCATCTCCTTGTATGTGTATAGAATGGGTGGTCAGCACGGACAGATGTGTGAACCGTGCTGACCTCTGAGGACCACCGTCCTCAGGTGAGGGGATTTTTAAAATAGCAGGGGCGGGATTCGAACCCGCGATCGTCGGCGTATGAAACCGATGGCTTAGACCTCTGGCCCACCCTGCGTTTGATCTTATCCGTTCCGACCTCGGCCGCTGCCGCGGCCTCCGCCTTGACCGCCACCAGGTCCACCCGTATTGCAGCTACCCTGGTTCCGTCCGGCTCTTCGGCCACCTCCCATACCAGTACCGCCGCCCCGCCCGTCACGGGGTCGTCGTTGTCCTCGGGGATTTGTGTCGTTTGCCATGGTATTACTCCTTAAAAGGTTAAAAGACAAGTTACGGGACACGGGCTACATCCAGATTATCACTCGTACCATGGTACTGTGATGGCTTTCTCTACCCGGTTCCATACAAGGTCTGCCTCTACGCTTAGCGTCAGCAACTTGTCCATTATGCATCTTCTTTAAGCAACTTCAACTCTTTTCGGAGCTCTCGTATTTTCTTTCTGGCTCTCTTGAGCTGAAGTTCCAATTTCTTATTCCTATCGCCCCGGTACTGTATCTCCCGATAAGCGTATCTCTCCCACTCTTCCTGGCTTATGAAAGAATCAGACATCCCCCTACTCCTTTTTTGCCTGCTGCATCAGCCAAGCTTTAAAAAGGCTGTATAACTCTTTGGCCTCCTTGGGGAGCTCATTCGTCATAAACTCCGACTTCGTAAGTCGGGGAATTACCCACATGGCAGCAGCCTGTTTGGTATTGGGGATTAGAGTATTGACGGTTAGGGACATGAAAAATAGAGGAATAATCCAGATAAGGATTTTCCTCATCATCTTCTGGAACGTCGCCTGTCTTTCCACAACATCTCCTGCACACCACATAGAGCTGTCGTGACTTACAATAAAAACGATTAAAGAGACCATTGCCAAAACACCAAGCGTGATCGTGAACGACAAGACCAGCCCACAAAAGGCGTCCAACTTAAGAAGCAGGTACACTTCCCACCATTCAATCAAAAAATCTCCTTCAGAAAAAATTAAAATTCCCACTGATTGGCATTAATCCACAGATCTCGATGGGATTCCATGAATGTCACCCCTCGGCCCAGTGGGAAAGGCCACAGACAGCCTATCTCCCGGTTCCGTCTGTCATCAAGTTACGGGTTACCGACCAAAGTGCGTAACTGTTTAACTCCTCCGGGAGAGGGGTCGGTTGCCAATCATGGATCTGGAGAACGACCGTAGACCTGTGTTTCATCGTGAAGATATGACCAGG
>CAZTKR010000491.1:0-2187 GCA_964614115.1 uncultured bacterium | reverse complement strand
ACGATATATAGAGTTAATCCTCGTAACCGATCAGGTTCATAATATAGTTTGTTTGATTTTCGATAGTCTGGAGGAAGCATGGATCATATCCTGAGATGCTCGGATTATGATCTCGTCAAGACAGACATCGTTCGCGGACGAGATTTCTACCTGTACGATTCAGACCAAAAAAAATATATCGATTTTGAAGCCGGCGTATGGTGCACCGTGCTGGGACATAATCACGGGCGAATCAATGAAGCGATTCGAACCCAGATCGAGCAGATCGCGCACCTGGGTTACCGCTACACGCATGGTATTGTTGAAGAGGCTGCGGTGGAGGTACTGAGAACGGTTGCGTTCTCCGATGGTAAGTGTATCTTCTTGAGTTCGGGCAGTGAGGCAGTTGAGTTTGGGGTACAGGTAGCAAAGCGTATCATGAGAAAATCCCTCCTCCTTACTCTGTCTGATTCATACCTGGCAGCGTACGGAACGGCTGGAAGAAAAAATACCGAAGAATGGACCTGTTTTAATTGGGATGGTTGCACAACCTGCCCCCACAGAAGCGAATGCGATCCCCGCTGCAGCCGGTTGGAGGAAATCCCTTTCGAGCGTATCGGTGCCCTGGTATTCGAACCGGGGAATGCCTCGGGCTTGGTCAAATGCCCTCCCAAAAATCTCATCCAGGCCATGGCCAGCAGAGTCAAGAAAGAACAAGGCCTGATTGTGGTCGATGAGGTCACAACAGGATTGGGACGTACAGGCGCATGGTTCGGATTCCAGCATTATGGGATTCAACCGGACATCATCGCCTTGGGAAAAGGACTGGGTAACGGGTATCCGGTGAGTGCTGTCGCAATGACCCAGCATGTCGCCCACTGGTTAAGGGCCAGTGGATTCCATTATGCGCAGTCCCATCAGAACGATCCCCTGGGTAGCGCCATAACCAAGGAAACGATAACCGTTATTCGAGAGGACGGATTGATCGAGAGAAGCCACAGACTGGGGACACGATTCATTCATGAACTGAAGCATCTTGAGGCACGGCATGATATCATTAAGGAAGTCCGTGGCCGAGGATTGATGATCGCCATGGAATTCCAGGCCGATGATGAACATTTCTCATTGAATAGCGTGTATCACCAACTCGTAGAAAGAGGATTTCTTGTCGGATTCAAACCTGCGGCACGGCTTCTACGGTTTTATCCTCCTTTGACGATAGGAGAAGATAAAATCACGCAGCTCGTTGATAACCTGAATCAGATTCTGTCATCTTTGCGATGATATAAAAATTGAAAAAGGCCCCCCATTCTTTACATAGAAGGCCTTATTGATTGAAGGAACTAGCGTACGTAGTAACTATCGAAAGAAAAATATTTACACTTCCATAATTTCGGTCTCTTTTGCCTGGATCATCTCATCGATCTTCTTAATGATATTGTCGATCAATTCCTGAATATCGATCCCGCCGTTATACTCCTCATCCTCGGAAATTGTATGCTCCCTCTGGGCTTTCTTCAGTTGATCCAGGGCATCCCGACGAATATTCCGCGCAGCTACCTTTCCCTCCTCACCCAGTTGGTGAATCAAACGGACCAAATCTTTGCGCCTTTCCTCCGTCAGCGGGGGAATCGGAAGACGGATGATATGCCCGTCGTTATTGGGATTAATGCCCAGATCGGCCTTCATGATGGCTTTCTCTATTTCTGCCAGCATATTCCGATCCCAGGGTTGAATTGTGATAAGCCGGGCCTCCGGAACACCCAGGTTTGCCACTTGTTTCAGGGGAACTTTACTCCCGTAATAGTCCACCCGAACCGTATCCAGGAGCGATAAGTTCGCCCTCCCGGTACGCACCTTCCCCAGTTCGGATTGTGTACTGGCCATGGTTTTTTCCATGCGCTGTCTTGCGTCCTGAACCACTTCTTTAATCATTGGTATCACCCTCCACGATGGTTCCGATACGTTCACCCAAGACAATCTTTCTTAAATTACCTATTTCTAAAAGTTTGAAAACAATGATGGGAATGTGATTCTCACGGCAGAGTGTTACAGCTGTGGCATCCATCACGCCGAGTTCTTTCTCGATGACCTCGGCATAGGTCGTTCTCTCGAATTTAACCGCATCCTTGTTCGTCACAGGATCCGAACTGTATATACCATCGACCTTGGTTCCCTTTAAAATGGCATCGGCCTGGATTTCAATCG
>CAZTKR010000490.1:0-2204 GCA_964614115.1 uncultured bacterium | reverse complement strand
CATCGCGTAAATACAGATGAAAATTATAGCATTTCAAAGAGTCAAGTTACTCAATTGTTCATGATGGTAATGGATGCACGCCAATAAATTGTAATTTAGGTTATTTGAATGGGAGCACCATGAAAAAGTTAAAAAATTTATCCCGTATTATTATAACCTTTTTGATCATTATATCAGCACCGTTCTCTGTGTATTCACAACTTCCCATCGATCCCAGACCTCTTTTTAATAAAATGGAAGCTATGATTCCTATGCGTGATGGAATTAGGTTAAATACAGAGATCTATATCACAAAGAATAGTTACGAACCTCTGCCCTTTCTGATGATGAGAACACCCTATGGGCTTTATCATGATCAATATGGTTATTACTGGAGACTGGGAGGAAGTCCCTGATGGCAGGGATTCGTTGAGGAAGGTTACATCTTTGTTGTGCAGGATATTCGCGGCCGTTATAAATCTGAAGGAGAATTTTTGATGATGCGTCCTCCGAATCCTGGCGGGATTGATGAAGGCACGGATACCTACGATACGATAGATTGGCTGCTGGAAAATGTTTCGGACAATAATGGCCGGGTGGGAATACTGGGTGTATCCTATGACGGCTGGTTGGCTGCCATGGCTTTGATTCATCCTCATGCGGCATTGGAAGCAGTATCACTGCAAGGGACGCCTTCGGATATGTTCATCGGCGACGATTTTTTTCATAACGGCGCCTTCCGTTTGAGTCCCAGTTTTGGGTATGCCGCTTTGATGGAACTATCTGATGATTGCAGTCCCTTCAGTTTTGATAAAGATGTCTATGAATGGTTCCTCGATTTGGGACCGCTTTCAAATGTGAATGGTCATTATTTTCACGGGAATTCACCAACATGGAATCATTTTATTGCCCACCCGAATTATGATGCATACTGGCAACAACTGGAAGTGACTCACCATTTTAATGGTGTTACCGTTCCGACCTTAAACGTGGCTGGCTGGTGGGATGCGGAGGATTTCAATGGCTCTATGAAGATTTATGAGGCGCTTGAGAAAAATGATCCGCAAGATTTGAATTATCTCGTTGTCGGACCGTGGGGGCATGGAGATTGGAAAGGAACCAGCAGCAGCCTTTTCGGCATTGATTTCGGTGGCACGCCCAGTGTATACTATCGGACACACATTGAAGCCCCCTGGTTTGCATACTTCCTAAAAGACAAGGGAACACTCGGCCTGGCCGAGGCCCACACATTTCAAACCGGTGCAAATGAATGGTGTTCTTATGATGAATGGCCTCCCACGGAAAATGTTGTAGAGAGGAACCTCTATTTCCATGAAAACGGGTTGCTCTCATTTGTCGCGCCGGAAGAGGATGGATTGCAGGAATTCGATGGTTACATATCCGATCCCATGAATCCAATTCCTTATACAGAAAGACCCATCAATGGATTCTGGCAAGGATCGAATAAGTACTGGAAATTTGAGGACCAACGTTTTATTGAAGGAAGATCGGACGTTTTAAGCTGGCAAACCGAAATCCTTGTTGAAGATATGACTATTTCCGGTCGAATAATCGCAAACCTCTTCGCGTCCACCTCGGGCACGGATTGTGATTGGATCGTGAAACTCATCGATGTCTATCCTAACAACCATCCTGATGAAAATATGAGAGGGTATCAGCTCATGATCGCGGACTAGGTGTTCCGTAGTAAATTCAGAAACAGTTTTGAAACACCTACACCTCTTACATCTGGCGAAATAACCGAGTTTACAATTGATTTCAATAGCCGGAATCATTGCTTTCTTGCAGGTCACAGGATTATGATACAGGTTCAGAGCACATGGTTTCCCCTGATTGACAGGAATCCCCAGACGTTTGTGAATATCATGGAGGCGACTGAGAGTGACTATCAAATTACTACTCAGAAGGTATACCGATCGTAGAATTATCCATCACATATCATATTACCCGTTGATACGACCGAATCACATGAATATATACCTGAATCATTTTCTCTTAATCAGAATTATCCCAATCCATTTAATACGACTACAACCATAAGATATCAATTACCGGAGGCTGGCAAGGTCCAGATCGTACTGTACAATATTCTCGGTCAGAAAGTTAAAACACTTGTTAATCAGGAATTAAATGCAGGATCTTATAATATTATATGGAACGGTAAAAATGAATATGGATGTAAAGTTGCAAGCGGATTATATATT
>CAZTKR010000489.1:0-2217 GCA_964614115.1 uncultured bacterium | reverse complement strand
GCCTTTGCCATGAAGATGGTAAAGTACGCCATCAATTTCGGTTATGATCTCCCCTTAGACAATGCGAGAAGGCTGGAGATCCAGTGTGCCTGTCAATGTTTCAGCACAGAGGATTCAAAGGAAGGTATAGCTGCGTTCATGGAAAAGCGAAAGCCCGAGTTTAAGGGAATGTAGAAAGAAGACAATCCGATTATGGTGAGGGAACAAGGTCCTATTTCAGATCACTTCATATTTCTAAGCGATAAAATAATCTGTATGACTTAAACGACGAACTGTATCTATTAATGGGTGATGGCATGCCTTATATAAGCCCCAAGTTGGAAAAGCAACTAGACTGATTTGGAACAGAACGCAGTCGCATCATGGGTATTTTAATCTTACATTCCCACTTTGATCATTACTGTGCTGCCCCGTACTTCAAGTAGGCTATCCGTATTGGGCAATGATGGCACCGGTCGACACTAAAAATGTTTTTATTGAAGAAACGTTGAAAAACATTGCCAATCTGAACCGTTCCACGCGTAAGAAATATGTATCAGAAAAGCAATTCAAATGAATGAGTATCTGATTGCCAAACGTATGCGTGATGCTAAGGTTAATCAGATTTTTGACGGTGTAAGCCATATACAAAAATGATCGTCGAAAGGTCGCTGGCGAAAAGATATTGAAGAGACCGTTATGTTTAAATGAGAAGCAGTGAGACATTATGAAAGATCAAATCATGCAGGAAAAGATAAAGAACATCGAAAAGATGAGAACGGATTTGCTGTCAGGGATAAATCTTGAGGCAATTGAGTCTCGCCATCGACTCGGTAAGTTAACCGCCAGGGAGAGGGTGGAGAAGTTATTAGATCCAGGAACATTTTATGAAATCGAGTTGTTTGCAAAACCGATAGAAACTGGTTTTCCTAAAGATAAAGAATCCAGGCGGGGGGATGGTCTTTTATCCGGATACGGCCATGTAAATGGTCGGCCCATCTGTGTTTGGGCTCAAGATGCAATGGTCTTTGGTGGCAGAGTGGGGATTATCCATGCGGGTAAGATTGTAACGTTAATCGAACGTGCGGTGAAGGCGAGGATTCCTTGCATCGGGATGATTGACTCTGAAGGCATAAGGGTTGAGGACATGATTACAACTCCCACTAATTACTCCTATGACAGGATAATGAATATACAAACAATGGTATCCGGGATAATTCCTCAGATATCGCTGATCATGGGGCCTTGCAAAGGGGCCGCAGCAATCTCTGCACAGCTTGCTGATTTTGTGTTCATGGTTCGTGACAGTAGCTATGCGTGCGTATCCCCACCTCCCGAAGGAGTTAGTCTGGATGAAATGGGAGGCGCGACAACGCACTTCAAAAAAACCGGGTGTTGCGATGTGCTTGCTGATAGCGATGAAGAATGCATCCAAGCGGCTAAGGATCTATTGGGCTTCTTGCCCTCAAACAATAAAGTCACTGCACCACTCGTTGACAATGGAGATGATGTCAACCGGGAGGTGCCCGAACTCGTTGACATTGTGCCCGGAGACAGCAAGAAGCCATATCGCATGCAGGATGTGATTACTGCCATAGCCGATAACGGACGGTTTTTTGAGATAAGAGGTGGTTGGGCCACCAATCTGGTGGTGGGCTTTGCCCGATTTGGCCGGACGTCTGCAGGAATTATTGCCAATAACCCTTGGATAATTGGGGGATGTCTTGATGTGGACTCTGCCGATAAATTGGCCCGTTTTGTTCGATTTTGTGACGCGTTCAATATCCCGTTGGTGTATTTGGCTGACACGCCTGCATTCCTTCCTGACATTGAACAGGAACGAAAGGGCATTATTAGACATGGCGCCAAGGCAGTCTTTTCGAACAGCGTAGCCACCACCCCGCAGATACAGGTGTATTTGAGGAAATGCTATGGTGGAGGGAATCTCGGCATGCCAGGTAATAATTTAGGCGGAGATTTTGGAATATTGTGGCCCACAGCTGAAGTCTTGCTTATGCACCCTGAAGGTGCAGTATCGATCATCTATAGAAAAGAAATTGCTGAGGCGGATGATCCCAAGAAAGAATACAAGAAGAGGGTCGCACAGTTCAAAAAGGAAGGGGCGGTAGAAAACGTATGGGAGGCTATGACCGGTCAGGATTACATACACCCGAAAGATACCCGATCGAAGATTATAAAGACCCTGAGTCTTCTGGAAGGCAAAAGGGTGGAGACCTC
>CAZTKR010000488.1:0-2234 GCA_964614115.1 uncultured bacterium | reverse complement strand
TTGAAATCCCTGAGACCACCGTCCAGAGCCACGGTAAACAAGCGATTCCAGGACCTCTTGAAGTTAAGAGTTCCCGCATACCAGGCTGCCTTCGGCCTGATTATACTCGCCATCACGTTTTCCATCATTCACGGACGACGCCCTTCAGACGCGCCGCCTTCGATGAATCGGAAAGCAGCCTACCGACACTCCCAGAGCTCACTACTCACGGATCATAGGCTGGCCGTCCTGGATTCTGCACAGATTTATAAAATAGGCCGCAACATCCTGGAGGACAGCATGTTTTTCGGTATCGCTACTCTATCCATCACGGAACGTGATATGGATTCATCTACGATGGATACGGTACAGACAGACTCACTCTGAAATACAGGGTGATGCTTGAATGTCCGACTTTTTATACCGCTGCGATGTCGAACGGATACTCAGGAACGCCGCGTCATACGGATTATGACGAAAAGCCCAGGCTTAATATGAGGGCGATTCGTAGACAAACCCGATCCACAATACATATTCCATTCGATTTTTTCCTTGACTCTCATTCCCAGGATGATTATAATTTGGAGAGCTGATAATCCCTCGAGCGTACGTTTATAACGTACCGATGGGTGGACTTTTACCCAACCGTGAGCGGATGTGAATGCAAAATCGACATCGAAGGAAATGAGCGAGTAAATATTTATATGCCATACGAAGGACTAACACCCAGGCGGATCTTCTCTTACCTTGAACCGAAGATGTGCAATCTCTGTCTGGATCTGGGTCTATGGAATCTCGCTTCACACAGAACAAGCCATGAGGACACGATAATTTAATACTTCTTTGAATCCGCCTCTATAACACGTCATGACTGTCTGACTATAATCTAAAAGTCCGAATACTCGCAATTGAAACAGAGAACTACTCCCAAAAAACCCGGAGCGTACGCATATGTCCGGTATATTGATGATCCGAAATACAGATAAAAAATATCAGCGAGTCGGATAAGGGAGTTGAAAATAAGGATGAAAAGTAGTATCTTATACAACGAGTACCTAACATTCCAGAGAGGATCGCATGCAACCTGTCAACCGAAAAATCGTATCAGTAACGTACATCATGGCTCAACTTTTATAACACGCTAATTCTGCCCCTGTGCATCGAGACATGTAAAAATGTCTTCATAAAAACAATCATACTGAACAAAGGGTACGGATGAAAAATTGACACATGCTATATAGACAGGATCATTGGGGAAGGAGGTGATATTACATAAAAAAAGAGGATTCGTTCAAGAAGGATATTAAATTCTGCTTCTTAATACGTAAAAAATGAAAGAGAAGGAGGACGTTATGAAAAAGATGATAGGTGTTATCGTCATCATGGGAGTTCTTGCTCTGCCCATGCTTTCCTTGGCCCAGACCTCTATTGGTTTTTCCGTAAAGGCCGGCCCGGAACTTCAGGCAGCCCAGTTCAGCCTCGGTTCTGGAGCATTACAGCCATTTATCGGCATCGATTACCAGTCCATCAGTTTAAGTTTCGATATGCCGCCTATCGACCTGGAGGCCGTTGATTTAGGCCTCGGGCAGGGGGATATGGAAATGGATATTGGTGCGAGCATGTTCATTCCTTATATCGGTGCGAAGTTTTTCCTGTCGACGACCCGGGAAGCCAAACCGTACGTGTTCGGAAGTTTCTTCAAATCGTTTCCCTCAGTCAAATTCGAAGTAGGTGGTGAGGACGCTCTCGGGGAAGAAGGCGAGGATTTTATTAAAGACCTTCTCGGATTCTGGGGACTTAAATTCGGTTTTGGTGCAGAGTATGCCGTGAGCGATTACTTTAGCATCGGCGGAGAGTATGGCATTAAAATGCATTTCTACGGTGCAGAACTCGATATCGAAGATATGGGCGACTTGGCTGACGAGTTACAAACAGAGGTCTCAGCCTCGTTGAAACAGAGTTATGTAGCTGTTGTACTGAATTTCTACTTTTAAAGACGACCGACAGAATAAAATATATCATAGGGCAGGGAACATCCCCTGCCCTATTTTAATTTTATACTATGCCTTCGATATAATAGAATGAATGAAATGGTTGATCAAAAGTCGTAAGAACAGCCTTTTGAAGCCTTCCTATCCTTCTGTTAACTGATAAAAGAGTGCCAGCGAACGCAGACTCCGCATGTGTTCGATATGGGCCTTGAAGTAGAGGTCGAACATCTTGGAGCTATTCAGTCCTGACCTCTGGCAGAGTTC
>CAZTKR010000487.1:0-2250 GCA_964614115.1 uncultured bacterium | reverse complement strand
ATAAACCGAACGCGCAACAAACTGCTTTGTACATAACGACCGTTTGAGTTGAGCCCATACCCTATAACCGATTCCCCATCCCTGATAACATCGGTGCTAATGGCAATGACTGACACGGTCATTTTGTTAAAATCAATGTAGGCATTTTTTATTGAAGAGGCAATTGAAACCGTTTTTCCCGGATGCCCATAATATGCACGAATTCCTCCTTACCTATCGTTGATCTCTTTTATAACATGATTTGTAACATCCACAGTTGATACTTTACCTCCTAGATCTTTGGTGAAGATACCCTTGTCTGTTGTAGTTTCTATGGCGCCCATTAATGCTTCGGCAGCCTGTTTTTCCCCAAGGAAATCCAGCATCATCTGGACAGACCACAGGGTGGCGATTGGATTGGCTATACCCTTTCCGGCAATATCCGGGGCTGAACCGTGGACCGGTTCAAACATGGACGGGTGTTTGCGTTCAGGGTTCAAATTTGCCGATGGGGCTATGCCGATACTGCCGGCCAATGCAGGTCCCAGGTCGGAAAGGATATCTCCGAAAAGGTTGCTGCCCACGATCACGTCAAACCAATCGGGGTGCGTAACAAAATTCGCAGTGAGAATGTCGATATGATACTGATCGGTGCGAATGTTTTTAAATTCTTTTGCGATGGCCTGGAATCTCTCATCCCAGAAGGGCATGGTATATCGAATGCCGTTTGATTTTGTGGCTGAGGTCAGATGTTTGGATTCACGTTGTTGGGCTAATTCAAAGGCAAATCGTATAATACGGTCCACCCCTTTTTTGGAAAAAAGGGTTTCCTGAATGACTATTTCCCTCTCCGTGCCAGAAAACAGCCTACCTCCGATCTCGGAATATTCACCCTCAGTATTTTCTCGAACGACCACAAAATCGATATCCTCATTCCTTCGATTGGCCAATGGGCTATGAATCCCTGGCAGCAGTCGGACCGGGCGAACGTTGGCATACTGGTCAAAAGATCGACGAATCGGTAATAGAAGGCCCCAAAGAGAGACATGATCTGGAACGCCGGGTTCCCCTACGGCGCCCAAAAGAATGGCGTCAAATGATTTGAGCTGATCCAGTGCATCAGGCGGCATCATGACGCCGTGCTCGATATAGTATTGGCATGAGTATGGAAACGACGTAAAAGAAACATCGAAACCGTATTTTACCGCCAGCGTTTCTAACGTTCGAACCCCTTCGGGTACAACCTCTCTGCCAATTCCGTCTCCGGGAATGATGGCTATTCTGTATGCCATGGCAACCTCCTGGCTTCGCCCTATATGGCTACATAATCTGAAATTTTCCCTATTTTAAGCTCGAAATAATTTCTTATCAATACGTCTCTTGAGGGCAGGGCGAAATATTTAAGGGTTACAACTACTTAGCCGTAAAGAAGATTCGGCAGAAAAAGACTCAGCGCCGGAACATAGGTCACAAGCAACAACACCGCCACGACTACCAAAATCCAGGGCGCAGCCGCTCGCATGACATCGTAAAGCGGCATTCCGGATATGCCGCTGGCTACATAGAGATCGATACCGATTGGCGGTGTGATCAACCCCATCTCCATATTAACCACCACCACTATCCCAAGATGGATCGGATCGATGCCCAGCCTCATAGCAGCTGGAAAAAGTACAGGCACAAAGATCATAACGACTGCATATGCATCGAGAAAGTCACCAGCAAAAAAGAGTGCAATGTTGACGGCCAACAGAAACAGCCATGGTGAAAGATCGTGTTTCACAATCCACTCGGCAATGATCAAAGGGATCTCTTCACTGGTAAGGATAAATCCGAAGAGTATCGCGTTGGTGATGATCATGAGCAGCATGGCAATAGTGCCGCTGGATCGGTAGAGTATCTGAGGAATATCCCTCCATTTGATTTCCCTGTGGATGAAGATCCCCACAAAAAGCGCCAAAGCCACGGCCACAGCTGCAGCCTCTGTGGGGGTGAATATGGCGCCTCCCCCATAATGAAGGGGGCCGAAACGAAATTCGGGAAGTCCATAAATGCCGCCGATAATTATTACTGGTAGACATAGGCTCCAGACGGCTTCCCGAAATGCCGTCCATTTTTCTCCCCAAGTCGTCTTTTCGCTACTTCGCATATTTTTACGGCGGGCAACCAAATAGGAGACCACCATAAGAGTAATCCCTAGGATAATACCCGGGATAATACCTGCGATAAAAAGCTTTCCAATGGACTGCTCGGTGACGAATCCGTAGGCGA
>CAZTKR010000486.1:0-2255 GCA_964614115.1 uncultured bacterium | reverse complement strand
TCCGATGATCAATCATTTCCGAAAGCGCGGGCCATGGATCTGGCGCTGTCATGTAGACCTCTCTCACCCCGAGATCGAACTGTGGAATTATTTCAAGACATTTCTGTTAAAGTACGATACGATAATCGTATCCAATGAATTATACAAGAAGGAAGACTTACCGTTGGATCATCGTATCATCCCACCTGCCATCGATCCTTTTACACCAAAAAATATCCAGATCAACGACGGTACAATTCCCAGGACGCTGAAGCGCTTCGATATACCGACGGACAAGCCCATCATCACTCAGATATCGCGATTCGATAAATGGAAGGATCCCCTGGGTGTACTGGAAGTATTCAAGATGGTCAGAGAACAGGTCGATTGTCGATTGATCCTCTGCGGAAACATGGCCATGGATGATCCCGAGGGATTGGAGATTTACGAACAAGTCAAGGAGAAGGCCAAGCAGCTTATACGAACCTTCGATGTCATCCCGATTACGGTGGAAAACAACCTTCTGGTGAATGTCATCCAGCGGGTTTCCGACGTCGTGATCCAGAAATCACTGAAAGAAGGTTTCGGACTCACGGTGACCGAGGCCCTATGGAAGGGCAAGCCGGTCGTTGCCTCCAACATCGGTGGTATCCCTCTTCAGATTCAAAACGGTGTGAATGGATTCTTGCTGGAACCCACGGATCTCAAGGGCTTCGCTGATAAAATAGTCGATATCCTGAAACACCCCGACATGGCAAAAGAAATGGGAGAAAAGGGTAAAGAAGTGGTACGAAAAAAATTTCTCATCACACGACTCATATCCGATTATCTAGATTTGATGCGGACACTTTGGGGATAAGTCTCATTTATTTAGTATGTTAGTAATTTTTTAAGAACGATAGTATAATCGTCCTTTTTTTCGCTTTCTATTGAACTCTACCTTTTTTTTTCTTATCTTTGGTTTTAAAATAGTGTTTCATCCCGGGAGCAGCGAGTCATGAAATCGCATGTCGCGGAAATACAACAGGCCCTCACGAAATACGACGTTTCCATGTCCCAGGAAGAGATTTGTAGATTCCTCGATGATATACACCTCGCTCAACAGTACTTTCCTCTCATTGAACAGCGTGCCTTATTGATCAAACTCCTGAACGAATGGGAGTCCCGGAGAGAGGAGAAAATCATCGAGGTCACCTCCGAAGCCTGCCGAATCCAAGGGGGTATTTGCGTGACGACATTCGGCATCCTCAGTGTAGACTGGCCGGGATTGTTCGACTCCTGTGCAGGTGTTGTTCACGAAATGGGCTGGAATATTTACTTCATCAAAGGCATATCATTGAACCGTCAGAACGAGAATTTGGGCATCGTTCTCATCGGTGTGAAGACCGATGAGGACCAATCCCATGGGAAACTTCGTGAACAATCCAAGATCATCCTGTCTAAAATTCATCAAGCCGCTTTGGGTACGCGAGCGAAAACCGTTCTTCTATCCGAAGAAATCCGTAAACTGGAGATCTACAGCCTGGTTATTGCCCATATCGAGCAAATGTATCATGGGAAAGACTTGGAACAAATCATCGGAATGGATGGAGAAGCTGTCAAGTATTTCGCTGCTCGATCTCGTGACTACATCGAAAACAGAGACGTGAAAAACATCGCAGTACAAATCATACGTAATTATACATTCATCAAAAAGGCACATGAAACCGGAACAACGATTCAACTCCACATCGAAAATTTTAAAACCAAGAAGGAAGGTGAATTCACGGGAGTCACCCTGGCCGGTCCTGCCCATCTGCTTCATCTCGATGATTGTCTGAAAACCATCGAATTGACAGTCCCGCATTTTTTATTAAAGCACAACCGTGAATTCACGACAATGCACGGGATCTCTCTCTTCCGAATCGAATTCGTCGATTCGTCCCGTCATCCATTGAGTGAACTCGAGCAGAAACGTCTACGCAAAGCCTTCGACACGATGGTACTGAACAAACGGCGGGACCGTGCCCAGTGGATCGAGTCCATCGGTGGGTTTGAACAGTACGCACGCGCCATCATTCCTCTGCTTGTTCGAGAAGCACAGCACACCAAGAAAACCCAAGTCTACCACAGTGTGGGCCATACCACCGATCTATTCATCGATTTCAAGGTCATCGTCGTCGTACCCAAGTCCAAGGAAACTCGCAAAAAGATCGTCTCCAATACGGTCAACCAGTTGGAGGCCGTATCGGGTTTTCATGTCCACACCGTAAGGCCTCCTAAAAAGTTTGGCGATA
>CAZTKR010000485.1:0-2262 GCA_964614115.1 uncultured bacterium | reverse complement strand
GTATAAATTATCCGCGTCCGGTTTTCTGCCAGTCCCAAAACTGACGAAACACACATAAAAAACCACTAATAATCAATTCGACGTACCGATTTGCACGATTTATCGACGATATCCGTTGGAACTATCCACGGAATGGTTTAGGATTTAGCCCCTTTTTATCGTGCAGTTTTTCATACATATACAAGGAGCAGCTGAATGTCACTGACACCAGAAGAATTAGAAGCCATCATGGAGCGCAAGAATAAAATGCGTCGTGAAGCCTACGACCGTCGCAACGCACAGGAAGACAAGGATGAAGTGAGTGCCAGGGCTGTCAAGCGGTTCATGGAGTTGCCAGAGTATCAAAATGCCAACTGCGTGATGTGGTACATCGACTGCCGATCAGAAACACGTACCAAGCCTGAGCTGCTTGAGGAAGTGGCCAAGGGTGAGAAGAAAATCATTGTGCCCTACTGTACTGTTGATGAAAAAGGGGAAAATAAACTTGGACTCTGGTGGATGGAAAGCCTCGAAGAAATGGTTGTTGGCAAATGGAACATCCTGGAACCCCCCAAAGAAATGTGGGGCAACCCGGCTAAAGAGGTTCAGCCAGAAGATCTGGATCTGGTGCTGGTTCCTGGTGTTGGTTTTGACAGAAATGGCGGAAGAATGGGCAACGGGCAGGGATACTATGACCGATTGCTGGAAAAAGTCCGCCCGGATGCGCCACTTATTGCCCTTTGCTATGAATCACAGTTGTTCGACAATGTCCTCGTCGCACCTCATGATGTGTATATGGATAAAGTAGTCACAGAAGACGCCGTTTACGAAGGCAAAGGAAGAGACTAATGACCGCAATTATTGATGATACGTATGCAGAAGCTTTTAAAAGTCTGTATACAGAATTTCTGATTACCGCCAAAGACCGCAAATGGGTCGAGCATGCCGTCAATGCAGCGACTGGCAATGCCTCCAGCTCCATATTGTGTGATTGTGAAGCAGGCCTGGACCGCTATGTCGGACCCGGCGGGGATGAAAGCTTTAAAACTCCGGATGGCCGGCCCGGCGCGTTAGTGCAGCTTCATGTTCCGCGTTTTCGCAAGGACCGCGTAGAGGCGCTGGAGCGCGCTGCCCTGGTCAGAATCAGCCAGAACGTAATGACCTGCCCAACTGCCTCATGTTTCAACATGATCGATTCGGATGAGTACTATCACATGGGTCGTAAAGTTGCCTATTTTGGTAACGGTTTCCAAAAACGCATAGAACGTTATGGTCGCAAGATGTGGTGGATTCCAATTCTAGGTGGAGAATTTGTACTGGATCGTCGACTCGGTCGTGCCGATGGTCTGATGGGTGGGAACCTGTGGTTTTTTGGCAAAGATGTCGACTCGGCACTGGAAGCGGCAGAAAAAGGGGTGGAAGCCATACTCCCCGTCGACGGCGTAATCACAACATTCCCGGGCGGAATTGCAGGTAGCGGCTCCAAGGCCGGCAGCAACTATGATTTCACTATCGCAAGCACTTACGAAAAATTCTGTCCATTGTTACAGGACCATCCGGACGTTGAACACGGTCTTCCGGAAGGTGTTAACTCTGTCATGGAAATCATCATGAATGGCCGTGATATGAATTGCATTATTGAAGCCACTCAGGCAGCAATTCAGGCTTCAAAAGAAACTGACGGCTTACTAATGATTTCGGCAGGAAACTACAACGGACGACTTGGTAAAAGTTTCATCTATCTCGATCCGAGCAAACAGCCAAAAGAGTAAACCAAGTATTGTTGTATACAAGGCCAGTTAGATTAGAATCAGCTGGCCTTTTTTATTTCGGCCTGCACGCCGATTGAATATTGAGACTCGAACATTGATCATTGATGGTAAAAAAGTTGCGTTAGATATCCGCAACAAAATCAAAACACATCTGGCGCATTTCCCAAACACAACAATCACCCTGGCCACCGTCATTGTCGGAAACAATCCCGCCAGCCAATTGTATGTAGGAATGAAACATCGCGAAGCCAACGCGGCAGGCATAAAATCAAGACACCTCGCCCTGGATGAAAATATTTCCCAACACGCACTGGAGGAACAGATCACATTACTGGCTGATGATGACAGCGTCCATGGAATCCTGGTCCAACTTCCTCTTCCCAGGCATCTAAATAAAGAAAAAATGCTATCCAAAATACCGCCCGAAAAAGATGTTGATGGATTGACTGATGTCAACATGGGCCGTCTGTTACAGGGAAAAAAACAACTCGTGCCTTGCACGCCGCTTGGC
>CAZTKR010000484.1:0-2275 GCA_964614115.1 uncultured bacterium | reverse complement strand
ATTGGTGTTTACTGACATCCCGGTAAGCAGTTCGTCCCCTACCGAAATGATTTCTGCGCGTATGACCTGCATTATCGAACAATGATTATATACAACAAGCGGAGCATCAGGTTTGTATAACATCCGGCCAAGACATCGTCTATCATCACACCCCAACCCCTGGGAAGATTCTGAGACCATCCCACCGGAAACGGCTTGAATATGTCAAATCCTCGAAAAATAAAAAAAGCGCCTGCCCACCAGATCCAAGACATACCATTGGGAAGGTAAAGGAGGGAAATCCACATCCCGACGACTTCATCGACGTTGATGATGGATGCGTCATGACCGTCCGTCTTCTCGACTTCCGTAGCCGCCCACACACCAATTATAAAAACAACACCGATCAGCAACAGAAGTGCATGCCCCCTCATTCCGGGAAGGAACATGAAAAGGAGCAAGCCCAACAAACTCCCAACCGTCCCTGGGGCAATTGGAGAATATCCCGAATAAAAACTGGTGGCTATACAACGAGACAGGTGCTTCACGGATCAGGGGCCAATCGTTAAATATCTGAAGGAGTGAAAATTCGGTAGATGTCACCGGCCATCTTCCAAAGATGAGACCGATTTTCAATAAAATACACAATACCCGAAAGAACGGTCAGAATCGTAATCGCGTACATCAGGATGAGAATGATATCCAGATCCTCGATGGTTTGGAATATGCCCTCCACCTTTCCGTCCTGGATTCCCCCGGTGAACAAATGAAACAGGAAAATAAAGTAGAGTATGCCAAACTGCCCGAACGTTTTTGCTTTAGCCAGCATGCTCGTCGAGATGGGCTCACCCTTGATTATCGCGTACGACCGAAAACCCGTGATCAGGAAATCTCTCACGACGATGATCAAAACCATCCACGCCTCGACATATCCCATGATGCTGAAACTGATAAACCCGGAGGAGACGAGTATCTTATCGGCCAGAGGATCGAGGAACTTCCCCCACATCGAGACATCCCCGAATTTGCGGGCCGTGTATCCGTCGTACCAATCCGTTAGCGTGGCTATAGAAAAAACGAAAAAAGCACATATTCTCGACAATGCACTATCGACGAAAAGTAAAAAGACAAAAACGGGTGATAGAAGAATCCGTAATAACGTCAATTGAGTCGGGAGATTCATAATCCTACAAATCCTACTGTTTAGAGGTAACTAACGTCTCTTTTTCCATTTTAGGATACATCGACTCTCCCTTCGATGGCCTTGGCAACAGTGACAGCATCGTTAAATTCCAAGGCTCCACCAAAAGGTATACCCCTGGCAATACGACTGACTCTGATCCCCTTGTGCTTAAGCAGGTCATTCAGCTGAGCCGCGGTCATCTCTCCTTCGACCGTTGGATTCGTAGCCAGAATGACCTCATCGACTCGCCCCGACTCCACGCGAGTCAGTAATTCTTTGATGTGGAGGTCCTCTATGCCCACACCATCCAAGGGCGATAGCACACCCCCCAGCACGTGATACAGGCCACGATATCCCCCCGTCCTTTCGATGGCCAGAAGGTCTTTGGATTCCTCCACAACACAGAGCGTTCGATGGTCACGTTGTGTATCCCGGCAAAGGGCGCACGGGTCCTCTTCCGTCAGGTTGAAACACATGGAGCACGTGCCCACTTTTTCTTTGAGATCCAGGATTGCTTTTGCCAGCGCTTCACTTTCCTCCCTCCCTTCCTGCAGAAGGTAGAGAGCCATGCGCTGGGCAGATTTCTCGCCGATACCCGGCAGCCTTGAGAAGGCCTGAATCAACCTTTCCAGTGTCTGTGATGAGTACTTCACAGCGCCTCTCGTTACAAACCCAAACCCGGAATCTTCAGTCCGCCGGGAAGATTCCCCAATACGCCGCCCGCAATTTTCTGCATCTCTTCCTGGGCCAGCTCCCTGGATCGGTCCAGTGCCTGATTTGTGGCAGCAGCGATGAGATCCTCCAGCATCTCGACATCGTCGGGAACGACCACTTCAGGGTCGATCTTCACGGAAAGTATCTTCTGCTTGCCGTTGGCTTCGACCGTGACCATACCGCCACCGGCTGTTCCCTCGACGGTCATATCCTCCAATTCGTCCTGAAGCTTTGCCATCTCTTTCTGAACTTTTTGGAGTAAGTTAAACTGTTCTGCCATGTTGAATTTTGCCATGCGTACAATCTCCTCCGACTAATCGATGAGCTCGGCCTCGAAGTCATCGATGATTTTTCGGATAACGGGCGCTTTCTCTTCCAGTTTTTTCAAACATGCTGCCT
>CAZTKR010000483.1:0-2279 GCA_964614115.1 uncultured bacterium | reverse complement strand
AGCCCGACTAACATTATAACGGCGCAACAATGGCAAGACGAAATAGGAAATGCTCTTAGACGTTGTGATTGGTTTATGGTCCTCTTATCCAACGATTCTGTCAATTCGAAGTGGGTTAAAATGGAACTCGCTTACGCGCTAAACCACAGCCAATACGATAATCATATTATTCCGGTCATAATCGAAGCATGTGAATATGAGGAATTGTCATGGACTTTAGGAGTTTTTCAGATGGTCGATATGACCAATAATAAGAACGAGGCCTTTTCTGCAATATTGCGCGCGTGGGGCCTTGGCTTTGATATAGACAAGATGATCTAACCTCGCTAATTCAGCCGACGCAAAAAGACGCGCGGCTGATTAGCCCATTATACTGAACCACATATTGGGTCCTATCGGAGGCTATGATGCAGAGAATTAGATTACGGAAAGCATCTTGGGCATATGATCCTTCGGCTATGCTTGGCCCTCCTGGTGGTTTTGGTGCAGTTTTTCTCGGACGGGACGAAGACGGGAAAGAGTTTGCTATTAAGAAGCTCCACATATCTTCAGCTTCCGCAGGAAACCGGGAACTTGTTATTTCTGAAGAACTTGAAGGGAAAATCCTGCCCCACGTCATACCTTTCTATGACTCCGGCATTGACGCCGAGACTATGGATTACTTTGTGGTAATGGCTAAGGCTGAATGCTCTCTCCAGCAACTACTTGATAAAGGGCCTATTTCTGAAAACGATGCCGTGAAGATATTATCGGATATTGCGCAAGGACTTAATGAGGCTAAGGAAATCGTTCATCGAGACCTTAAGCCTGGCAATGTTCTATATCATGAAAACAGATGGAAGCTTTCAGATTTTGGGATCGCAAGATTTGTCGAGAAATCCACATCACTTAATACCTTGAAAGAGTGTCTTTCACCATTATACGCAGCGCCCGAGCAGTGGAGACTAGAGAGGGCAACTAAAGCAACAGATGTGTATGCCTTTGGCTGCATATCGTTCGCGTTGATTACTGGCCATCCACCTTTTACATCTGGTGAGCTGCGTCAACGCCATCTAAACGAAGACCCTCCACGAATCAAGGCCTCTCCCAGGATGCAACAATTGGTATCTTTGTGCTTGAGCAAGAACCCAAGCGCCAGACCGTCGGTTGACTCGGTAATGAAGCAGCTTGCCGGAATATCAGCAAATAATTCCTCGCCCAATAGTCCTCTGGCGGCAGCTGGAGCAACTATTGCGGCAGAAGAGGCAAAAAAAGAAGCTGAGTTTTCGCGTAAACGAACGGAAGAAGAAAAAAGACGTGAATTGGCCAAAGATGCAGTAAGATCCTTAGACGTCATCCTGGAGATGATGTTCGAGGCCATAGAATCTGACGCCCCGGTTGCGAGACGCTTATCACAAAGAGGGATTGAACTTGGGAGCGGAGAATTGAGAATTGAGATACCGTTCCCACTTCTTATAAAGGAGGTCTTTTTAAACGCGAAGAAAGACATTGTCTGCGGGGCATTGATACTTCTGGAACAGGATTCAGAGTATTATAGAGGGCGTTCAGCAAACCTTTGGTTCGGTGAGTTTACAAGTGGTGAATACCGTTGGTGGGAAGTCCCCTATTTTCAATTGAGTGGAAGAAGAGGCCAATATGCGCCCTTTGGAGTTTCTCAGCTTTCAGAGCTGCAGGACGCAGATTATGCAGCATCCCCGGTGGCACATACAGTGCAACATGCCGCCCCACCTAGGCCCATCGATGGCGAGTATACTGAAGAGTTTATCCAGCGTTGGGTGGCAAGACTTGCGGCTGCATCTGTGAAAAGATTACAGAGACCAAGATCTTTGCCGGAATCATGAACTCTGAAGGCAGTATAACGGTGCTCTTGCAGCGGATCGCAAAGGCCCGCGCCCGAAGGCGCCGACTATCCGCGCAATGAAGCTGGCATCCCTCCCGGTGGTCGGGACTCCGCTTCGCTCCGCCCCATTGGCACGTCAGATGCAGAAAGGAGCATCTGCCGCGCCCAAGGGGTACAGCTTATCTTCTCGCAGCATTTTCGATGCAGCAGATGATTCATGATTGACAACAAGTATGAGCAGTATTACTATTACCGGTATTACAGGTTACCGAAGGTGCAATCATGAGAGTTACAATTAAAGGCCAAGTTACAATTCCGCAGGAAATCCGCGAAAAACTGGGCATAACTCCTGCTGTTGAAATTGATTTTATACAAGAGAAAGGCCGAGTTTATTTGGTGAAAAGGAAAGGCCAGGCAAAAAAAACTCATAAATTCAGTA
>CAZTKR010000482.1:0-2279 GCA_964614115.1 uncultured bacterium | reverse complement strand
TCGATTAAATATACACTCTAAAACAAGAAAAATCAAGATGTGCCTCGATATAGAAATAAAAATGATTGCTCGTGATAGCCGATTTACAGACAATATATCAGACGATGGATTCTTAGAACGTTCTATTATCGGTACATGGATCGTATTGCGAGGATTCATTGGAGCGTCTGGGGAGAAGGACGACGAGGTCTAAGCCTATGGCCGTATACGATGCGTCGCTGAAGTGTGGATGCATGTGCCCTCGCTCGGTCATCGGATTATGAGGACTCCATCGGGGGCGTTGTTTTTTTCGATGACTCGACGGTCTGGTTTTGGTGGAGCTGCTTCTTCAGCATACTCAAGAACTCCCGTTCCGATCTCGTCGAAATGAACGGAAGAACGCATACGCAGAGTGTTCGCAGAAGAATACCACAATCATAGATGAACGATTGTTTATCAACGTGCCTCATGGCCAATCGTACTTTGGCGGGTACGATAACATCGATGTAGAGACGATCTGGGTCGCCAGTCGAAGCCAGCAGCGCTTCTTCCCTTCTGAGATAGATAGATGCGATACTCGTGATACCGGGTCGTACGTGAAGAATTCTCTTCATTTCCGGCGAGTACGTTTCCACGATCTCCGGCACGTCGGGACGGGGTCCCACAATACTCATATGTCCGGCGAGTACATTCCAGAATTGGGGCAACTCGTCGAGTTTCGTACGGCGAAGCAGTCGTCCGACCTTGGTAATCCTGGGATCATCTCTCCTCGTGATAGATGTCCCCTTCCGGTCGGCATCGAACTCCATCGTCCGAAACTTATGTATCGTAAACAGTTGGCCATTTTTTCCAACCCGTTTCTGCGAATAAATAACAGGGCCCGGAGAGGTCAATTTTATCACCGCAGCGATGACGAGCATGAACGGCAAGCTTAGGATCAAAACCACCAGAGCAAACAGTATATCAAACAAGCGTTTCATGGAACGATTATGTTCCCCTCGGCCAAGCACGGAACCGACCTGCACCTTTCCACGGCTCCTTGGTAGTCTGAACGGGCGAACGACCCAGCATAAGTTTCAGACACCCTTTTAGAATACCCACTCCGTAGGATACGTGATATGCAAAGAACAGAAACGGCAGAATCGAGAATTGCCACCATCCATATTGCCGGGATTGGTCGATGGCGGCTTTTATGATGAAGAAAAAATAACTTCCCATGACGATGAAAAACGAAACCAGGCCCAGTATCGAAAACAGCGCGAATATCGAGGTTCCCAGAATACCCAGGACAAAAACGGCGGGAATGCAGTGTCTCAAGGAAAATGCGTACGGCGCCAGGTACCACATCCACGGGTTCCAGCATCCTGTTATGAAGGCTTGTCGAAACAAATCCCTCAGAGATCCTTGATTGTAATAATGAACATGAATGCCCGGATGTCTCCAAATTTTGCCTCCCCCGTGCACGAGACGCTTGTTAAACTCGTAATCCTGGTTTCGTACGAGGCGTTCGTCGAAGAATCCGAGGCGATGGAACACCTCGCGCCGGTAGCATCCGTAAGGGACTGTGTCTACGTATCCCTCCCCACCACCAAGACGGTAGTCGGCGTTACCCACGCCAAACCGGTGGGTTGTGATGGACATCACCAAACGTGCCGAACGTGTATCATCCCGTGGTCGTGTGATGAAAAGACCGCCCACGTTATCGGCGCCGGTACGGTGACTGGTTTCGATGCAGAGCCGTAAATAATTCTTTGGATATTCCGAGTGCGCATCGAGCCGGACAATCCAATTCCCCTTGGCTTCCTTCAAGCCAATGTTCAATGCCGTGGGAACGATGGTACGGCGATTGTCCAGAAACCTCAGGTTCGGTCGTTCCTTCTGCCATCGACGAAGGATATCCCGCGTGCCGTCGTCCGACATACCATCGATGACCAATACCTCAAATCCGCCGGGAATGGATTCAAAATCAAATACAGAAGTAAGGCATCGATCGATAAAATCGACTTCATTCCGACATGGAATGATAATAGTCACCAAAGGAGTCACCATCATGCATCCTAAGGGCAGGACTATACTTTTCTAACAACGATATACAGTATACCACCGTGTTCAAATGTATCGAATTTGTTTTTTTTAATCATAGCGGACGAGCATATCTCAATAATCTCAAATCCTTGCTTCAGCAGTAGATTGCTCGCTTCTTCTTTACTGAACCAGTATGTACATGGCTCTTTCGACCATACCCATTTCAAACTCACGCTTTTACCCACTTTAAGCCAAGGCAGGTAATGCATATCTAA
>CAZTKR010000481.1:0-2281 GCA_964614115.1 uncultured bacterium | reverse complement strand
ATGCCGCACAACGCCCATTTTCACTTCGACTTTTTAATCTCCTACAATTCCTCCAGGGTCAGCAAATCGGATAATTGGGGATACTGGCAAGTGTTTAACTATGTGCTTTTCCGGGAAGGAGCCGATCCCGATGCGTTCGAGGCCAAACTCCCGGATCTCATAAAACGGCAGGTCAGGGCTGGCATGGATGAAGATCGTCTGGCAGCTTATGAAGAATACCTGGCCCTGGGGTATGGATCCCGCTTGTTCCTGCAGCCGCTGCGAGACATACACTTGAGGTCGCATCTGGAGCATGAGATCGAACCGAATGGGAACATCACCTATGTGCGCATGTTTTCCGTAATCGCCGTATTCGTCCTCCTTATAGCCTGCATCAATTTCATGAATCTCTCCACGGCGCGTTCGGCCAATCGTGCCCGGGAAGTGGGGATTCGAAAAACCTTGGGCTCGGAACGCAGACAGTTGGTGCTGCAATTCCTGATGGAATCCATTCTGCTGAGTTTCGCGTCGCTGGTTTTGGCGTTGTTACTCGTGACATGTACTCTCCCCACGTTCCGCATATTTGCCGGGATCGGGAATCATGTTGGACTGTGGAATCAGGCATGGCTTTTGCCAGGAGTCCTCTTCTTCACATTGGCAATTGGTGTTTTGTCCGGAATTTATCCGTCCCTGTTCCTCTCTTCTTTTCATCCGATGCGCGTTCTGAAAAACCTAAGGTCATCGGGATCGCAGGGCCGGCGCGTACGCAACGGACTGGTGGTCTTTCAATTCACGGCGTCCATTGCCCTCATCGCAAGTACATGGATCATCAAAAACCAAATTCACTATATGGTCAATACCGATCTGGGATATGATAAAGAACAAGTCATCGTCCTGAGCAACGGACGGGCCCTGCAGGAACATTACGATGCGTTTAGAAATGAACTCCTGCGGGATCCTGCCGTGGTTAGGGCGGCAGTCAGCAGACAGTATCCAGCCCAGGCCAACCATGTGGCCAATATTCGTGTGAAGGATGACGATACGCGCGGATGGGTTTCCATTTTTAATTCATCGGTGGGGCATGACTTTGTTGAGACCCTGGGCATGGACATACTACAGGGTAGAAACTTCTCGCGTCAGATGGCAACGGACACGGGCGCCGTCCTTCTCAATGAATCGGCGGTCCGGGCCCTGGGCATCGAGGAGCCCATCGGAACCATTCTCGATTCCTTTCGTCCCAGGACAGTAGTCGGCGTGGTTAAGGATTTCCATTTCCGTTCTCTGCACTATCCCGTGGCACCGCTGGTGTATTTTCTTTCACGGAATAATCGCTATGGATACATCTCAATTCGAATTCAGGGGAAGGATATGCCCGAAACGATCTCACGGGTCGAATCTCTGTGGAACCGCTTCACAGGCGGACAGCCGTTTAATTATACTTTCCTGGATGAATATATCGGCCGATTGTATCTGGCCGAACAAAAGACAAGTCAAATAACGTCCGTCTTTTCGGCACTGGCTATCCTCATCGGCTGTCTCGGATTGTTTGGATTGGCGGCCTACACGGTGGAACAAAAAACCAAGGAAATCGGCATCCGCAAGGTGCTTGGCGCCACATCGCTGCGCCTCCTGCTGTTTCTTTCCAGCGATTTCATGAGGCTCATTATTTTTGCTTTCATGATAGCCGTGCCCGTATCCTATGCCCTCATGCATCAGTGGCTGCAAAACTTCGCGTATCGCATCACCATTCCACTGCTTTCCTTTATCTATGCCGGATTATTGACGTTGTTCATCGCTCTATTAACCATCGGTTATCAGGTATTCAAAGCCAGTCGGCAAAATCCTGTTGATTCGCTGAAGTATGAATGAAAAAGCATCCTCATAAAAAAATTGGTCTTCTTGGTTTGTTGGCACTCCATTGCACAGGCAAGTTGCCGATTTAAAAAAGTTATCGAACTTCCCGATTTAAACGATCCACATTCCGTTATCGTTTACGTCTGTTGGCCCGTTCGTATGACACCATAAATATCATCGTGGGACACGTGTCTTTAGACCATGCCGGCGCTGATACGTCCTTAATACGCGTGCTATTGGACATTCAATGATGGCTCTGGAGTCATACACCTGAGCGTATCATATAGCCTGAATATTCTAGATGCACTTATTAACTTTTACATATTCTTCTTATATCATTAAAGTTTACGTGAATAAATTATGATGATTCTGCCGAAGTAATTAAAAAGTCGGTGAAGTAATTTGCTTTTCGGCCGCATTTTTAAAATATTTTGACAATACGATTTAT
>CAZTKR010000480.1:0-2288 GCA_964614115.1 uncultured bacterium | reverse complement strand
GCGGAAGCAGGTGATAGTACGGCAGCTTACCCATCCACGACTCGGTCATCTGCTGATGTCCCGCGTAGGGCATGAACCACGGCGGGAAGGAGACAAAGGCGAATCCCTGAGGCTTTAAAAGTTCACGAACCGTGAGCATGAGTTTGTCGGGCTCCGGGATGTGCTCGATGGTATTGAGCAGCAGAATCAGGTCGAAGCGTCCCCTGAACTCGGCCAGCATCCTTGGATCGTACACGTCACGTTCCAGAAAACGGGCCCGGTTATTGGATATGTCATCACTCATCGTCTGCACGGCATACTGAATTTTCGACGCATTCACATCGATACCGACACACGTGCATCCGCGCTGGAGGAATGGCCGCAAGACACCGCCTTCCCCACATCCGATTTCCAGCACGTGCCGATCGTGGATTTCGACGACAGACTCAATGAACGGAACGATGTGTTTCTCCGAATTCTGAGCCTGCTGTCTGAACATCTCATCGCGGTCGGAGTGAAAAGACAGGGGCATAGCTTATCCAATCGTATGATGACGGTCTCTGCAGCATACTCCACACGATACGGTTATATCTCTTTTTAAAACATGATTCCAGAAAGTCGCGTTTGAAAAAGGGATGAAGCGTCATATGGAGTGAACAATCCTGATGATGTGATTCACAGCATACGGAGTATTTCCTTCAAATCCGTCAGCATCTCTGTGAGAAGCATAATCCTGTGAAGACGGACACGATCCGACACCAGGTCCATTTCTGTCAATTCATGCATGCTGTAATGTTTGAACAAATGAGTAATCCGTTCGTCCGCGTATCCCTCGTCCTTGAGTTTTTTGATAATCTGGACCGCCTTCAGGTCGTTGGGTCTGTACAGCCTGCGACCTTTCTTATTCTTGACAGGCCGGGGATGCGGAAATTGTTTCTCCCATACTCTCAAGGAATTCGGATGCACCTGGGTAATCTCGCTCACATCCTTGGTTGAGTAGTATAACCTGCGAATCTCCAATCCAGACATGGCCAACCTCTCGGAAATTAACGGACGACCGTTCCCTGTGCTCTTTTTGGTTTCATGTCATACTATTTCCGGACTTGCTAAGGTCGTCGGATAAAATGAACCACATACAGACCGGATAGTAGCTTTACGTCGATGATCTGACAGAGGCTCCGGTCTGGCAACGTGCCGGATGGATTTCGTGGAATTCTGAAATCCATCAACACATGACAACATTTATTCCAGCATCTCCGCAATCTTGGGACGCGTCGTCTTAATATACGTATAATCCAGGTCCAATCCCAACGGCCCCAGAGACTCTCCCAGGCTGTCGTAGATGGCTTTCACATCCTCGAAAGGACGTGACACGGCGTCCAAGGCCGTGCGTCCGGCCTTGTTCTTTATCGTCTTGTCCGCGCCTTTATCCAGCAGGGCCCTGACGATCTCGGTGCGGCAGAGAAAAGCGGCTGTGATGAGCGGCGTCGATCCGTCGTTGTTCGGTATGTTCAAATCGGCGCCAGCCTCTATCAACGCCAGGGCGACGTCGTTCTTGCCCAATGTGGCTGCAATGATCAGGGGCGTGGAACCGTACATGTCTTTTTCGTTCAGGTCGGTACCGGCCTTGATGTGCTGCTCGACGGCTTCCAGGTTCCCGGTAATGGTTGCCGTATGGAGATCGACCTTGGGAGGCGGATTCTCCTTTTTTGCGCAACCGGCAAATAGTAGGAGTACGACGATGACGAGTGCTGTGGCTGTTTTAACTTTTCTCATTCTGGTTTCCTCAAAAATAGATTTTACCGAATCCTTTGTTCAACTTGGGATTGCTGACGTTGTTTAACGGCCTGGATATAACCTGTCAACAAACACTAAAGTAGATGAAAAGGAATCGAACCTGCGGCAGCCTTAGCAACCAGGGGTTCGGTTTCTCATCTCTGATTATTAAAATGTAATCACACGTCCAACCCCCATGGCGACATAATCCTCTCCGAATGCCTCTTTAAACATGTCTATCTGTCTGTCACCCGTACAATGGGTAGCACCACATTTCTGTACGCCTAATTTCCTCATCTGGTCGATGATTTCATCCATTTCCTGTTCACTCTTATTCATTAAATGGAATCCACCCAATACCAGATAAATATCCCTGTTCAGAGTTTCCTTAAAATGCTGGATAATATGAACAATACCAGGATGAGAACACCCACAGATGATGACCAATCCCTTTTTCGTGTTGATGGCCAGGGATTGCTCTTTGATCTGATCTCCCAATTCACCGCTGAGATAAACATCCTTACAAATTTCGA
>CAZTKR010000479.1:0-2288 GCA_964614115.1 uncultured bacterium | reverse complement strand
ATCGAAAAAGAAGACGGCCATCGGATCTTGACCATGACCGAGCCCGGTATGATCGGTAAAATAGGGATGAATCACTGCGGTGTTGGCGTTTGTCTAAACTTTATGACCATCGAAAACTACCAACCCTACGGGGTCCCGCTTCATGTGTTATTGAGGACGATCCTTGATAGCAAAAGCTTGAATGAAGCCCAATTTTTGATCGAGCCTAATCTGCGTGGAAAGGTGGGCAACATCCTGATCTCGAATGGCAATGGAGAGATCGTAGACTTCGAACTTGCCGGGGATGAATTTTTTTCCATTCCGGTGGACGATCTATTTGTTCACACGAATCACTTCCTGACAAAAATCGATTACGACCTTATGTTATTTCCCAATTCGATGGGCCGGTACAATCGCGCGAAAGAATTAGTGAGCCGACTCGATAATCCTTCCGCCGATTCAATTAAGAATATCTTAAAAGATCACGGAAACGGAGAGCATCCGATCTGCCGCAAGCGCTTCTCTCATCCCTGGCTTACTGACGATAAGTCGATTACAGTGACCACAGCTGTCATGGACCTGAAGAAACTCCAATTTCACATTACAAGGGGGAACCCTTTCGATAACCCTTTCACCGTTTTCTCTTTAAAGAACTAACCTGGTCCGAAGCCGAAAGAACCTTATCCACCCGCCGGCCCAAATCCTGTAAGCCCCATCGAAACATGTAGCAGGTTTTTTGGGGCATAAAACCCAATTGTTTATTTATCGCCCGCATGGGTTTATTTTCGTTTGCCGTAGTGGTCTTAATGTACTCTGCATCCGGAAACCTTTCCTTTATATAGATGAGCATTTCGGCCTTGATGCGTTTGGCCAATCCCCTTCTGCGGTACCTGCTCAGAACCCCGGTGAAGTATTGATGAATCCTGTATGGTTCCTGCGGGTTATACATGATATCGGTCATTGCACTGAGGTGACCGTCTTGCTCACGGCTGATCAGCGTGTGCCACTCGATTCCTCTTCTTTTAAAGTTGCGTTCCTCTATTCTTCGCGACTCCGGTGTTGTAATAAGCTCCTGCTCCATTTCACCGACGGGACGTTGGTTGATGGTTTCCGTATAGAGTCTGCAGAATTCGTCGATATCATTTTCGGGACATTCTTGGAAAGATTCGATTGCTGTGTGTGGAAATCTTGTCTTTCCTTTCTCACACCACTGATCAACAAGCTGCCAATCTACATCTTCCAAATATGACCGGTGCTGAACTTCTTGATGGATCAACTCGCCTTTAAAATATTTGCAGAAACCGAGTCCCATGGGATTTTCCGCATCTGCTCTGACGGTATCTTTTCCCATAGCTCTTACTGTCTCGATCATATGTTTCAGCAAATAGGTTGCGATTTTTTTCCTCCGGCAAAAAGGAACGACTGAAATTTGAATCTGGCAGATATGGCTGCTGCTCTCGTAATCCGGGGATAATTCCGTATCATAGGATATGGACGCAGAAGCAATGGCGCTTTCCTCTTCGTCGAATACCATCAACCTTTTTACAGTATAAAGAGGATTGGGCTTTGAAAACAGCCGCCTCAGCGCTTCCCGGTTGGGCAGGCGTCCTCTGGTGTTAAGTTCACGGAAAACCTTCTCTGAAATTGTGAAATAAGCCGTCCACAAACTTTCAGAAGCGTTCTCTGGGGTAAACTCCACCAAAGAATAGGATTTTGACAACCCGAGAAGATTCACTTCCATCTTTGCCTCCACTTTGATAGCCCGAATTATTCATGAATTATTCCGACTACAATACTTATTGGCTCCGACATAGGCCCGTTACATCGATTTCTGTTTCAGCAGAATTTACAATCCTTTCTGCCGGAGAAAGGGGCGACATTGTTCCAGGTATTCCGGAAATCGGCTGTTGATCGCGGAGTAAACCCTTTTCAGCGAACGAGTTGGTACCTTACCTCAGTGCACCGTGCCAAACCTCCTTCATAAAGATCATCTTGTGATCACCTTCACGATAAAAATCATTCATGGAACACACGAGCTGGTAGCCATGCTTCTCATAAAATGATCTCGCGGCCTGGTACGGCGCCGTAGAAGAGGTTTCAACGTAAATGCGCCTGGCCCCTTCTCTGGCCACAAATTTCTCCAAAAGCCCCAGAAGCCTTCCCCCCACTCCTTGCCTGGAGGATGCCTCATCGACCATAATCCAGTAAAGATCGTAACATCTTTCAGTCATGGGAATAGGGCCAAAACAGATAAATCCTGCGAGGTTTCGATCACCATCGAAGGCGCAGAAAACCTGATAGTCCTTCTT
>CAZTKR010000478.1:0-2294 GCA_964614115.1 uncultured bacterium | reverse complement strand
ATTAATTAATGACAGGCATCATGGAAAGTGACGTCTGATTCCATTCTGATCAAGCATTTCATCTGGAAACAGAAAAAAATCCGAGCAATAATAACCGATTCCCCCTTTATCGTTATTTTGTTAGTCCCATCGAAGGTTTGGGTTGCCGTTACTATCGACAACAACGAGGCCCTCCCCAAATTAACACATGACTCATATTGTATAAATGTGATTAAAATCACCTCACATCTCCACCCTGACACCAACCTGTATCTGACGGGGTGTACCGTAAATATCCGTACCAATGAATTCCTGATAACCCAAGCGGTTTTTATTATTAATGATATCGTAAAACTCAGCATAATTAGGGATTTCGTAAAATGGAGCCGAAAATGGGCTGGTCAACCAACCGTCATCTGCTTCCTCGCCCGTTATTGGATAAACATTAATTACATTCTTCCTGTTGAAAAGGTTCAGCGCATGAATATAAAATTCGATGTTTATTCTTCTAAAAAACAAAGTCTTCTTCAGTTGCAGGTCAACGTTCCATGTCCACGGCGTCGTCGATCGATATAACTCTTCGATTGCGGGTGTTGCTCGCGGATTCAATGAAGGATAAGCAATTACATATGGTGGATCAGACGTTCCCACGTAACGAGGCACTTCATATTTTGTATAATTATGCCCCTTGCTGAATGTCAAGATGACATCCAGCCCCGTGCCTTCCAGGATTTTTCCGCCCTGGCCTTTTCCCAATCGATAATCGGCGATCATGGAACCATAGAACGGTTGATTGAAACCGTAATTGTGCGTGGGATAGTCCAGGGATTCCAGCTGTAATCTCTCGACACTGGATTCCCGGGTATTGGTTCCGTTCCCTTCTGTTTTCGAAAAAGTCAGGTTCGTACGCAGGGCCAGTCCCATGGTGCGCTTCAGTTCCAGCATCAGTTCGATGCCCTTCGCATGGCCGTCGGCTTGGTTGAAATAGCCTCCGTACAGCGGATCGCCATCACCGGGATCTTCCGTATTCGCTCCATATACATTTTCAAACCGAAGTTGATCCTCGAAGGTCTTGTAGAAGCCGATGAGTGTGATGTTCAACTTCCGAAAAAGGGAATGGGAAACACCGATTTCAACCTGTGTCACTTTTTCGGGTTTTGCGGTAAAACCCACGGCCGTGCCCGATAGCGGGTTCAACAGCGCTTCGTTTACCACCCGCAGACCGGTGTATATTAAATTCAGTCGCGGAATCTGTATGTACTGGCCGTAGGCACCGTAGAAGAACATATTTTCCCTGAAAGGGTAAGAAACACTGACCCTGGGGAGCACGTAATCGTACGGTTCTGTTTCTTCGAGTGCGTCTTCGTCGATATAGGAGAGATCGGTGTCCACCGGCGGATTTGCTGCATCCCTGGGCTTCAATGCTTTTACATCCATCCTCTCCAAGCGCAGACCCAATTGCACGTTCCATCCACGGTATGTGAGATGATTCTGAAGGTAGAACGACCCGAAGAGCGGTTTTCGCGGCCCGTTCGGCCCTGAATTCAGCGTGCGGCCATCCACGTCGTACCCAAAATAATCCACAAGACCTCTCTGACTCAGATTGATCCTTCGCGCGTACTCGTCCGGGAATGTCCTGGGCGTATTGCCGTGAACTCCGTATTCATACTCCATCAGGGACGCAATGTCACCCACACGAAACAGGCGCATCTTCCATCCTTCGATCCGTGCACCGCCTCTCAGGGTCCAGTATTTTGAAATGTCCGTCGTAAAACCGATGGAAGCCCCAAGATGGCTCTGCTTCTGTTTTTCAAACACATTGGGAGGCGTTCCATACGCTTCGAATTGATACCCGCAGATGGTACTGTGCTTATGGGGTGGGCGATACCGCCTGATCCACCCCGGATAACCCGACCGCGCATTGGCCAGGCTGTCCGTGTAAACTGCCCAGTCATCACCAAAAACTGGATCAACAGTCTTTGAGGACGACTCGGAATAAGACAGGCCGGCTTCCCAGGATGTGGAGGGGGATATGTGATGGGTGGCCCTAAAACCCAGCATCCCGGCCTTTCGAACTTCTTCGGAATTGCGGTCGAGATTATAGTAATTGTTCAAGGAAGAGTAAAAATTAAAGCCCTCGGCCGTTGCCTTGAGATACTCATAGCTTCCGGTCAGTTGAAATCGTAAAGAAGGTATAGGATTGTATGTAAGGGTTCCCTGGACGATACCGTCCTTTTTCCAGTTCTGGGGCAGATAATTCCGATGATATTCGACAGGGCCTGGCAGAGGCTCGCCCAAAGGCCTTCCGCCATAAC
>CAZTKR010000477.1:0-2300 GCA_964614115.1 uncultured bacterium | reverse complement strand
CATCCAACAGTCTTTATATTGGCACCAACGGGAAAACCGAAGCAGGAACGTTCTTCTCCGGCCTGATAGATGATATTTGCGTCTTTAATCGAGCGCTGACCGAAAAGCAAATCAAAGGCTTTATATGCGCGAAATGATGATTCTTTAGAAAATTATTTTTTTCATCATTGCGCCATTTCATGGAGGAATATAAGAATGATATTAGGCTCTGATCCGCCGTTTCAATAGATGGCTTGCTTTGCTCATGATTTGGCTGGAGGATTAAAAAGGAATCACGGGGGGGAGAAGGAGAATGAATTATGAATAAGTCAATCACAACATTGGTCTTGGTGGTCTTAGTCACATTAGCGGTATGTCCTCTGTCCTATGCCGAAACCCCGGAGGAACTCATCGCTCTTCACGCTGCACAAATAGACGCATTGAACGCGCATGATATTGACGCTATGATGTCTTACTTCGCGGAGGATAGTATCTACTTTCTTGTTTCACAACCCCCGCCCGTTCCCAAACCCTATTTGAGAGGGGCTTTAGCATCCAGATTTGCGACCAGGCCCGACTTTCGTATTACGGATGTACGTGCCTTAGCCGCCGGCAACGTGGTCGTCGAGGAAGCCAAGACCTACTATACGGAACCGGATTTCGGTGTCGAAGTGGTCATTCCCCATCTGTCGATCTACGAGTATGAGGGGGATAAAATTATGAAGGTGACAACGTACAATGACAAATTTCCGGGTATGATTGCGACGGGGATGATCCCCGCTCCGGCGATGCCCAAACTGGTTCCTTCCGCCGCAACGCCCGATCCCGAACCGACCGGTCTTTCTCCTATGGAAGCCAATACCGAGTTTATCAAACTCTGGAACGGCCGTGATGCAGCTATGACGGCGAAGATTTATCATAACGACGCCAAGATCTTCGCCGGGCCCCTCGGTACGGAAGTGGACCGTATTGCCATGACCGCGATAAACGAGTTATATTATACTGCATTCCCGGACATCGAACTTGAGGTTGTGCGTATTATAGATCTGGGCGATCGTTGGGTATTGAGCGAACTCATCAGCAAAGGGACACACGAAACTGAATTCATGGGCGTTCCCGCATCAGGATATCTGACAGGATTCCGATGTGTATGGCTCGTACACTACACAACAGATGGGTTAGTAAGCGGAGGATCTTTCTACTACGATAATTTAACCTTACTGAACCAGATGACCATGCCGCCTTATTCGCTGGATGGAATTTGGGTTACTTCCGCGCCGACTCCGTTCGGCAATTTTATTTCAAAGACCCTCTATGTCGCACAAGACGCGGCCAAAACTCGCTACAGCGGTACACTCGAATTCATCAATGGGTTTCCGTTCTTCACCGAGCTTTATCCTGATGAAAATCAGTCATTGTCTTGTTCGGCCGGTGGGCATGCCGTGATGGTCGGACGCGACCGGTACGACATGACATACCTCAACTACAACAGGAAATTCGATGCAAGCACGGGCATGCTTGAAATCATTGGTCTCAATACGCTTGTGGGCCAGTTTGAAGTGATAGGTCCAGACGCAATCTATGGCTCTGCAACCGCGTCATACTATATGGCCGCACAAGATGCCGATAAGGACGGTTTCCCGGATGAAGGTGGGGAACCGGTATTGTGCATACCTTGGGCATGGACTTGTAAACGTCTCACTCTGATGCCGGGCTGTACGCCAACACCGTAAAAAACATCCGGTCAAACGTATTATAACTGGGCTTGAGGGCTGTGAGACAGATGCTTGCAGCCCTCTAATAGTCCTCCTTCGGCCCTCGCTGTCTTCAGCCTTCATATCCTGGGCGCGAGGGCTATTTTCAAGAAAAATACGTAGTTACCGCAATAGACAAATGGCCTTTAACCTACAAAAATACCACTGATTTTATAGGAGGATTACGATTATGCAGTTTGGTTCTGATCCGCCGTTTCGGTAGGTAAATGGTCTATGTTTCTTTTCATTGAGTTGAAGGATGGACAATAATCACAGGGGGAAGAAGGAGAATAAATCATGAATAAGTTAACAAAAGTTTGCGTGATTGTTGCATTTACACTTTTTGTTTTAAGCACTCAGACAATGGCTCTCGATCCAGCCGAACTGATCGCCATTCGAGAGGCAGCCCATGTCGCTTTAAATGCACATGACATCGATTTAGCATTGACCTATTTCACGGAGGATGCGATTCTTGATTTTACTCCGGCGCCTACACCGGCCATCGGCAAGGATCAAATACGCGCCTTCTTGGAAGCAGAATTTGAAGGCTTCCCCGATTGGAAGGCT
>CAZTKR010000476.1:0-2357 GCA_964614115.1 uncultured bacterium | reverse complement strand
CAAACCATCGGCGGCACTCTTGTCGGCCCGTCAGACGATATGCCATCGCCAATCCGACCAACGTTTCCAAATGCACCCACCACAGCTTCTGGTCCCATTCGAGCTGCTGAGGCGGTTTCCTGTCAACATCCAGGAAATAGAATATCCCGCCGTATTGCCTGTCCCAGGCGAAGTCGAGGGTGTTGAGGATCACGTCAGCGGTTTTTTCGATGAGCTCCTGGTCGTCCATACGGCGCGCAATGTCCATGATGAACCACATCGCTTCGATCCCGTGGCCTGGATTGATGAGCCGTCCTTCGAAACAATCGGGATGGGAGCCGTCCGGCGAGATAGTCTCGAACAGAAGATTACGTTCCTTATCGAGAAATTCCGTCATGACGTCGTTCACACACGTTTCCAAGACGGCGTTCAACTCCCGTTCTTCGAGTAAATCTTCCATTTCGAGTGACAGGTTCGCCAAAATCATGGGCAAATCCAACGACTTGATCGGCCGAGTTCCGGGAACAATCTTGGAATATTTGCCTTTAGGATTGTCTTTCCGGCGGAGTATGTTCCTGTATGTCTTCAAAGCAACGTCCCCGGCTTCGGAATCGCCACTGGCAAGCCCATACTGACTGAACGCCATCGCGGCGAAACAATCGCTAAAAATGTTGTACGGCTGAACGAGTGGTTCCCCCTGGCGATTGAGCGCGAAATACCAGTTGCCTTCTTCATCCCTCCCATACTTGCTAAGAAAATCGGCGCCGAACCTCGCAATATTAAGCCATTGGGATTTCTTCTCGTGCCGATTATACAACATCGAGAATGTCCAGACTTGCCTTGCCTGGAGCCAGACGAATTTGTCCGTATCGTAAACGTGGCCCTTACGATCCAGGCAGGTGAAATAGCCCCCAAACTCGTTATCGATGGAGTACTTCTCCCAGAAAGAAATCACATTTTCAAACAACTCATCTCTATAGGTGTTTGCGTATCTTTCAATATCCATCATACAGCGGGGATCATACCATAAGCCGAATTCCCGGACAAGTCTGAGGACATATGCTACGATTCAACGCCCATGGCATATCAGGTCGATTTCTTCAAATCGCTGCAATAAATAGCCCGGCCACCCCGTCCTTCATTTTATATTGACGAGCTAAGGGGCTTGAAGTACGTTCTAACCGTAGTTTGAAAGGAGACTTGGAAAGGAATATGACATGATGAAGAAAAAACTCATTCATTCGCTGGCTGTTTTGATTTTGATGATTGTGGCTCCGACGGCGATCTTCGGCGTGGAGAGGCCGCAAAACGTCATCCTGTTCGGATGGGACGGCGCCCAGCGCGACCACGTCAACGAATGTCTGGCCCGCAAGGAGCTTCCGAATCTTCGAGAGCTGATCGATCATGGAAAATACGTCCAGATCGACATCGAGGGCAAAACCGACACGAAGGCGGGCTGGACGCAAATCCTAACGGGCTACTATCCCGAAGTGACCGGTGTGTACAGTAACGGCATCTATCAACCTGTCCCCGAAGGCCTGAGCCTGTTCGAGCGTCTGGAGAATCGTTTCGGATCGGAGAATTTCGTGACTGCGGCCATCATTGGTAAGCGCGCTCATTGCGGCGAAATCAATCCCCCTAAAAAGATCCGTCTTAATGAGGAACAAGATGAGAATTTCAAAGGTCAAATTATCGAAGAAAATGGAGTAAAGTATCGTTCCATCCCCGGCTCGCCCTACTTTAACATGTATAAAGCTCTGGAGGTGTGGGAATTCGATCTCATGCAAGATAAAAAAGTCAGCACGCGAGTCCTTGAATTGCTCGATCAATATAAAAACAAACCTTTCTTTTTCTTTGTTCATTTCGCCGAGGTCGACCACGCCGGACAAAAGCATGGCGAGAATTCCAAAGAGTATACAGACGCCCTGATCTCGAATGACTTCTGGACCGGCAAGATCATCGATAAAGTAAGCGCATTGGGCTTGGGGGAGAAAACACAGTTTTATGTCACTTCGGACCACGGCTTCAACGAAGACAAGACAAATCATAGCTTCGCGCCTTACGTGTTTTTGGCAACCAATAACAAGAATGTCATTCGCAATGGCCGGCGACAAGACGTGGCGCCAACGATCCTGGAGGCATTCGGCTTCGACGTGAGCACACTCGATCCACCCCTGGACGGCATCTCACTCACCAAGCCGGACAACACCCGTCCTCCCGCAAAGATTCAGCCTTTTAAGGCACAAGAGGTGCTCAAGAAACAACTGAGGAAAATGCGTCGTCCCGACATTCTCTATGTTCCCACACCGCAAGACGTGGTCGAGAAAATGCTTGAGATGGCGGAGGTCACAAAGGACGACCTGGTTTACGACCTCGGC
>CAZTKR010000475.1:0-2357 GCA_964614115.1 uncultured bacterium | reverse complement strand
TATTATGAAGGCTTTCCGTTTATCGCTCCTGATGAGAGCTATATGATCTTCTCTTCCTTCCGGCCCGGGGGATATGGACTGTGTGATCTCTATATCAGTTTTCGGAGAGATGATGACACCTGGACAGAACCCAAGAATATGGGACCAGGAATAAATTCAGAGGCAAAAGACAAGTTTCCTTATGTTTCTTCCGATAGGAAATATTTTTTCTTTAACAGCAGCAGAATATCGATATTAAATACGAAGCCTATTCCCCATGGCCCTGGAAATATTTATTGGGTGAATGCGAAAATTATTGAAAAATTGAAACCGGATGAATTGAAATAAAGAGGAGCCACCAATGAGTGGTAGATGGATTTTGATTATATACTCATGCTTCGTATTCATTTTCTTGATCGGTTGTAGACAGAAGGATGATAAGAGTGTTCTCGAAGGCCTCTATCTCGGCCAGAAACCGCCGGGAGACACTCCCGAAATTTTTGCACCGGGAATCATATCGACCGTCGAGAATGCCGAATACGGTGGCCATTTCTCTCCCGATGGAAAGGAATTCTACTTCACACGTTACGCACCCGGCAATCCTGGTTACATCTATTTCATGCGATATACAGACGGAACATGGTCCAAGCCCCAGATACTCCCTTTCATGGATGACTATCCGGGCGTGGAATCGTGTTTTTCTCCAGACAAACCTATTCTGTATTTTGTTTGGTTCGACAAATCATCGGAAACGTTTGTACACGATATCTACGCGGTTGAGAAAAAGGGATCTGAATGGAGAATTCCCTTCCGTCTAACAAACACGGATTTGGGGGCGAGACGGATAAGTCCGTCTGTTTCCAGGAACGGCACGCTGTATTTCTCGGGAAACTACGATAATCCGGAAGACAAGGATATTTATCGGTCACGTCTCATCAATGGAATGTATACAAAACCTGAAAATCTGGGCGATAGGGTTAATTCGGACGATTATGAAGAGCATGTATACGTCGCACCCGATGAAAGCTACATCGTCTATGATTCCTACAGGCCGAGTCTATTCGGGAAGACTGATCTCTATGTGAGTTATCGTCTGAATGACGGGTCTTGGTCCGATTCACAGAACCTGGGAGCGCACGTCAACTCTGAACACTACGATTGGTATCCAAAACTCACGCCCAACGGGAAGTATCTGATGTTCGCTCGAACCCTGCCCGATTGCAGTATTGATATCTACTGGATCGATGCGAATGTCATTGAAGAATTGAAACCGGATAAATTGGTAAAAAGGAGATAGAACATGAAACAGAAAGCCATTTTTATCGGAATCCTTATTTTATTTTTTATGATTTTTTGCAACTGCACACGGCAATCCGATTTCCCCATATTAAAAGGTCCTTACCTCGGCCAAACCCCGCCGGGCATGATCCCGGAGATTTTTGCTCCTGGAATTGTATCGACGGGAATGAGAGAGTTTGCTTCTGTGTTTTCTCCGGACGGAGATATCTTTTTCTTTACCAATTCAAGTACTCCTGTTGCCACTATACTATTTATGGAGGATATCAACAATAAATGGACTTCGCCTCAAGTCGCTTCTTTTTCAGGAAGATACAGGGACCTTGACATGATGTTTTCTTATGACGGCTCAAGACTTTTCTTCTGTTCGGACAGGCCTGTTAATGCTTCACAAGAACCAAAACAAGATATGGATATCTGGTACGTTGAAAAATCAGGGATTGATTGGGATACGCCCAACCATCTTGGTGATGTTGTGAATTCAAACGCTCAAGAGTATTATCCATGTTTGACACGGGCTGGGACTTTATATTTTACTTCTACCCGAGAAGGAGGATTGGGAAGGGGTGATATATATCGAAGCCGATTAATCCATGGTAAGTATGAAGCACCACAAAATCTTGGAAGACCAATCAATACTCCCTTCCCAGAAGGCGATCTGTACATTGCGCCTGACGAAAGTTATATCATCGTTACCTGTTATGGCCGTTCGGACGGATTGGGTTCAGGTGATTTATATATCAGTTTCCGTGCCAAGGATGGATCATGGACACCAATGAAGAATATGGGTGCGCCGATAAATTCTTATGCTAATGAACACTGTCCTGTTGTATCCTTTGACGGTAAATACTTATATTTTACAAGCTACCGTAGTCAAATAAAAATCCCACCTGATTCACCATTAACATTTGATGACATAAAAAGAATTCAAATGTCCGCCGGTAACGGTGTTGGTGGCGACATTTATTGGGTCGATGCGAAAATCATCGAAGAATTGAAACCGCTGCAAGAAGAGTAAGAGGAAATCGCGATGAAATACACGAGTGTTTCTTCCATGTGGTTTTGTTTCTTTTTGCTGATGG
>CAZTKR010000474.1:0-2370 GCA_964614115.1 uncultured bacterium | reverse complement strand
CTTTGTTAAGAATGATGATATAATAATTACATATAGATATCATGGTCAGACCCCATTCTTCCTTTCTTTTTAGGCCACTAGCGTCAGTTTCCTACTTACGCTAACAAAATAGGACAAGTTTCCCTTCCCAGTTATTGCCTCAGTCCATCTTTTTTCTTTAAAAACAATAGGTTGCCATCCATCTCGTAAACGGATTTGTTTCTACGCGCTATGTATACACTAAATAAATGGCCTGACCTAACTTATCATCCTGGAATATTTTCGTTCATTTGAAAAGACGACAACTCAATAATATATTAATAATTATCGCATAATGCTCCCGTCAGATCCCACAGGATGAAAAATTTTCTTGACAAAAGCTGCCGAATTGTATACACCAATATCATGGCGACCATACAGAAGAAAGTCACACGTGGGCATACCTACTGGCAGATCGTTGAATCTCGCCGGGTCAATGGAAAACCGCGGCCTATCGTTCTTATGCACCTGGGCACCGCAGACGGATTGCTCAAACGTCTTCAACAGGGAGATGGCCGTCCTGTCAAAGCAAGGGTCTTTCAATTTGGCTCCCTGGCTGCATTGTGGAATATTGCAGCAGAACTTGACGTTGTTGGTATCATCGATCGCCATACGTACAAGCGTGATCAGGGTTTGTCCTGCGGGCAGTACATGCTTCTGGCGGCACTGAACCGCTGCGTGGCGCCGACGAGTAAATCCACCCTCTACGACTGGTATCGCAAAACAGTTCTTCAACGGCTCCTCCCAACGTCGAAGCGGTCCCTGGCCAGTCAGCGCTTCTGGGACCACATGGAGTATCTGGATGAAGAAACCATCGCCAAGATTGAAGAACAGTTTACCCTCCGATTGGTGGAACATTTCAAAGTCGACCTGAGGACCTTACTGTTTGATGCTACCAATTTCGACACCTTTATCGATACGCAAACCCCATCGGAACTGGTCCAGCGAGGTCACGCAAAAAGCAAACGCAAGGACTTGCGAATTCTTGGCCTGGCGCTTCTTGTCAGCACGGATTTTCATCTGCCGTTGCTCTCCCACGTGTATCCCGGGAACCAGAACGATGCGGCCATGTTCGGCTCGGTGACCGAAAGCCTTGTTGCCCGGTATCGTCAGTTTGCCAAACAGTGTGAGCATGTCACTCTGGTTTTTGATGGAGGCAATACCTCGAAGGAAAACCTGGAGGAAATCGACAACAGTCAGTATCACTTCATTACCTCGCTGACGGTCACCCATCATCAGGATCTCCTGGCGGTTCCCCTGCGAGCGTTTCAATCATTTTCCGATCCCCGCCTTCAGGGCATTACGGCCTATCGGACAACCAAGGACGTTTGGGGCCGGCAGCGTTCGGTCGTCGTCACCCGCAGCGAAAAGCTTCTGGCCGGCCAGATCGCCGGTATCCAGGTCTCATTACGAAAGAAACGCGCTGCCCTTCAACAACTGCGTATGAAACTTCGCCGGAGTCAACAGCCAAAGGCCAGAGGCAAAGGATACACCCTGGAGTCCCTGAAAAAGCACTTGGCCTCGATCACCTCCGGACAATACGTCTCCGACATCCTCAAAACGGAAATCATCGCGCCCGAAGGCCGACTGGATTTCCTTTTCTGGACGGACACCGCCGCTTTCGAAAAGCTCAAGCGTACCCGTCTCGGAAAGCGTGTCTTGTGCACCGACAATGAAAACTGGAGCACTGAGGAAATCATTCTTGGAAGCCGGGCACAACATCATGTCGAAGATGCCTTCAAACAAATGAAAAACCCCCACTGGGTCAGCTTCTCACCTGCGTTTCACTGGACCGACCAGAAGCTGCGTGTGCATGCCTTCTACTGTGTCCTGGCGCTGCTGCTATCATCTCTCCTCCAACGAAAAGCTGCGCACGCAGGGGTTCGCCTTTCCATACCTTCTCTGTACGATCAACTTGCTGAAATCACCGAAGTCATTACGCTTCATCCACCGGAGTCTAAATCAGGACGGGGTCGCCTGCGTACGCAATACGTCCTGTCCGAACGAACTTCACTGCAGGAAAAACTCTGCAAAATCTTCGCTGTCAATGAACTGGCCCGCCGATGAAGCCTCGTATCCTTTCTTTTTCCTCCCTGTTGGTGTATACATAAATGAAATCTGCTTTTCTCCATTTTTGTCTTTCAAAAACAGGTCGTTACATCAAATCTGCCGCACATCTGTTAGCGTAAGTAGGAAACTGACGCTAGGAACTTATTGCTAGAAAAAGGGGAGGGCAAAGGATTGATAATCCCCTGACCCTCCCCTAAAAATTGTGCCTAAAATTGTGCCCACCGCACCGAAAAAAGTCTAAAAATACCTAACATTTCCCAACTTCCAGCAGATAAAAAATAA
>CAZTKR010000473.1:0-2376 GCA_964614115.1 uncultured bacterium | reverse complement strand
AACCGGCTTTTTCAAGAGAGTATGGAATAGTGGTTGTGGGATTAAACGGATTAGGGTAGTTCTGCTGCAGGTGAAAATCTGTTGGCATTCTTCCCTGAACAAAAGTCGGAGAAAATGAAATTGAATAGTTACCTTTATCATCAGTGTAATCACTGAATTTATTCCCCGGATCCGATTCATCAATGAATGTGATGAGCGCACCTGACACTGGATGCCCTAAAATATCGGTAACGGTACCTGATATGGATGCATAACATGGGCTGGAAGACACCACAACGAAAGCAGTTAACAGGCAGAATAGACCATCGGTAATACTATTTTTTCTCATGATGATCTCGTTGAAATAGAAAAGAGATTAAAAATTTTAATATATAGTATACTATATATTTTTCATAAAATCAAGAATATTAATGAATTCCACTATTACATTAATAATATTACAATTATCCTGATTGATCATCAAATCTTCTCTGTTCACTATTCTGATTTTCAATCCCATTCTTGACAGCGGATAGAGAAAAATATAGATTTCAGGAATAATTGTATCCGAAACTTGAGGCCAGAGGCCAGAAACCATATCTTCCGACTTCATTATTCCATCTTCTCTTATACCACGGAGGCTCATTGAACAATTCCGGCATCCTGAAAACCTGTCTCGACAGACTTACAGCAAAATATGACTCCCGCTTTCTCAACACCGATCCGGTGGGTATCGTTCACCGATACGATTCGCCTCACGATATAGAAATTGCAGGATTTATTGTATCCTCGCTCGCATATGGGAGTGCTGTCCAGATACGAAAAAGCGCAGATGTTATCCTTTCACGGATTGGAGAGTCACCTGCCGAATTTGTCCGGGGACTGAGCAAACGTGAAGCTCTCAAGACATTCCGGGGGTGCAAGCATCGGTGGACACACAGCGGTGATATTGCCTATCTTTTCTGGATTCTCGGCCGTGTGCTCGATAAAGAAGGATCAATCGGCGCATTTGTCCGAAAACTCGACAATCCTGATGAAGACACAATAGAAGGGACGCTGACCCGGCTTTCCGGGTGGCTGTGCAGCAGGCATACCAGAGATTTCGGCAATGGATCGAAACGGACGACCATTTCATATCTTATGCCCTCGCCATCACAGGGGAGCGCCTGCAAACGGCTTGCCATGTTCTTCCGGTGGATGGTGCGCAGACCGGACGGTGTGGATTTAGGTCTCTGGAAGTTTATCACCCCTTCACGTCTCGTGATACCGCTGGACAGGCATATAGCACGGATGGGAAAACTTCTGGGATTGTGCTCACGCAGGTCACCGGACTGGAAGATGGCGCTCGAAATAACCGATTCACTCAAAAAGCTCGATTCCGATGATCCCCTGAGATATGATTTCGCGCTCGTACGTCCGGGTATTCTGGGCTCATGTACCTCAACGTCACGGGGAGACTGTTATTCATGTATTCTCAGCGATGTATGCATGGAAAAAAAGGATTAGTATCTGCATGGTTGCTTTACGCGCTTTTCATCGTGACAGAGACGGGAGCGCTTGAACCGGTCACCGCGCTCGATGACGGATTTACCATACCCTCTAAATCAGGCATGGAGGAAGCCTCGCTCCACTATCCGGGAGCAGAATCATGTATCAAAGGCATATTTGCTACCGCAGCATGGAACAGACCGTTCGGTATTGATGACCTGTCGGTTACCACATTCCATGCGGGAACAGGATTCGGCAAAACGGGCATATCGGTCTCTTACAGTGGTTCGGGATTCGACCTGTACGGCGATGAACAGGAGAAACTGGGAATTTCCTATGCACTGTTTGACGGGATCTCATGCGGATTCAGAGTCACCCGCAGCGCTCTGCGTATCAGGGGTTTCGGTGATGCCTCAGCATGGAGTGCCGATATGGGAGTAATTATCCGGCTTGTTGAATCGGTGTATATTGCAGGAGCATTCGAGGACCTGGCAGGAGCAGAACTCGGCGTGTCCCGTGAACCGCTCGACGGACGCACACGGTTCAGCACGGCATGGGCAGTTCCCGGAGATATCACGCTTCTCGCTTCCCTTACAAAAGTCAGACGGTTTGATCCTTCATGTACCGGGGGATTCACAGCAGAAATCTTCCCATCACTGACTGTAGGCGCTGCCGGAGCAACTGAACCCGACCGCATGGAATTCCTTGCAGCGTTTCATATTCGGGGAATGGTTTTTTCTTACCGGGGAATGTATCACCGCGATCTCGGCATGTCCCATGGTTTTTCACTTAGTTCACAGTTTCGTAAATAAGGTATCGAATTGAGTGTTAATTGATGTGAGATGGATTGTCATGGGAATAATCTGTTGTTCGTCTTATTTATGTCATTGCGAGCGAACGTTGTGATCG
>CAZTKR010000472.1:0-2383 GCA_964614115.1 uncultured bacterium | reverse complement strand
ACGAACCGATCCTCCAGTTCGGCCCAGGGAGCAAGGAAAAAAAGGAATTGAAGGCCACGTTGAATAAGATGATGAAAGAACAGATCGAAATTCCCGTCATCATCGGAGGAAAAGAGGTTAAAACGGGTAATATGGCCGACTGCCGCTGTCCTCACGATCACGGCCATCTTTTGGGGCAGTACCATAAAGCGGGCGAAAAAGAAATCGATATGGCCGTTCAGGCGGCCCTCGAAGCCAGGAAAGAATGGGCCGCCATGCCGTGGGACGCCCGGGCATCGATTTTCCTCAAAGCAGCGGACCTCTTGGCCGGTCCTTTTCGTGCAACAGTGAATGCCGCCAATATGTTGAACGCAAGCAAGACCGTGTATCAGGCAGAGATCGATTCGGCGTGTGAGCTGATCGATTTTTATCGATTCAATCCGTACTATATGCAGGAGATCTACAAACAACAGCCCCAGTCTTCCGCCGGATGCTGGAACTATGTGGAGCAGCGCCCCTTGGAAGGATTCGTTTTTGCCGTCACACCCTTTAATTTTGCTTCCATCGCCGGGAATCTGCCAACCTCACCGGCCATGATGGGCAATGTCGTACTCTGGAAGCCGGCCTCTTCCACGGTCTATATCGCTTATTACATCATGGAACTGTTGAAGGCCGCCGGCCTGCCCGATGGTGTCATCAACATGGTGCCCGGGCCGGGCGGTTCCGTGGGGAATCCGGTCATGGCCAGTCCGTATTTTGCGGGCGTTCATTTTACCGGGTCGACACCCGTATTCCAGGGTATGTGGAAGAAAATCGGTGAGAATATCGCGAACTACAAAACATACCCCCGCATTGTGGGTGAGACCGGTGGGAAGGATTTTGTGTTTGCTCATAACTCGGCCGACCTGATGGAATTGGCCGTGGCCCTGGTTCGGGGTGCTTTTGAGTACCAGGGAGAGAAGTGTTCAGCCGCCTCGAGGACGTACATTCCCGAGTCCATCTGGCCCGATCTCAAGAAGACTCTCGTGGAACTGATCGGTGAAATCAAGATGGGAGATCCCCAGGATTTCACGAATTTTATGTGCGCGGTTATCGATAAACCGGCGTATACAACCATTACGGAATACATCGATTACGCCAAGAATTCCTCGGAAGCCGAGTTCGTCACGGGCGGCAAATACGACGATTCCAAGGGGTACTTCATCGAGCCCACGGTCATTGTAACGACCAATCCCAAGTTCAAGACGATGGAGGAAGAGATTTTCGGACCTGTCCTGACGGTCTATGTTTATCCCGATGCGGAGTACGAGAAGACCTTGCATCTGTGCGACGAGACATCTTCGTACGCGCTGACCGGAGCCGTATTCGCTCAGGATCGGAAGGCCGTTCTGCTGGCAAACGATATTCTTCGGAATGCTGCCGGAAATTTCTACATCAACGACAAGCCGACGGGTGCGGTCGTGGGTCAGCAGCCCTTTGGCGGAGCCCGGGCTTCGGGCACGAACGACAAGGCGGGCAGCATGATCAACCTGCAGAGGTGGGTGTCTCCCCGCACCATCAAGGAGAATTTTGTGCCCCCAAGGAACTACCGGTATCCTCACATGGATGAGAAATAAATTCGAGTACTATCAACGCTGTACAACAGGGCCGGGATTTTCTAATCCCGGCCTTTTTATGAGAATGTTCTTGCAATTTTAAAATGAATCGGTTAACATACAAAAACATCTGGTACAGGAATTGCAGTTTGTATTTACTCTAAGCGGTTTATGATGAGCATTATTTCTCAAATCCCCGCTGGGGAGGGAGGATTGTATGGAAAAGCATAAGTATTTGTTTTCCATTACATTATTCCTAGGACTAACGGCTACACTGACACTTCTATTCCTCGCCCGATGCACGTTCAAGGCACCTAGCCAGCCGGTTTGGGATGTCCAGTTTTTGTTACCCTTGGCGAACGAACATTACACAATGACCGATCTTGCCGACGACTCCGATGATCTCGAGATCCAAGATAATGATGTTGTTTTCACCCTCGATCATTTGTTCGATCCTCTGGGGATCGGGGATTATTTAAAAGTGTCGGGAGCCACGAACTCGGTAGCCGTCACGATTCCGTTGGTACCTATCTCACACTGGAGCGATACCACGGAAGGCACTATCGTATTGTCCGATTCCATCGTCGTCGACCGGGCCAGGATGAAGAACGGCGACATGCGCATTATGGTGAACAATCCCACCAGCTACAACGTCCGGGCCATCATACAGATACCGTCTTTAAGCCAGGCGGGTGTTGTTTTTCTGGACAGTCTTGATGTTTCCACGGGCTCATCTGATGAGGCGTTTTTTATCCTGGATGGATACGATTTCATGCCCGGAGGCTCTCATGTCATTCCATATACGGCCG
>CAZTKR010000471.1:0-2384 GCA_964614115.1 uncultured bacterium | reverse complement strand
AATCGTCATTCATCCTGAACGATGGTTCCCTCTTTGAAATAAAACCTGTCGCCTCTGTTTTCCGCACAGACGACCTGGGTTTTTACATTCATTTCTGCGACTTTTTGTGGAAATTCTTTGTACTTAAATTCCGTGCCCCTTTCGTGCATGGGAAACCATGCGGCAGGTTTCAACGTCTCCAGCATGTAAGACGTCACAGAAGCGGAACCCTCTGAAAAAGCAAGATGGATGGTGTCCGATTTTGTGGCTAAATAATCGATATCCTTGCGTATTTCTCCGCTGTAATCACCGTTAAAATAGATGGTGAGCCCGTCTACGTTGACCAAGTAGGCGACCTCGGGGACATCCACGTGATGGGAGTTGATGGTATAGATGTCGATTCCATCCACTTTTTGGACGGCTTGAGGTCCGACCATGTAGATGTACTCGGGATTCTCTTTGGCCTTCCAACCGAACACATATGTGATGTCGTCCACCCTTTTTTCCCATTCGAATATGACAGGATCATAATGATCCACATGCGCATGGGTCACGGATACCATCACGTGCAAATCTTTTATATGAGCAGGGTCGATATGACCGTTGGAAAGCGAGGGTTCAGCAGGCCTGTTTCCGTATTCCCAGTAATCGAAGATCAGAAAATGATGCTGGGTCTTAATCGCCCAGCCGCAGCTTCCCAGGTACCAGATGATGGCTTCTCCGGTCTTGAGCTGCTTATTCAGCTCGATGGAACTGTTTCGATTTGTTCCAGGACGATGTTTTAAATCGCCCCATTCTTCCAACATCTGTGCGATTTTCTTATTCCCATATTTAAGGGCATAATAATATGGGCTTTTACCGTCATGATCGACTGCATCGACGTCTAACCCTTGGTCGATAAGCATCTTGGCGATATCCAGGTGGCCGTGGATAGCAGCCAGATGCAGGAATGTTCTGCCGTAATGTTTCTCCTTGATCCTCATATTCATGCCGCGTGCGGCCAACATTCGGAATATCTCGGTATATCCATTTTCGACGGTTAGCTGAGGCGGTGTTATTCCCCACGTATCTTCGATGTCGCCTACGGCGTTATTACGGATAAGCAGCTTGGCCAGCTTACCGTGTCCGCATTTGAGCGCCCAGTGCAATGCGGTCTCACCATCCGGTGTTTCAAAATTGACATCCGCTCCTTTAGAAATCAAGAACCTTACGATATTCGAATGGTTGAAATAAACGGCACGTTGTAGAGGCGTCCAGCCCCATGGGCCTCTTGTGTTCAGTAATTCGGGATTTTTTTCCAGCATTTCTTGAACTTTTTCGAAGTCTCCATTCCATGCCGCTTCGTGGATGTCCTGAGCATTTACCTGTACGATAGACAGAGTCAGAATCGATAAAATGACGATCATTTTGTTACTAATAGGCATGGACGTTTTCCGAGATATTCTCATTGCTTTGCCGCTGGTCTTGATTCAAGATACTTATCGGGACATCAGAAACAAAATTAAAAATCTGTACATCGATCCGGCATAACCAAATCGGCTTTTACTGCTTACTCTATTCCGGTTTGAAATAATGCCTCTCGTATTCATCCCCTGAAGATATTAAAAAGACTTCTGATTGTCAACGGGTATTGTGTGTGTCGTCTGCATAAAAGGTAAGAGGTCTGTTTAACGTTATAGAACGGTCCGTTATATCTGTTTTTTCGATACAAACCTGACGCACTGGAAGGCTTTAGGGAATGGCTTTCCAGTCGTGTCATCTGTATTTTATCGTCTTGTCAGACATATACATAAGAAAAAAACAGATTTGTCAGACGTTATATATTCCATGATAATATAATAATATACTATATCATATTTTCATTATGGTCAACTTTTTTTATTTTCCTCTTGACTAATTCGGACATATATCCTTAAATTCGAATAACCTATCTTTCGATTGGCATACATTAGATCATCCGTATTTGCCATCTACACGAAGTACAGTAGACACAAACATATGGAGACGACAATGAAAAAGTTACTTTTCATCGGACTCGTCGCACTTCCATGTTTTGCCGAGAACTATCTGCTGGACGGCGGGCAATCCTCACGCATTTCATATAAAATGGAGCAGCATTTAGTTCCGGCCACAGCTACAAGAACGCTGATTCTCAGTTATGTGATACCCCAGACATTCCGCTCCCCGAGTTACAGTCAGGAGATCAGGGCGTTTGAGTTGACGTTTTCTGAGGAACCTTATTCCAAGGAGAGGATACTGGACAAACGTGGAAACGTAGTCATCAAGGCCACGTGGAGGAGACCCCGACGGCCCATCAACGCCGTTATTTCGTTCGAAGCCATCAACCGAACGGAGCTCGAGCCAGTTGAAGCATTGGCCCCGTTTCCTCCAAATAATCTTCCCAA
>CAZTKR010000470.1:0-2404 GCA_964614115.1 uncultured bacterium | reverse complement strand
AGGGTATGTTTATGAAGAAATCGTTTTTATGTCTCATTGTTCTGTTTTTCGTGCCTGTGCTGGTCCACTCCCAGCAAGAGAATAAAAAGAAGGTTTACTACACGAAGCGGGTCAATCCCCATGCGCCTGTGATTGATGGCCGTCTTGATGATCCTGCCTGGGATTCTGTGGAATGGGAGGGGGATTTTACACAACGGGAGCCTTACGACGGTAAGGAACCCTCCCAGAACACGACGTTCAAAATTCTGTACGACGACAAGAACGTGTACTGCGCGATCCGTGCCCACGATACAGAACCGGACCAGATTGTCCGGCGCATGTCCCGGAGGGATGAGATCGACGGCGACTGGGTGGGTATTCAGCTGGACAGTTATTTCGATCATCTTACGGCCTTTACATTCATCGTGAATGCCGGCGGCGTGAAAATGGACGGCATCTTCACGAATGATGGTGATAATGAGGATTATAGCCCGGACCCAGTATGGCATGTCAAGACATCGGTGGATGACGGAGGCTGGTCTGCGGAATTCCAGATTCCGTTGAGTCAGATTCGATTTGGTAAGAAAGAGGAGCATGTCTGGGGTCTCCAAGTGGCCAGAATGCTGTACCGGAAGGAAGAAATGGACTGCTGGCAGCATATTCCTCAGGACGCTACAGGCTGGGTTCACAATCTTGGAGAACTGCACGGCATTCATGGTATCAAGCCTTCTCGGCGTATCGAGCTGCTTCCGTACTCGCTAGGACGAATGGAGAGGATGGAGGAGGAAGCGGGGAATCCTTTTGTGCCGGGTCACGATTATGGTGCGGGTCTGGGACTGGACGGAAAGATCGGTGTGACCAGTGATTTGACGCTGGATTTTACCATCAATCCCGATTTTGGTCAGGTAGAGGCCGACCCGTCGGTGGTCAACCTGACGGCTTTTGAGACATTCTACGAAGAGAAGCGTCCGTTTTTCATCGAGGGCAGCAACATCCTGAATTACCGGATGATGATCGGCGACGGCGATTTTTCCTATGATAATCTGTTCTATTCGAGGCGAATCGGGCGGTATCCCCACAACGAACTGGACTTGGATGACGACGAATATGCGAATATGCCGCAAAACTCCTCCATCCTGGGTGCTATGAAACTTACGGGAAAAACCAAGAACGGATTGTCCGTAGGCATCATGAATGCGGTTACATCCAGAGAGCGTGCGGAGATCGATTATCTGGGGCAGCGTCGTTATGAAGCGGTGGAGCCGGCGACGAATTACTTTCTGGGGCGCCTGCAGCAGGATGTGAACAAAGGGAATACCATCTTCGGCGGAATCATCACGCATACGTACAGGGATATCAAGGATACGGAACTGGAATTTCTGAACCGGAATGCCATCACCGGAGGTGTGGATTTTGTCCATCAATGGAAGGATAAGACATATTCCCTAACCTTTAACTCGGTATTCAGCCACGTGCGGGGAACGCAGGAGTCCATCCTGGAGACCCAGACGGCGTCGGCACGTTATTTTCAGCGGCCCGATGCGGAGCACATAAAACTGGATTCCAGCAGAACCTCGTTATCCGGATTCGGGGGCACGCTGGTTTTCAGCAAGTCTGGCAGCGGACACATCAATTTTGCACTCGGCGGAACATGGCGATCCCCGGGTCTGGAATTGAACGACATGGGCTATCTGCGGCAGGCGGATAAAATACTGGAATTCATCTGGGCACAGTACAGGGTATGGGAGCCGTTCAGCATTTTCCAGAGATTTAATATCAATGTGAACCAGTGGTGTGGATGGGATTTTGCAAGGACGAAAATTTTTGAGGGCGGCAATATCAACGGATATATTCAATTCCGTAACTACTGGGGTTTTGGATTCGGCATCGGATACAATGCACAATCCTTGTCAGCCAGTTCGTTGCGAGGGGGACCGAGCATGTTGTTTCCTTCTCGCTGGAACGCCTGGGCCAATGTTTCAACCGACTCCAAAAAGGCATTCCAGTTTGGACTGAGCGGTTTTATGAGCAAGAGCGATGACGATTACTCCGTATCCGCCTCAGTGAATCCCAGTATTACGTGGCGGCCTAACAACGCTCTTTCGTTCTCCGTCCGTCCGTTCTATAACATCAACAAGGATGACCTTCAGTATATAGACACGATCGAGAACGGGGAGGATCGGTACATCTACGGACGGATCGATCAGAAGACAACGGGCCTTGTGCTCCGGTTAAACTATTCCATCACACCCAATCTGACGATTCAGTACTACGGGCAGCCGTTTGTTTCTGCGGGAAAATACATACAGTTAAAGCGGATCACACAGCCTAGGGCACAGGAATATGCGGATCGGTTCCATATCTTTGCCAGCGAGGAAATCGCGTACAACTCCGATGATGAAGAGTATCAAGTCGATGAAGATAT
>CAZTKR010000469.1:0-2415 GCA_964614115.1 uncultured bacterium | reverse complement strand
TTACAGATTTCTACAACACGTCCGATGGGTATGGCGTCCATTTTGTGGCCGGCCCTACCCTCCATATCCGTCGCCTGGAACATCGAATTATACACCGCTTCTTCTGTCGCTTCGACCGTGGCCAGAAACAGAGGCGACATGCGGTCGTTTCGAACTTCTGGGACTGTCCTGACCGATTCTTCGGAACGTTCAGTCATTCGACATTGAGGATGGGTGGAAAAAGCGACGACGTAATCCCCACTGCCGTTGCTGCAGAATCCGCCGCATCGGGCAAGACCCAGGATGGCCCTGGCCGCCAGCCGTTTTAAGTTACGGTGCATCAGGGGTGCGTTCGTAGCCACGACGATCATACAGGAGCCCGACTCCTGGTTCTCAAGTCTGCTTTTATAGGAGTACCTCCCCAACTCTCGGCCCACAGGGGCTCCGTTGATCTGGAGCACACCGCCGAAATTGGTCTGAACCAGGACGCCCACGGTCCAGCCACCCAGAGTCTCGGGCAGTCTGCGCGATGCTGTACCGATGCCGCCCTTGAACCCGAAACACGTTGTGCCCGTACCTGCTCCCACGCATCCTTCCTCCACAGGGCCGGATGCGGCCGTACGGATAGCCTGCCACACGTCCTCTTCCCGAACATGGAATCCTCGGATGTCGTTCAGCCACCCATCGTTGGTCTCACCGACGACACCGTTCACGGATCCGACCCTTTGGTTGCCCTCGAGGTTTATCGTATACTTTATCAGCGCCCCGACAGCCGTCGATACACTCAACGTGTTCGTCAGTACGACGGGTGTCTCGATCTGTCCCAGTTCTTCTACTTGCGTACTTCCCGTAAGTTTCCCATAACCGTTCCCTACGTAGACGGCGCCGGGTACTTTCTGTTGATAGATGTTTCCGCCGTGAGGAAGTATGGCCGTGACACCGGTACGTACCGAATCGCCTTTGATCAGGATCGTATGTCCGACCAGCACGCCCTCCACATCGGTGATGGCATTCCATCGTCCCGTGGGAAGAATACCCACATCGATGCCGAAATCCCGTACTCTGCCTCGATCTTGCGCCGTCATATCCTGCGCGACACCGAGAAGACAAACCATTAAAACGCCTAAAACAGCCGTCGAATAAAAATTAAATTTTTTTCTTGACATTTGCTTTCAAATTCTCCAAATTAAAATCAGCAGGATGAATACTGTCCCTGCAAGGTTGATCTGTCGATACTATAAAGAGCCATCAATAATAAATAGGGAGCTCGACTCTGGCGTGTATTACAAGCCTCCAACGAGTGGAAGTAAAAAGCGTTCAGGAGGGCACCCACCGTGTCTTGCACGGTTCTTTATAGACGAGATTAGCTTGCAGGGATTTTTTTATCCCCACGAATGATTTGAAGTGCTTCCTCTGTTGTTTTAACCACTTTAAAAATCAAATCCAGCCGCATACGTTTGAACAACTCATCCATCAGGGAACCCAATCCCGTGATGATCAGATGTCCATCCTCTTGGCTCAATCGATCCCACGTGAGAATCAGCACACCCAATCCCGAACTGTTCATGACATCCACTTCCGAGAGGTCTACGATCAGTTTACGCCGGCCCTCGTCCATCAGCGAGACCATCTTCTCCTGAAAGGGCGTTATCGTATCCTGATACAGCTTTTTTTCCGTGATACGGATAATCGTTATGTCTCCCGACTCTTCTGTCTGCAGCATCTTTCTCCCCATACAACGACTCTTTATATCATTTTAGTAAAATCGCGATCTAAACTTCTGTACTGAATGGCCTCACTCAAATGCTCGGACTTGATATGCTCCACGCCTTCCAAATCGGCAATCGTCCGAGCCACTTTTAGAATACGGTCGTAAGCCCTGGCCGATAATCCCAGCCGGTTGATGGCCGTACTGAGCAGGGCATTGCCCTTCTCATCGATGGAACAGTAACGACGAATATCCTTTGAGCCCATATGTGCATTGCAGTAAATCCGCTTCTTGTCTCGATATCGCTGCAGTTGAACATCCCGTGCGTTCTTGACCCGTTCACGAATGGTTGCAGAAGACTCTCCGGTGATTGTCCCGGACAGCTCCTTGTACTTCACCGCGGGCACTTCGACGTGAATGTCGATGCGATCCAGGAGAGGGCCTGATATTCTTGAACGGTACCGCTGGATTTGAGGAATCGTACAGGCACATTCATGCGAGGTACTGGCAAAATACCCACATGGACACGGATTCATGGCAGCTATCAGCATGAATACAGCCGGATATGTCACGGATACGGCGGCACGGGAAATCGTCACACGGCCGTCCTCCATGGGTTGTCGCATTACCTCGAGCACGTTCTTTCGGAATTCCGGGAGCTCGTCCAAGAATAAAACACCGTAATGAGCCAGGCTGACCTCGCCAGGCCGAGGCACATGCCCTCCTCC
>CAZTKR010000468.1:0-2431 GCA_964614115.1 uncultured bacterium | reverse complement strand
GAGCACATGGGCATACAGGGAGTTGGCCGCCCTGGCAATGATGGGATGAATGCCCATTTTTTTTAGGATGACGGTCGTTAATATGGCCTGCTCCTGGGCCTCGCCCAAAGCAACGACGGCCGCATCGACATCCTTGATCTGAGCTGCCCTCATAGCGGACTCATCGGTGGAGTTGAGGGACAAGGCCACGGTCGCCGTATCTTTAACCGCCTCTATCCTTTCATTATCCAGGTCGATAGCCACCACTTCGGCACCATGCTCTACCAGCGTGTGTATAATCTTTGTCCCGAAAGTGCCAAGACCGATGACAACGTATTGCATAGGACCTCCATTACCCAATCATGATTCTGGCGTCAGGATACCCGATCCGTCCTCGTTTCGGAACCCTTGCCAATGCCAGTCCCAGCGTTAAAGGACCGATTCTTCCCAGATACATCAGCAGTGTGATGAGAAGCTTCCCCGTGTTGGTCAATTCGGGCGTAATGCCTGTCGATAGTCCCACCGTGCCGAACGCGGACACCGTTTCAAATAGAATCGACAGGTAAGGTTTGTTTTCTGTGATGATCAATGAAATAAAAATCGCTGTGACTAAAATCAGCACACTGACCAGAAGGGCCAGGGCTTTCATGACCACCGAGTGGGGAATGGTTCTCTTGAATGCGGTCACGTTCTCCTGGCTAGCCAGGGTGCTTTTCAGGGAAAGCAGGAGTATGGCAAACGTGGATGTCTTGATGCCGCCACCCGTCGATCCCGGAGAAGCCCCGATGAACATCAGGATGATCATCACCGTCAACGTCACCTGAGACAGCGCAGCGACATTCAACGTATTAAAGCCCGCCGTTCGCGTCGTAACCGATTGAAACAGCGAAGCCAAGAGCTTCGTGGGCAGGCTCTTTTGCAGCATGGTGTTGTCGAACTCGAAGAAAAAAATGATAAAAAACCCGGCAACTACCAACACGGCCGACATGACCAGTACGAGTCTCGAATGAGGGGAGAGTGTTCTACGTTTCTTCTGGAATGCGCCGGTGATGTCATAGACAACGATGAACCCGATGCCGCCGATGAGAATGAGCACCATGACGATGATGTTGACAGCAGGATCGACCACGAAGCCCATCAGCGAATCGGAAAACAGAGAAAACCCAGCGTTACAGAACGCAGAGACGGCGTGAAAAAGACTGAAATAAAACGCCTTTCCCACATCCTCAAAATGGAACATCCAGCGAGTGAACAGAAGTACCACGCCCGCCGCCTCGATGATGATGGTCATCTTGAAGATATACACGATCATGCTCAGCACATTCCGGTCTTCCTCGAACATCTCTTGCATCATCTTTCGCTGGCCCAGGGAAAAACGGCCTAGCAGTAGGGCCACAAAAGCCGAGTACGTCATGATGCCCAATCCGCCCAACTGAATCAGGACCAGGATGACAACCTGGCCGAACGTGGAAAAATACGTGGGCGTGTCTTGAACGATGAGTCCCGTCACACACGTGGCAGAGGTGGACGTGAACAGCGCATCGATAAAACCGGTGCCCCTTCCATCCGATGTGGCCGTGGGAAAGGTTAAAAGCAGTGTCCCGACGAGGATGGTGACCATAAAACTGACGGCCACGATTTGGGCCGTGTTCAGACGGATGCCCTGTAGGAGACCGGAAAACCGAGGCGACCGTGTGAACTGTCTGGCCAGGATAAGGAGATTCCGGATCACAATCAACCCAACGCCCGATTTAATGGAAACCACGTTCAACATCAACGGGACGAGGACCAGAATATCCATCCACCGGGTTTTGAAATATGCGAACCTGGGTACCGTGAAATAGAAGGTCAGGCAGGCATCTGCAAGAAAGACAAAGAGCACCGTATAATCGAGGATAAGCGTAAAGAAGATCAGGAAAGGAGGAAGAGGATAGCGCAGGCCCGATTCAAGAATCAAGAAGACCAGCGCGATGAATGCCAGCCCGTAGATCCCATATCTGAATCGAACCAGCCAGTCGGGTGTCTGCCTGCCCGTCTTCAGGACTTTCGGTCTGGGCCGGTACCCAAAGCGAGACAACACGAATTTTGAAAATTTTTGCAGCATATGGATGCGAGTCCTCTACTGCCCAGCCATGCCCAAACAGATGACAAACGGGCATGATGACGCCGTTTTATTATGTAACTGGATTCGATGCGTGTTCAGGTCGCGTCTTGTTCTTCACGTTCCGATGCTTTCTCGGTCTCCTGCTTCGGCTTTCTCTCTACCTTGGCAACCACATACCCGATGATGAAACCGACGATGATCAATAGCGGAAGCAGAAAGATGCGCGAGACGCCCAATTCCCAGAACAGGAATCGGAGTGTGACCATCTGTGTATTCTGGAGTAGAATAATCAGACACAGAACGATTAAAAGTACCGTAATTATCGTCTTTGCTTTCATGGCTCTTCCT
>CAZTKR010000467.1:0-2444 GCA_964614115.1 uncultured bacterium | reverse complement strand
AATCCTCAATAAATGAATCTGTCTGCCATGCCTGCGCAGAATTCCTCGTCTTAAACAATATACGCTCACCACGGCAGATACCGTGCCTGACCAGCTCCTCCGGGTTTATGGAGACAGTATCGTTAATCTCGATAAGGCGCGCTTTGCCCACGGTAGCATACATAGGCATCTCATCGATACTTCTCCCATCTCTGATAAAGTGAAGCGGCGCATCCATATGCGTGCCCGTATGTGACCCCATGTTAATCATCGAAAGGTTATAGCCGTCCCCACCGGCTATATCCATCACACGCTTTATGTTAACTTTTGGATCACCGGGCCACTGAGCCATCCCGTTGCGTATTGGTACAGAGATATCTACCCAGCCTGGCTTTTCTTCAGTCTCTGTCCTTTCCCCAGGCTTCCCGGGTGATTCCTGGATATTGCCGCCCTTTTTCGACGCCATTCTTCCCCCCTTTTTATCAAAGATTAAAATGATGATTTAAATATTGTTATTGTAGCATCTCTCAATACAAAAATTCCCATACTGCCCCAATAATAACTGGCCAGAAATAACGAAGTTATAAAATGTAAAATGAAAAAGTTACGGAAGTGTGACATTTATCTTGACTAACCGATAGATGTAGATTAAACTATTGTTTACCTTTTTATAAATCCACTGAGCTCGAACAGGCTGTTGGAGGATTTATGTCCGGAAAAGATCATAATCTGGAAAAATCCCGAACAGTTTCTCATAGTCCGCCACTGGCAAAAACGAACAAGGCTCTCCAGAGAAAAAGAGATGTCCTCGGGGTTGTCATGGAGAACACGGGCGCACATCTTGCTTACTTGGACCCTGACTTTAATTTTATTATGGTTAATTCTGCCTATGCCAGAGGATCGGGTTATACAAAAGATGAACTAACTGGCCGAAACCATTTTGACCTTTTCCCCGACGAAGAAAATCAAGCAATATTTGAACAAGTGAGAGACACAGGAAAGCCTGTCGAGTTTCATGATAAACCATTCATATATAGAGACCAACCATGGAGAGGCACCACTTTCTGGGACTGGACATTGGTGCCAGTGAAGGACGCTGATTGCCGTCTGCAGGGAATGGTGCTTTCTCTTATGGACACCACCGAACATAAGCGGACAGAGGAGGCACTGCGCCAATCAGAAGCACACTACCGTACTCTGGTCGAAGTTTCTCCAGATGGCATCGTATCCATAAATGCCGAGGGGCATATTATCGATAGTAATGAGGGGGTGCACCGTCTACTTGGCTATACAAGAGATGAAATCAAAGGCAGAGACTTCCGCAAGCTCCTCAACGACGTGATTAAAGATAAATTTTCGTCTTGCCTGGCCGATATTTCCGAAGGCAAGAACGTGGAAAGCGAACTGGAGTTGATTCGCCGTGATAGTCAGCTAATTCCGGTATGGGCGAAAATGGCAGCCTTATATGATGTGGGAGGAAGATTGACCAAGGTCGTCATCTACCTGCAGGATATTTCGGAGCACAAGAAGATAGAGCAGATGAAAGACGAGTTCATCGGTCTCGTTTCCCATGAGCTGCGCAGCCCTCTTACGATAATCACGGGAGCTGTCAATACCGCTCTTACCGAAATTGACCGGTTATCCCCGGAAGAAACAAAACAGTTACTCACGGATGCGGCTCTGGAAGCGGAAAGGCTTTCGCACCTTCTGGGCAATCTGCTGGAGTTGTCCCGGGTTCAGGCAGACCGTCTCTTCCTGTATACTGAAGAAATCGATATCAAGAGAGTGATTCAGGATACCATCGCAGAAATCGGGCGGCAGTATTCTACACATCGTTTTATTCTGCGCCTGCCAGAGAATATCCCCACGGTCTACGCCGACCAATTAAGACTGGAACGTATTTTTTATAACCTCCTTGAAAATGCAGTCAAGTATTCCCCGCAGGGAAAAGAGGTGCAAGTTTCGCTCAGGCCTGATGGCCGGTATCTGGTTATCGGTGTCATTGACCAGGGAAGCGGTATATCCAAGCCAGATCAAGACATGCTGTTTGGGCCTTTTCATCGTCTCGCCGAATCCAGACCCGGCGGTGTTGGGGGAGTGGGGCTCGGTCTTTTGGTATGCCGCCGATTGGTAGAAGCACATGATGGCCGCATCTGGGTCGAGTCAGAACCAGGTAAGGGCGCTGCCTTCTTTTTCACCCTGCCTCTGGGCAATTTATCACCTGGCAAGAGAAACCCGAAAACATAAAATGAGAATGAACAGCAGAGCCGTATTTATTCCGCCGTCTGCATTTGTGCAATAACTCCGATTAAAATTACTAGTTTTTCATAAGCACGAGAACAATAAATAATACGGGATTATATACCTGACACATGATTGGTGCTTATCACAAACTCAGTGTTAAGCATCTTGATTCTTACCTTGATGAACTAGAGTGGAGATTTAACAACCGTGAGAATCCGTAC
>CAZTKR010000466.1:0-2456 GCA_964614115.1 uncultured bacterium | reverse complement strand
GGTTTATCCTCGAGTTTGAAGAGCACCGAAGGGTGCTCGAAATCGTAGGCTTTAAATGCTTTTGCTTCCATGTGATCATACCTCTATCGGTTCGTTATTAGGGATCGATGTGTAATGCGTATCGAAGAGCATGCGACATGCCTTCCGGGTACGTCGCATGCTTTGGTTTACGGAGTCTTCGGTTTTTCTTCTGTTTGTTCGTGCTTTTCTTTGTGTTCCTCAAAGTGTTCCCTGAGTTTGCATTTAAAGCGATCCCGCCATTCCTGGGGATGCTTGTGGAAGGGGGGATGGTTGTCACGATGTCCCGGTCCGCCCTTGAAGAGCAGGTGGGCCAGAATGACCAATCCCCATGCCTGCCAGAACGTGATGGTCGACAGGCCGAACGCGGCCGGCATGATCCAGTTCCAGAGCAACATGACCAGCCATCCGAACAGGAAGGCGCTCAGTACACCGATGGCGATGCCGCCCACGGTCCACGCTAATATTCGGGGTAATCTTGCCAACATGGTTTTCCTCCTATTGCATTTCGTTGAAGATATCGTTGATGTCTTTGAGCCGGCCTCTTAAATACTGGATGGCATACCGCTTTCTGGATAGGAGCGTGTTGATGGAATCTCCTGTCATTCGGGAGATTTCCTTGAATGGTCGTCCTTCAATGACGTTCCATATGAAGACCATCCGTTGGGCTTCGGGTAATTCATCCAGGCAGCTCGTGAGTTCCTCGATCAACAGGTTCCGGTAGAATTCGTGCTCAGGGTTGAATCTGAGTTCGGAGAGCATGTTCTCCAATGACATACCGGGGGTCTCTGCCTCCTGTTGTGCGGATACCACGGGCAGCCGTTTTTTCCGATACGAATCGACGATCTTATTCTTTGCAGCCATGAACAACCAACCCACGATGTTTTCAACCGGCTTTGTAACACTGATGCTTTCGAGAGTTTGATAGAATACATCCTGGAGAATGTCTTCTGCATCCTCTACGGATGCTATTTTACTTCGGATGAATGCCAGGAGCCGATGACGCTCCTTTTCGTAGGCTTTTTTTATGTCGATTGTCAATTCTGCCTCCATCTCATGGATAAAGACGATTTCATCCATAAAATATTTTAAATAAATTAGCAATTTTCGAATTCTTTTGCAATATGTGGTCTAAAAAGTGATTGACTTTCTTGGGGATTATTCCTATATTTTCAACTCGATGAAGCACTTGGGGAGTCGTCCAATGGCAGGACATGCGGCTCTGGACCGTAGAATCGGGGTTCGAATCCCTGCTCCCCAGCTGCCGTTGGCGCCCGTAGCTCAATTGGATAGAGCATCAGACTTCGGATCTGAGGGTTGGGGGTTCGACTCCCTCCGGGCGTACGGAAAATCAGTCTCACGTTTAGTGTTTGCATGGTTAACGAGTAGAAAACGCCATCGACTCTGAACGCTGAGCCTGACCTATTCAAATACGGCGCGTTCGTCTAGTGGCCTAGGACGCCGGCCTCTCACGCCGGTAGCACGGGTTCGACTCCCGTACGCGCTACTCTTTCGTATACGAGGGTGGTATACGTGGACGATGATATCGGAATTTCTTCATAGAAATTTCGATCTCATTATGCGCCCGTAGCTCAATTGGATAGAGCACCTGACTACGGATCAGGAGGTTTGGGGTTCGAATCCCTTCGGGCGTACGAAGGGGGAAGGTGCCGGGATCATCGATGAACGAGCATGACGTGTGGATGAGATGGGCCCTGAAGGAAGCGCAAAGAGCCTATTCTCAGAAAGAGGTTCCGGTGGGAGCCGTGGTCATCGAGAAAGACCGGATTATCGGGCGGGGGTATAACCAGACCGTTACTCTCCAGGATCCTACGGCTCATGCCGAAATGATCGCCATCTCGGCAGCTGCGAATGCCCTTAAATCATGGCGTCTCGAGGACTGTTCTATTTATGTTACACTGGAGCCCTGCGCCATGTGTGCCGGAGCGATTGTGCTGGCCCGAATCAAGCGGCTCGTGTTCGCTATTCTGGATCCTAAATCGGGAGCCTGCGGATCGTTGCGGAATATCGTGCAGGATCATCGACTGAACCATCGTGTGGATGTCGTGTCGGGTGTTTGTGAGCAGGAGGCGTCAGAGCTGCTCAAATCGTTCTTTCAAAATTTGCGCAGAATAACATCATAGATCGGTTTTTTAAACGAGAGATCACTTCGGAGAGGTGCGAGAGTGGTTGAATCGGGCGGTCTCGAAAACCGTTGTCCCGACACAATCGGGACCGTGGGTTCGAATCCCACCCTCTCCGCAAGGACGGGTAGAAACCACGGAAGAGCACAGGTCGAGACGATTCGTTTTGGAATGCAGATGTTGATGATGAAAGTGTATCGGGTACCGTGTGCATTCTGTGACCATCCGTGGTTATCTCTGGAGAGGTGTCCGAGTGGCTGAAGGAGCACGCTTGGAAAGCGTGTGTAGTGAATG
>CAZTKR010000465.1:0-2469 GCA_964614115.1 uncultured bacterium | reverse complement strand
TCCACGAAAAGGATACACTTCGAATTTCATTGTTTCAGCCGGTTTTATATGGTGACACCATCCGGGTAACCGTGTGGTATGATGGAACCAATCCTGAAAAAGGACTCTATTTCGATGAGAAAACCGCTCGTCACCCTCAGGTTGTAACCACCGATTCCTGGCCTGATGAAGCACGGTATTGGTTTCCGTGTTATGATTATCCCCACGACAAGGCTTCCCAGGAAATGATCATTACAGTAAAAAATCCACTCAAGGTGCTGTCCAATGGAAAATTGATCGGAGTCACAGAAAACAAACAGACAGGAACCCGTACCTGGCATTATTATCAGGAACACCCCCATTCGACCTATCTCTCCATGCTGGCAATCGGTCCTTACACAGTGATTAAAGATTCCCTGGACTCACTACCGGTCAATTACTGGGTTTATCCCAATGATGCTGAGAATGCCAAACGGATATTTAAGAACACACCGGCAATGATTGCATTTTTTAACCGCATATATGACTATCCTTATCCCTGGGATAAATATGATCAGGTTGTCAGCCCCAGTCAGGGAGGCGGCGCAGAGGCGACATCCGCCACGATTCTTGGGGAGGGTGTCATTTATGACCCCCGCGCTGACCAGGATTTCTCCTGGGAGTGGATCATTGCTCACGAAGTGGCCCATCAGTGGTGGGGTGATTTGATTACCCTTCGCTCCTGGGAACACACCTGGATGAATGAAGGATTCGGCACCTATTCCGACTACCTCTATACCCATTTCGTACGCGGTAGTGATGAAGGCGCCATCAATCTGCTCGGGAAAAAAAACCAATACCTTCGGGAAGCCCATAATCGCTACATGCGGCCCATTGTGTTCACCCGATACAACAATCCTCAGGATAATTTTGACAGCCACACTTATCCCAAGGCAGCAGTCGTACTCCATATGTTGCGATTCATCCTGGGTGACAAACCATTCTTTGAAACACTTACCACCTTCCTTCACAAGCACGCTTTCAAAGCTGTAGATACCCGCGATTTTATGACAGCTGTCAAAGATGTAACCGGCCGAAACCTGGACTGGTTTTTCGATCAATTTATTTTTAAACCCGGCCATCCGGTCTTTGATGTCGGGTACGCGTATGATAACACGCAAAAACGAATCAATCTGACTATCAGACAAGTTCAAGACACATCCCGGGGAGTACCTGTATATCGAATCCCGGTCCGGATCGGTATTGTGACCCAGACCGGAAAAGAGATAAAGAAAATCTGGCTTACAAAAACGAAAGAAACGTTTTCAATTCCTTCACCAGTAGCACCCCTTCTGGTCCGGTTTGATGAAGGCAATTATCTTCTGAAAGAATGGACCTTCAGAAAAACGGTCACCGAATTAATTTATCAGGCCACGCGTGATGATGTCATCGGACGCCAATGGGCGGCGGCTCAGATGGCAGAATTCGGTTCTGACAAACAGGTTGTGCGGACACTCATTCGAATAGCGGAAGAGGATCCATTCTGGGCAGTTCGGAAACAGGCCATTGAGACCCTAGGAAAGATCAATCCTAAGAATCATATCGAATTGTCTGAAAAACTGGCCATGGATCCTAACTCCCAGGTCCGAACAGCCGCTTTGAACCAACTGGGTGATATCGAAAATCCGAAACTGATTCCCTTCTTTAAATGCCGCTTTGAGAAAGATGACAGTTATCGGGCTCAGGCTGCGGCCCTGCAATCTATAGGAAAGTGCGGCAGCAAATCGGATATTTCCTTTCTGGAAAAAGCCATTCTGACTGAGTCGCCACGCAACATCCTGAAACGTGCAGCGGAGCAAGCGGTGAAGAAGATTGAAGATAAGTTTAAAGGTCAATCGATTAAAAAGTGAGAGTGGTCCTATGCCATCATTTGCTGACAAAGCATCCAGCTCACGCCTGATATGTATCAGCATTCTAACCATGTTGTTTTTTCTTTTTTCTTCCTGCAGTCAAACGGAAAATAGTTAGGAAAAACTGCAGACAATCGAAACAATTGAGGCGAATGATCGTACAGGGGAAAAAATCTGAAGGATTAAAAGATAAGGGAGTAAATATGACTTTCAAAGAAAAAATAAGCGAATATTTTAAAGAGAACAACAATCAAATTGCCCAAGAGATGACAGACCTGCTCGAAGAAATGGTGCGTCAGAAAACAGTAAATGTGGTCTCCGAAAAGTTAAATGAACACCCTTATCTTGAAGAAAGAGGTGAAGAATATCGGGTTGCAGATATTGTGAAAAGAGAGTTTGAAAAATGGCATATTCCCTTTCAGGTCTATGCGAGAAATGAAAAACGGCCGAATGTCATTGGCAGTATTGGCTCAGGTCAGAGCGGCAAGACACTGTTTATGCCTGGTCATATGGATGTTGTACCTGCCGGTGAAGGCTGGGATTCAGATCCATTTGAACCGGTGATGAAAGATGGCAAGATGTACGGCCGGGGAACATTGGA
>CAZTKR010000464.1:0-2470 GCA_964614115.1 uncultured bacterium | reverse complement strand
AGGGTTATTCGCCAGAATCACCGGAATCAGCATCAATAACAGTTTTGATTTCACCTTCAAGTTTTCCAAGAATTTCATCGGCAGTTTTCTCTGAGAAACCGGTATTGATAAAACGGACATTTCTCATACCGTCCACGAATATTGTATATGGAAGACTCGGACGCCCCACCTGTTCGAAAGCCTTCTGGTACCTGTCAACGAGCACCGGTAACGATGTCCCAATCTCGGTGATAAATTTCTCAACCCTCTTCTTGTTCTCTCCCACAGCTATGAGATAGGTAACGATACCCTTATCAGCATATTTTTTCTGGAGTTTCTCCAGTTCCGGTATTTCCTTTTTACACGGTTTGCACCATGAGGCGCAAAAACTAAACATGATACCCGTATGCTTTACTTTCGCTTCTTCTCCGAAATGCTCCTTGATAAAAAAAGGGGTTCCATTCAGGTCGGTAAGAAAAAACCCGGGCAGTTTGTCTCCAATTTTAAGCCGTTTGTTCTCCTGTGAATTTACAGAAACGGTATGTGCAATTATGAGAGAGAAAAACGTACATAGTAACAACCGCTTCATAGTATTTCCCTTCATTAACAAATATAGTTCAAGGTACGATGTTCAATGTCGAGTGACAAAGAGGCAAAGATTTTTTCATTATCCGGTTTATGGTTTATAGTTTATAGTTTATGGGTTATGGGTTTATGGGTTTATCCTTTTATTCTGTCATCATTTATTTTTGATACAAAAGAAATATCGAATTTGGAATTTTCATGTGCATTGAAAAATTCACGATACATGCTTTTGACATTAAGAATTGGACATTCGACATTGATCATCACCATTCATAATTCCTTCTGTCTCTGTGCCTCTTTCACTTTGTCACTCCATTTTATTTCATAAACAGCATCTTTTCCGTTACCGAAGCTTTCCCGGATTCTACCCTGTATATATAGAGTCCGGTGGTCAGATCAGTCGCATCGAACACAAGCTCGTGAACTCCCTGTGCTCGATATCCCAGATCATACTCCCGTACATTTTGCCCGACTGCATTGAATACGGTGATTTTCACAAGACCGGGCATTGAAAGGGTGTACCTGATAGTCGTCTGCGGATTGAACGGATTAGGATACGATGATGCGGTGATAAATTGTTCCGGCAGAGCAACATGATCCTGACTGCCGATTTCATCGTCAGTTGTCACAACAAGCGTGAACCGGCGTTCGGTAATCCCGCTCTCCGATGTGAAATCGAAGGCAGTTCCGTTCATATTCAGAGATTTTCCGCTGTGACGGTCAACCACGAACAGCGAGTATCCTTCGGGAAGCTCATCGACACCTTCAAACTCAACCGATACCCGCTTACGGGTAATATTGGTTTTAACATCGAAATCCCATGAAACCGTCTCTGCCGGAGGTCTGAAATCGACAGTATAATCGTACGGGTATTTGATCCAGTCATGGTGCGGGAAGAGAACCGACACATAGTCGCCGACAGGAGGTGGTTCCACATGATCATACCTGTCCCATTCATCCGAAGCGTCCGCTCTCACTCCGAGATGGTTCGCCGAATCGACCGCCAGCCCGGCAGTAGCTCTGATGGAGAGTTTCCAATCGGCTCCTCCTCCATCGGCTACCGGCTTTTCGACACGTGCACTTTTCGGCTGAAGAAAAATAAGACTGGGTTCATAACAGAAGACAGTATATCCTTTCCATGGTTCCATCGTATCAGTAGTATTCGGACCTATCCATTTTCCTTCATAACGCCAGATAACAGGTACTTCACCACCGGGATTATAGACATCTTTCCATGATATATTGAACTGCCATGGATTGGCGATGTCGTTCCAACCTTGAAAGAGCGTAATCCTGAAATCCTCAGCTGTCACTGTCGTTCCATCGCTCGCGCTCAACTCGTGATCATCTTTTACGATTATCCAGTATGCCCTGCCGGGTGTGAATCCGGGAATGTTGGGATATTCTCCCCACGTGCTATTTTCAGGATTGTACCAGAATAAACGCCAGTCAGGCCCTCTTTCGCCTTCCGGTAACTTGCCCAGGAGTTGGTTTTGTATGTTTTTCTCAGAAAGAATAAGAGGGATGGAAACCATACGGTAAGCTGTCTCTGCTGTGCCACCCGTGATAGTCTGATTTGACTTCATGATACTTATAATCGCATCAATCGAATGAAGTCCTTCATCGACCGGCGTTCGGGCTTCCTTGCCATCATTATCGAGGGCATTGATATAATATTCAATTCCGTATTTGGAAAATATTCCAGCCTGCAACGTCGCAGAATATGTATCTCCACCGGAAGAGACCATGTCAAGTTCGTTATCGAAGATTCTGTCACCTGTTTCATCCCAATAGAGTGTCACCTGTTTGATGGCGACATTGCTTGTCACCTGCGCTGTAAAAGTAATCTCTTCGAGTATCTGTTTCTTTGTGATTGGCGTATGCTGAATCTGGATTTCGGATTTGG
>CAZTKR010000463.1:0-2471 GCA_964614115.1 uncultured bacterium | reverse complement strand
TCGCATTTTCGGAGGAATATGGTTGTCCTTCAATTTATTATATCAATCACACTCATCATTGGGATGTTTACTGTTTTCAAACAGATGAGATTTATTCAGAAACGGTCTTTGGGCTTTGATAAGGAAAATATGGTGCTGATTTCTGTCAGGAGCCAGCAGGTGGTCAGAAATGTTGAAGCGTTCCGAAACGCACTATTGAGAAATGCGAACATTCTGTCCGTATCCGCATCCGCGGATGTGCCCAGCGAGAAAATTCTCAGTAACACCTCATTTGTCACCCAACAGGAAGCCGACGAGCCCGTGAGCACGTATTACATCACAACAGATTACGACTTTATCGAAACCTATCGGATGGAAGTACTGTCGGGTCGGAAGTTTTCAAAAGCTTTTGCGACGGATACGTCAGGAACCATCATATTGAATGAAGCCGCGGTCCGAAGAATAGGTTGGTCGAATGAAGTAGCCGTCGGAAAGGAATTGGGCTACGGGATAGAATTAAGAGGAAAAGTTGTGGGTGTGGTGAAAGATTTCCACTACAGATCATTACACACCGAGGTAGAGCCCCTGGCGCTGCTCCTTGATCCCTCCTATTTACGCGATATATCCATTAGAATAGCGCCGGGTGATGTGAGGGAAAGACTGAAGGTTATTCGGCAAACGTGGGAAGACATGTTTCCCAGCGAACAGTTCGAATATAGTTTTCTGGATCAACGCATTGATCAACTCTACATAAGGGAACAAAAAATGCAGAGTCTCTTCATCGTGTTTTCATCGTTGTCCGTATTCGTGGCCTGTCTCGGACTTCTGGGTCTGGCAGCCTTCACCGCCGAGGTAAGAACCAAGGAGATCGGTATTCGGAAAGCGCTGGGTGCTTCAGTGGCCGGTATCACTTTTCTGTTGTCCAAAGAATTCATCAAATGGATCGTTTTTGCCAATGTCGTCGCATGGCCATTGGCCTGGTACATGATGAACAAATGGCTCCAGAATTTTGCTTACAAGACCGGTATGGGTTGGTTTATCTTTTTATTTGCTGGTTTTTTGACTCTACTCATTGCCGTATCCACATTCGGTTTTCAGACAGTCAAGGCGGCCACGACAAATCCCGTAGACACGCTTCGATATGAATAAGATCGTGGGGGATAGTGACGGTTCATAGAAAATCGGAACCCTGAAGTAAGAGTCGCATCGTCTAATCCAGAATTGTTTATTATATCGGTACAATACACATATAACCACAAAATTACGAAAGACGCGACTCTCAGAATCGCTCCAGTCATTCTCGTGGTTAAGGTGAGCCTCCTTGCTGGTAGGGCAGATCGTATCCATCCGTCAGAATCTCTGCGATAGGAGTAGAGAGGAAATGAAAAAGGTTCGATTTCCTCATTAACGAATGATCGGATAAAAGACCTCATCCACCTGTTTATCATAGATAACTATCTTCTCAGATTCTATCCATACCATTCTCAGAAACATACCATTTCTAAACTATGCTTTTCACTGAAACTTTTTAATAAGCCCTCCGTACAATGGATTGGAATTATTTCTTCTAATATTAATAAGAAATAAATAAGAGAGAATCACGCCATGAAGATTCTAACGAAACCTGAAGAACTCTTGCTACTGGCCGTATACAACTTGAAGGACGATGCCTATGGTGTCGAGATCCTGAAATACGTGTCCGCGAAAACGGGCACGGAGTGGTCCATCGGATCGATTTATGTGCCTCTGGACAGATTGGCTAGACTGGGGTATGTCGAATCCTACTTGGGCGAGCCCACGGCCAAACGGGGCGGGAAGAAGAAGCGGTATTTCCGTATCACGAAGCTGGGCCTTGAAACGCTGAAGGAGAACAAGCGTGTCCATGATGAAATGTGGTCGGAGATGCCGAACCTGGCGACGGGCTGATGATCTCTGATGAACAATCAATACCGACACGTCCGTAAACCGGGATTACCTCTTCGGATTCTTCGCGCTTTCATCGTGCGGGGAACCCATGATCACTCGGCCATCGGGGATCTCGAGGAATTGTATGCAGACAAGGTCTGCCAGCGGAGCAGGATGCATGCCGCTCTATGGTTATGGAAACAAGTGTTAAGGTCCGTCCCTCTGTTTACAAAAGAATCCATCTGCTGGGGGTGTATCATGTTCAAAAATTATTTTAAAGTTGCCGTCCGGAACATAGCCAGACAAAAGGTCTACACGCTCATCAACATCACCGGTCTTGCTTTGGGTATGGCCTGCTGTATCCTTATCCTGTTGTGGGTTCAGGACGAGCTGAGTTATGATGAGTTCCATAAAAAAGGAGATGACCTGTATCGACTCGTCATCTCTATAGAGGAGCGCAGAACCGCATCGAGTCCATGGGCCTTGGTACCGACTCTGAAGAAGGATTTTCCCGAAATCATAATGGGGTCGTGGTATTCTGAGAGGACGATGTCCGTCCGATATCAGGAAGATGCGTATTATGAGAT
>CAZTKR010000462.1:0-2475 GCA_964614115.1 uncultured bacterium | reverse complement strand
AAGGGGCACGTAGATCGTACCGACATCCAAATACTTGCCCGTCATTTCTTTGAGCGTCGACCGAATATTGACCAAATAGGCATTGTCCCCGAGATGATGGATAACCAGCAGGATTTGCTCTTCCTGTCTCGTCAATGATTTCATGGCTTCTCCCTTGATTCATAGCATGATGATCATCGTTCAGACATGTATACGGCCATTTCTTTGAAAAGTTCAAGGTTATTGTAAAAAATCAGCCCACGGTTTAAACCGTGGGCCTCCTATCATTCATACCGCAACGATTTTGATGGATTCGCCAGGGCCGCCCTCACAGACTGATAGCTGACTGTCAGCAGGGACACGAAAAGAGCGAACGCACCCGACATAAAAAATACCCACCATGCCAGGTTTGTTCGATACGCGTAACTCTGCAACCAATTCCTCATGATCAGATAAGCCACGGGTAAAGCGATGGCGTTCGCCGCGATCACCCACTTGGTAAACTCTTTAGAGAACAGGAAGACGATGCCCGGCACCGAAGCACCCAAAACTTTCCGTACTCCGATTTCTTTGGTTCGTTGTTCGGCCGTGAACGATGCCAGTCCGAAAAGGCCTAAGCAGGCGATCGCAATGGCCAGAAAGGCAAACGCCCGCAGCAACGATCCCATACGCGATTCGGCCCGGTACATGCGGTCAAAATCCTCATCCATAAAATGGTAGTTGAAGGGATAATCGGGAATCACTTGCTCCCAGGTCGATTGCACAAATTCCAGGCCCTCTTGTATGTTGCCAGCAGCCAGACGAATGACCGCATAGCCGATGCTCTCGGGTCTGACGATGAAGGCCAATGGCTCGATCTCATACCGTACAGGATGGAAGTGGAAGTTTTTCATCACTCCCACGATCGTACCATCGACGCCAAAAAACGAAAACCGCTTCCCTACAGCCGACTCAACGCCCATGATCCGGACGATTTCCTGGTTGACAAGAAAGGCGGTGGCCGTATCCGTGGAAAAGGTCTTGGAGAAGGGTCTTCCCTCGGCCATTTCGATCTTCATTGTTTCGATATAATCAAAATCTACTCGGTTCTGGCTGATGAGAACTCTCAGTTCCGGGTCCTTGCCGTCCCAGTCAGCCCCGCTTGAATTGCTCCCGATATGCGTCGGGCTATGGCCCGTTCCACTGACGTTAACCACCAGAGGATTCCTTAATAGCGCTTCTTTGAAAGTGGGGTACGACTGCGGTGTATCGCCGCGCAGGGGAATATAGATCATGTGTTCTTTATCGTAGCCCAGCTTCTTCGATCGCATGTAACTCACTTGCTTGTATACAATCCCCGTTCCGACGATCAGCAGGATGGAAAGCGCGAACTGCGTGACCACGAGTACCTTCCGAAAGACGGCACTCTTCATGCCTGCCTTCAAAGTTCCCTTCAAGACCATAACCGGCTGAAACGCCGAAAGAAATAATGCCGGATAACTGCCGGAGATCACGCCCGTGATTAGCGTGATACCACCCATACCCACCAAGAATTCCCACCGAAACAGGACATTCAGACCCAATTCCTTTCCCGACAGCGTGTTGAATCTCGAAAGCAGTGAGACAACCATAATCAGGGCAAAGACCAGAGCGAAAAAAGACATCAGAATCGATTCTCCGAAGAATTGTCCCACAAGATGTCGTTTGAGTGCACCCACCACCTTGCGCAAACCCACTTCCTTGGCACGGTTTGTCGACCGTGCCGTGGCCAGGTTCATAAAATTGATGCATGCGATGAGAAGGACGAAAAGAGCGATAACAGTAAAGATATAGACGTATTGAATATCTCCCATTGGCGTGCCGTAACCAAAATAGCTGTGAAGATGGATGTCTGTCAGCGGCATGAGCATGAACTGCGTCAACGGGCCTTCCTGGAACCGTCGAAGATCCTCTGGGTCTTCGATGGTCTCTGCGACGTGTCGGGTAACAATCTCAGTCATTTTCTTGTTGACGTCGGGTACAGAGGCACCGTCGTGAAGCTGTACCAGGGTGATGATGGAGTTACTGTTCCAGCTATCGCTGTAACGGTCCGATTGGCGTACAAACTCGAAGGGGATCAGCATATCAAATTCGTAGCTCGAGTTACTGGGTATCTCTTTCAGCACACCCGTCACGGAGAAGGAATACGTATTATTGATTATAACGGCCTTGCCCAGCGGATCTTCGTCACCGAAGTATTTTTGAGCCATCTCTTGGGAAAGGATCAACGAATGCGGTCCGCCCAACGCCGTTGCTGCATCTCCTTTAATGAGCGGGAACGTGAACATCCGCAGAAAAGACGGATCCACGGCCCTGATGCCATCTTCAAAGAAGGCCTTCTCCTGGTACCTTAGGAGTCGTGTACCCATCCATACATACCGCGCAGCATCCTTTATCTCCGGAATCTCAGCTTTTAATCCCGGTCCCATGGGATAGGGCGTCACGGTCACATGATAAATATCGCCCGAGTAATACTGA
>CAZTKR010000461.1:0-2481 GCA_964614115.1 uncultured bacterium | reverse complement strand
CCGGTACAATTTACCTCCTTATCCACAGATTCGGTCCTTCAATAATTCATAGATTTTCGTCATGTCTTCTGCTTCATCGGGCAGCAGGATTCTGCTCCTGGCTTCTTCATTTTGGATATCATAGAGATGACAGGTATCCATAGAAATCTCATCTGCCAGAAAGATAGTGGCATCGGCCCGACCGAACTCCAGCTTCAGGTCTACCAGTTCAAGTTCACGACGTTCGAAGAACGATTTCAACACGGCGTTGGTCTTTCGAATCATCCTATCAATGTCTTGCATCTCTTCTAGAGTGCCGTACCCGAAAGCACATGCATGATCGATGGTGATCATCGGATTCTTTAGTTTTTCATTCTTGGCGTATAATTCGACTATGGGATATGTCAAGGGCAATCCCTTTGCCGCCCCGAAACGCCTATTCAGACTCTTGGTTGCAAAATTCCAGACGATACCCGTGATGGGCATGATTTCCATTCGTTTTACCAGCATTTCCTCGGGCTTCAGCACCTTCACGAAATGAGTCGGAATATGGTAGCTTTCCAGAAATTGAAATATCAAGGATGAGATGGCATTGTTAATGGTACCCTTGCCCTTGACCGTTGTCTTTTTCTTTACTTGAGACAAGGCCAAAACATCCTTGAAATGGAGTATGAATAATTCGGGATCATTTGTCGGATAGAGTCTTTTCGTCTTTCCTTCATGCAGCAACTTTCCTTTACGAATCTCCAAGCCGTTCCTCCAATCTGCTTAGGATGATCTGATAAACGTATTTGCTGTTCATGACGCGACTAACCCTACACGCTTAAAAATAGTATCCACATTTCGAAGGTGGGTTCCCAGGTCGAAACACGTCTCGATTTCCGACGGAGAAAATAAGTCTTGAATTTTTTCATTCCCACGTACCACATCCCTGAAATCCTTGCCGGATTTCCAACAATCCATGGCTAAATCTTGAACCAATTTATACGCATCTTCTCTTGTGATGTCTTTCTGTACCAGCATCAACATAAGCCTTTGCGAAAAAATCAGTCCCCGCGTGCGTTCTAAATTCTCCTTCATACGTTCGGGATAGACGAGTAAACGGTCGATAAGGTCGATGGCTTTGTGCAGCATGTAATCCAGAAGTATGGTGCTGTCTGGGAGAATGACCCTCTCCACCGAGGAATGGGAGATATCCCGTTCGTGCCAGAGAGCGACATTCTCCAATCCGGCCATAGCATTCGAGCGCAGGAGCCTGGCCAGTCCCGTAATCCGCTCGCAGGTAATCGGATTCCGTTTATGGGGCATGGAAGAGCTTCCCTTCTGCCCCTTGGCAAAGTATTCTTCTGCCTCCAGGACCTCGGTTCTTTGGAGATGCCGTATCTCGATGGCTATTTTTTCCAGGCTCGAACCGATCACGGCCAGGACTGATAAGAAATGGGCATGCCTGTCCCTCTGGACCACCTGCGTGGATACAGGTGCGGGTTTCAGCCCCAACTTCTCGCACACACGCTCTTCTACAACCGGATCAAGATGGGCGAACGTCCCGACAGCTCCTGAAATTTTTCCTACAGAGACCGTTTCGACCGCCGCTTCCAATCGCTCCAGGTTCCTACGCGCTTCGTCGTACCAAAGAGCCATTTTCAGGCCGAAGGTTGTTGGCTCGGCATGAATGCCGTGGGATCTCCCGATACAAACCGTGTTCTTATGCTCCAACGCCCGTCGTCTCAGAGTCTCTCGTAACGTTCTTAAATCGTCTAGGAGGATGTGACCGGCCTCCTTGAGCTGGAGAGATGTGGCCGTATCCAGCATATCGGACGACGTCATCCCCAGATGAATATACCGGGATGCGGGCCCTACCTTCTCAGCCACACTCGTCAGAAAAGCGATGACATCGTGATGTACCGTGGCTTCGATCTCATCGATTCTCCGACTATCAAAGTCCGCTTTGGCTTTAATCTCGTCCCACGCGTCCTGAGGGATCACGCCCCTCTCGGTCTGCACTTCACAAACGGCCAATTCAACGTCCAGCCATTTACGGTACTTGTTATCCAATGTCCAGATGCGCCCCATCTCAGGACGCGTGTATCGTTCGATCAATTTTCCTCCGTTATGCTGTTTAACAAAATACTATAGTTTAAGCGTCAGCGAAATCCTCAACATTCTTAAAAAGTCGGCATCAAAGATATTATCAGACCCGCCCAGGAATCCCAACAGGTCAATCTGGAAATGTTCTGTCGGCTCAAATCCCAGCCCGTAAACAAACACGGTTTGACTCATCCCCCACTTCTCTTGACTGCTGGTGGACTCGTATTCATTATCACTGACCTTGACATTCTCTCTTCCGTCATTATAGACGACCGTTTCCTGGTAAGGCTGATCTACCTCCATTTGTTTCGAATCATTTTCATTGTATCGAGAGTACGAGTAAATGCTGCCGAAACGCAGACACCATTTGTTGGTGCTTGTGAATCGATTCTCGATTCCCACGGGGAGGACAAA
>CAZTKR010000460.1:0-2491 GCA_964614115.1 uncultured bacterium | reverse complement strand
TCTACAAAAAACGGGCGATGTTTTTCATACACTCATCGCGGACCTGGTACCGGGCGATGATTATTCCATCGTTCTGTACGGCAGAATGCGAGAGTTCGATATCGCCGCCAGTGCCTCGCAATCGGGAATAGAAATAAAAAAGGGAGAAGAAACCCGTGTACAACTGTCCTGGTCTCCCTTCACGCCCGTTCAGATCATACCCGTCGAGGAGGATACCATTACCACCGAGACCCTTACTTTTCAGTGGGGTCCTGTTGCAGAATCCGACTTATACCAGTTAGATGTGGCTGAAGACACCCTCTTCACAACTCTCTCAATATCAAGACCTTTACATGAACAAAGTTGTACTGTCTTCAAAGCACTTTTTAAAGGAAACGTTTATTACTGGAGAGTCCGATGTCGCGGTCTCTGGAACGTCGCGACGAGTACGGGCATCTCCGTCCAGCGATGGGGCATTTGGTCTAATTCCCGACGTTTCGTACTTGATTAAAATCGATCAACAAGTATGGCAAGCGGCGTGTGAGATGCTTATAACGATTCTAACCCTGAGTTATACAGATTCATCACTCTATAAGCAGCTATAAAAAGAAGGCTGGAAAAATCATTCATCCCTGTCCAGTCAAGCACCTTCGATGGTTTCGAAGGTTGTCCAGCGACTGATTTTCGGTTCATATCAACGCGTCCTGTATGAAAAAAATATTGTCAATAACTTTAATCGTTGAAGTATTTTATCCCTGTAGCACGTCTTGATAGTAGAAGATCTTTCGATTCTAAAAATAGAAGCCCGGAGCAAGGAGGTGCTATGCACAAATATGCTGGCATGCTGGCAGTCTTACTGTTGTCTCGACTGTCCTACGCCCAGTTTTCTCCCTCAGACCTGCGTATTCGAGACGAGATAAGAGCGAGGAAAACAGCTCACGCTCAACAGCTGATGTTAATGGAGCAGCAAAAGACCTCGAATCAGGAAGACTATGACGTGACGTATTATGCCCTGGACCTGATTCCCAATCATGAGAATGAAATCCTTCGCGGTGTCGTCCAGATCATAGGCCAAGTCCTGTCAACGACACTGGAGCATGTGGAGCTCAATTTCTGGGACGGCATGTCCATCGGCAGTGTGACCACAGCACAGCAACCGGACGATCCGTTGTATTACCGTCGCGGCGACGATTTCCTTTACATCGACCTGGACAGGGTGTACACCCAGGGGGAACGATTCCACCTGATGATTTCCTACAACGGACAGCCGGAAGGAGCCGATAATTATGGGAGTTTCGGATTTACGACGTATAACCAACAGCCGATGATCTGGTCGTTCAGCCAGCCGTGGTGTGCCCGAGCCTGGTGGCCCTGCAAGGATGTGCCTTCCGACAAGGCCGATTCCGTGGACATACGCGTGACCGTACCCAGTAATCTCATCGTTGCATCCAACGGGTCATTACGAAAAACGGTCACCGAGAACGGTCAAACCACCTACTGGTGGCATGAGAAATACCCCATCGTGACGTACAATGTCTTCGTGGCTGCCTATCCCTACGAAGTCCACTACGATGATTACATCTACAACAACGGCGCAGACACCATGAAGATCCATTTTTATACATATCCGGATCATTGGGAAATCTATGCCAACATCAACACAAAAGTCAAAGACATGATCGCTTTTTTTAGTAGTGTGTTCGGGGAGTATCCGTTTATCGAGGAAAAATACGGCCATGCCGATTTCCCGGTCTACGGGGCCATTGAGCATCAGACCTGTTCCTGTTTTCGCTCCTGGGGTGAGTGGGTATACGCTCACGAACTGGCCCATCAATGGTGGGGGGACATGATCACGTATGAGAGTTGGCATCATACCTGGCTGGGCGAAGCCTTTGCCACGTACAGTGAGGCATTGTGGTACGAGCACCTGCACGGGCCGGGCACAGCCTGGGAATATCAGATGAATCGAAATACATATTATGGAGACGGCACCGTCTATGTCGAGTATCCGGAGAACGAGGCCAATGTGGCCACGTTTACCAACATAAGAGACAATCCGTACTTCCCTGGATTGGTTTACGACAAAGCATCCTGGATCCTGCACATGCTCCGTCATATCGTCGGAGACGAGACGTTCTTCAACATCCTACAAACCTTTGCCGCGTCCCCAAACCATCGGTATGGGACGGCAAACAGCGAAGACTTTAAGAACATCTGTGAACAAGTAAGCGGAATGGATTTAGACAGGTTCTTTCATCAATGGCTCCACGAAGAGCTCTATCCCCAGTATGTCTTCGAATGGAACTGGGTCCAGAATGGTCCGATGTACGATATTGAGCTCGACATCACCCAGCAGCAGGACAACACCGTTTTCTGGATGCCCGTCGACATCACGGTGACCACGGTAGACGGCGATACGACCTTCGTGGTCTGGGACAGCCTGCAGACGCAATCGTTCGTGTTGTCCGTGTCATCCGAGCCCGTCTACCTGGAAATCGATAAGGACAACTGG
>CAZTKR010000459.1:0-2523 GCA_964614115.1 uncultured bacterium | reverse complement strand
CATCATGAGAGGCGGTGTGATCGTACCTGAAATACCGGAATATCCGGCTATTTTGATTTCCCCGGAAGAAATCTCGTTAAGTCCGAACAATACCCGTAATGTCTCCGTCCTTCCGGCGCCGACAAGCCCCGCAATACCGAAAATTTCTCCGCTGCAGACGGAAAATGAGACACGTTCGGGAAGCGGTTTTCCCGAAAGGTCGCTCACACTAAAAATTTCATTGCCGACTTCATGAGGTATATGCGGAAACATCTCATTCAATGAACGTCCTACCATCAGTTCGATAATTTTTTTTGTCGGAGTTGTCTGAGCATCTCCGCTGCCGACCGCTGCACCATCCCTCAAAACGGTAAACCGGTCTGCAACATATTTAACCTCCTCGAGAAAATGGCTGATATAAATAATGCTGACACCACGATTCTTCAATGTCTTGATGACACGGAAAAGGTGCTCTGTATCAACTCGTGAAAGCGATGAGGTCGGCTCATCCAGAACAAAAACCATCGTATCGGTAATTAACCCGCGTGCGATCTCAACAAGCTGACGGGCTGCAGGAGACAGGTCCATAACTTTCGCTTTGGGGGTGAGATCCCGATGGTGTAATGTTTCGAGCGCTTTTTTTATTCTATCCCTGTAAACATCACGCTGTATCAAACCGAACCGTGACGATTCGATCCCGAGCATGAGATTCTCTTCAACGGTGAGATGCAGAGCAAGATTCAGTTCCTGGTAAACCATGGCTATTCCCGTACGCCGCGCCTGGAGAGGATCACGCGGCAGGAATGGCTCACCATTGAGGAACATCTCGCCGCTGTCAGCCCGTAACGCTCCGGAAAGAACTTTCATAAGCGTTGATTTGCCCGCTCCGTTCTCCCCGACCAGGGCATGCACCTCTCCCTTTATAACCTCAAGATCGACTCCTCTCAGCGCTCTTACTCCGCCAAAAGACTTGTCGATCCCGTGCATCGATAGAATTGTTTCTGATTCCGGTTTATGGTTCATGATTTATGATTCATGGTTTATGGTTTATGGTTTGTGGTTTGTAATGCAGCCAAAAGTTATTGATTTATTGATAATAGTTTGTAACATCTTATTTTTATTAAAATATTTTGAATAATTAACTTTTTATCGGAATGTTCTGGTTCTAAGTTTTTTAAACTATAAACCGGAAACTAAAAACCACATTCACCGGTCAAGATACCGAGAAAGATCGGGGGACAGTAACTGCTTTATTTCAGGGTCGTTCATGTTTTCAGGAGTAGCGAGCGTAACACCCGTGTCTACGCGCTGTTCGATTTGTGCACCCCTGAGATACGCCGCAGCCGTTTTAACACCGAGATATCCCATTTTGAACGGATTCTGCAGAACGAGTCCCTTGATTTCATCTTTTTCCAGCGCTTCAACAAGCTTCTGTGAAGAATCGAAACCGACAAATATGATTGAATCGGTCAGCTTCCTGTCCTGAAGCGCTCTGAGGCAGCCAAATGTGCTCGATTCGTTCGGGGTAAATATCGCATCGACATCACTGAAACGGTTGAGCAGATTCTCGCTGGCACGGTAAGCGGTTTCGGTGGTCGCTCCTGCGTACTGGTTGTCAGAGAGTATCTCAATGTCCGGAAATTTTTCCTTTATGGTATCGAGGAAACCCGCCTCACGGTTTGTCGTGGAGGCGCTGCCCTCCTGATACCGGAGCATAATAAGTTTCCCTTTGCCGCCCATGAGTTCGCCGATTCGTTCCGCCCCGAGCACACCACCCTTATAATTGTCCGTGACAACAAAAGAAACATGATAATCACCGTCCAGACCGGAATCAATGACAATAGTCGGTATGCCCTGCGTTTTTGCCTCCCGCACAGGCATAACCAGCGAACGGTTATCGAGCGGAGCCAGAACAATGGCGCTGACTTTTGCTGCAACGAACGTCTCGACAATCTGGAGCTGTTCCTCACGGTCATCCTCTTTAAGCGGGCCTTTCCAGATGATCTCGACACCGGCTTCACCGGATGCTTTTACCGCACCGGCATGGATTGATTTCCAGAATTCATGCGTTGTGCCTTTCGGTATTACTGCAATTGATATTATCTTTTTCTGTGAGGTTGTTTCGGTTTCTTTGCCTGATTTCCCGCAGCCATACCCCAGAAATAAAAGAGCTGATAATAGAACAAAACAATTGATAAGTCGATTCATGAGTGAGTCTCCAGAATGTTGGATGAAAAAAGAAGCAGCAAAAGACAGCTAAGTGCGGCAAGAGACAGCAAGATGAAGCAAAAAACAGCTAATAAGAAATAAAAAATATTGTATTATTTAAGGTATAAAAAATTTCGCTTTATCTTGAGTTTTTTTGCTGTTCTTTACTGTTTCTCGCTGCTTCTCCCTTCTTTTCACTTTTATTAAATTCAATTTAAATCCAAAATACTAAAGTTTTATGCTCATTGCAAGTGGAGAGTGACAAAGGGACATAGGCAGGAAGGCGGAAAGCACAAAAATTAAAAAATCAATATCGAATTTTCATTAATGTCGAAT
>CAZTKR010000458.1:0-2527 GCA_964614115.1 uncultured bacterium | reverse complement strand
AAAAATCAACGAAAAAGTTTCTTTTTTTTATGAAAAATTTTCCTTGACATACTCATCTTTTTTATTAATCTTTGAAAGAGAGGTTCCCGCTTATTCCTGCCGACCGACCTTTCGTAGAGAAATAAAATTCCATTTTTCGAGGGGAGGATTCATCCATGATACTGCATCACGAATTTGTCAAGGTGGCGAAAAAATTCAGCAAAAAGATGGCCATCGTCGATAAGACAACGGGTAAAAATGTGCCTTATTCCAAGGCGCTCATCGCATCCCTGATCCTATCAAAAAAATTCAAAAAGTTCGAAGAGGGATATATCGGTGTGATGATTCCGACTTCGGCCGGGTCTTTTCTTTCGTGTCTGGGTCTGGTGATGGCCGGTAAAGTCCCCGTGATGATCAACTACTCCACCGGCGCTGCGGAGAACTGTGAGTACGCGCAGGAAAAAATCGGATTTAAGACAATCGTCACATCCCGGGCGTTGCTGGATAAAATTCATTGCCGGTTCGTGGATGGCATGATCTGTATCGAGGATATCATGAAGGAAATTACCACGGGGGATAAACTGTCTGCTGCACTACGATCGAAAATGCCGACGGGATTCATCACGAAGGGGTTTACTCGTAGTGACGAAAATGACGACATCGTCATCCTCTTTACCAGCGGCAGTGAAAAAGAACCCAAGGCCGTGCAATTGACACATAAAAACATCGGCTCCAACGTGAAAGATGCCATCGATGTGTTCCAGTTATCCAGTGAGGACGTGATGATGTCCATCCTCCCCGTCTTCCATTCCTTCGGCCAGATGGTCAACTTCTGGCTTCCGATGCTCACGGGAATGACGGCCGTGACGTATGCCAATCCCCTGGACTACAAAACGATCCCGACGATCATTCGAGAAGAAAAGATCACCATGATGGCAGCAACACCCATCTTTTTCGGCGGATACCTGAAAGAATCCAAGGCCGGCGATTTTGAGACCTGTCGCATCATGATTGCAGGCGCCGATAAAGTACCCGATTGGCTCCGCGAAGGCTTCCAGGAGAAGCACGGAAAAGTGCTTCTGGAAGGCTACGGCTGCACGGAAACGAGCCCCGTCATATCGGCCAATACGCCGGAAGAGAACAGACCCGGCAGTATCGGCAAGGCATTTCCCGGCGTCCAGGTGAAAATCACGGATATTAATACGGGCGATACATTGCTGCCTGGGGAGGAGGGAAAGATTCAAGTAAAGGGCGATCTTGTGATGAAGGGTTACTACGATGATATCGAGGAGACGTCCCTGCGGATCGAAGATGGTTGGTACGATACAGGCGACATGGGTGTGCAGGATAAAGACGGCTATCTGTGGCATCGGGGTCGTCTGAAACGGTTCGTCAAAATCGGCGGTGAGATGGTCTCCCTGGTAAAATCAGAATCGGTGCTGGAAGACATACTTCCCGACGGTGTGAGCTGCTGTATCGTAGAAATACCCGATCCCAAGAAAGGCGCTCGGCTTGCAGCTGCGGTAACGCAAAAAGTAAACGACAAGGAAATCATCAAGAAAATGGCACAGAAGCTTCCCAACATATCGATACCGAATCAATTCATCATGTTCGATGAGTTGCCAAAAATGGGAAGCGGGAAAATCGATTTCCGAACGACTACGGAAATGGTAAAGGACAGGCTGAAGAAGTAAAAGGAGGGTATAACCTCCTGTCGTCTTGCTCAAGATGACGCGATCCCCCGAATAAAAAGGCCCGACACGGTGTATGCGATATGTCGGGCCTTTCTGATTCACAAAGGCTGCTTTGAATTGTCAGCGTGCCGGCTATTTTTTTACCAGTCGATAGAATATCCGTTTTTGATCCATCGAAAAAACCATGTCCTCTACCACATACCCTTTCTGGAAGGCCGACTCAAACAGCTCCCGCGTTTTCATCCTCCAACCCACGGCCTCATCCATGTTCCGCATTTTTATCGTGCGGATATCCCGGGGGATTTCGATATAGGCTACATCAAACCTCAGTGCGTTTAGTTTTTCTTCAGGGACGTCCTGCAAAATCGGAGATGCCTGCTTTTCCATTTTTTTCGCAACACGATCCGAATGTAAATGCCACAGGGCAATCAGCCGGTCGGTATTCAACCCTCTGTGGAGGCCGCTCTCGCCCACACCGTAGATGTCTCTCTCGTACTCGGAGCTGACCACGCCCAGCTTGTGCAGGTTAAAATAGGCGTTCATGGCCTCCACGGGATCAAAATTCCAGCGAATCACATCATATCCCATCTCCAGCACGCCCTCCCGTTGCGCTTTTTTCAAAAGGAATCCATACCCCTGGCCCTGGTATTCCTCGATTACGGCGGCCTGATGGGAATAGATGAAGTATTCTCCCTCCCACTTCCCGATGATGGCATAGGTGAATCCGATCAACCGGCCATCGACAAAGAGTCCTTGAACCAGTCCTCCGTATTTCTGAACCCGCGTCATCAGATGGTGGGGTTCGAGATCCAGATCCCCGACGAAGAAGCTGAGAAGATCCAGACGGTCGGAGA
>CAZTKR010000457.1:0-2531 GCA_964614115.1 uncultured bacterium | reverse complement strand
GGGTCAGGTTACTGAATTGATGGCGGGAACCATGAATCCGATCGCTTTTATTATTTTATTGGGGCTGTTGGTTGTGATCGTTGCCGCAGTCGTTATGTTAACTCAGGGGCAGCGCAGAATTCGTGTTCAGTATCCTAAAAAAGTTATCGGTCGCAAGATTTACGGCGGGCAGTCAACGTACATTCCCCTCAGGGTCAATACTGCCGGTGTTATTCCCATCATTTTCGCACAGGCGATTATGTTTGTTCCCCAGACAATGGCTACGATGATTCCATGGGAGTTTCTCAAACAGATTTCGGCGTATTTCCAGATGACTCACCCGGTTTACTGGATTTTTTATGGTTCATTGATTGTATTTTTTACCTATTTCTATACTGCAATCGTATTCAATCCTGTTGATCTCGCTGATAATCTTAAAAAGTACGGTGCTGTGATACCGCAAAAGCCTCCGGGAAAGAAAACCGCAGAACACATCGACAAGATTCTGACCAGAATTACCCTTCCAGGGGCGTTATTTTTGGCGCTTATAGCGATCATGCCGTTTTTCATGATACGGTTTGGTAGGGTTAATGCGGAATTTGCTTCGTTTTTCGGGGGCACCGGGCTTTTGATCGTTGTCGGTGTGGCGCTCGATACTCTTCAGCAAATCGAGGCGAAGATGGTTGAACGGCATTACGAAGGACTGTTAAAAGGAGCAAAAGTACGGGGAAGACGGTGATTATTGAAGTGTGAAATAAAGTATTACTTTCAATATCCTTTTTTGGAATTTTGGTTTTAAACTTTTTGATAGAATTGAGATGGAAAAGTGAAGATAGTACTCCTTGGCGGCCCCGGAGCCGGAAAAGGAACCCAGGCGTTAAAACTAAAGGAACATTATGGAATCCCGCATGTGTCGACCGGCGAGATTCTCCGTGAGGCTCGATCCTCCGGAACCGAACTCGGTGAAAAAGCCGCCCTCTACATGGATGCGGGAAAACTCCTTCCAGATGATATTATTCTGGGTATAGTTGACGAACGGCTGGGTATGCCCTCTATGGAAAAGGGATTTATCTTCGACGGTTTTCCGAGAACGATACCCCAGGCTGAGGGTCTGGATAAATTGCTTGAAGCCAGAGATTCTGCAGTGAATGCCGTGGTTTCAATAGATGTCCCTGATGAGATTGTAATCGATCGTCTCCTGAAAAGAGCTGAGATTGAGGGACGGGAAGACGATAACCGTGAGACAATAGGGGAACGTCTCAGGATATATTATAAGCAGACTGAACCGCTCAAAGCTTATTATGAAGCACGAGGAATTCTCAAATCGGTCGTTGGTGTAGGTACTGTTGAGGAAATCTTTAACAGAATTAAGTCCGTTCTCTTATAAAATAATCGTTTGGTTTTCAGCTATCATTATTCACCCTAAAAATAAAAGGAAATAGAAAGATTCCTTTTTTTATGCTGAAAGCTTATCGCTGAAAGCTGGAAAAAATGATACATATACGTTCTGAAAGTGAAATAAAAAAGATCCGGGCTGCATGCCGTCTGACGGCCGAGGCTATGGAAATCGCACGGGATGAGATAAAGCCGGGAGTACAAACCTGCCAGATCTCTGATAAAGCCCGTGAATATATAGAAAGACATGGTGCAAAACCTGCATTTTTAGGGTATAATGGTTTCCCCGGTGCAATATGTATCTCGGTAAATGAAGAGGTCGTTCATGGAATTCCCGGTGACCGTGTGCTTGTTGAAGGTGATCTGGTGAAGCTTGACATGGGAACATACAAAGACGGTTTTTTCGGTGATATGGCAAGGTCATATCCTGTCGGGAAAATTTCCGATGAGGCTGAAGCACTGGCGAATACGACCCGGGAAGCTTTTTATGAGGGAATCAACCAAGCTGTATCGGGAAACCATGTCGGTGATATCGGGTATGCCATCCAGCGCTATGCGGAAGATCGCGGCTATAGTGTGGTGAGAGCCCTTGTAGGACACGGAATCGGGCGTAATCTCCATGAAGATCCGCAGGTGCCGAATTTTGGAGTCCAGGATTCGGGTCCGAAGCTCAAAAAAGGTATGATTCTTGCCGTTGAACCTATGATTAATTTAGGCGACTGGGAAGTTAAGATGCTGAGTGATGGCTGGACCATGGTGACAATTGATAAAAAAGTGTCTGCTCATTATGAGAATACATGTGTGGTTCGTGACGGTTGTGTGGAAATTTTGACGCTAATGAATGGGGAGGAGCAATGGCAAAAGACGAAACAATAGCTGCTGAAGGTGTTGTTGTAGAGTCTCTGCCTAATGCGATGTTTAGGGTGAAGCTTGAAAATGATCATGTTATCCTTGCTCATATTTCCGGAAAAATGAGAATGCATTTTATTAAAATTTTGCCGGGTGACCGGGTGACAGTCGAACTTTCAGTGTATGATCTTTCAAGAGGACGAATTACCTATCGTCATAAATAAGTAATTTTTGGTTTATAGTTTCTGGTTGCAGGTTGATGATTTTTTATGTTCCAAGATTTTTTATTAACAACCATAAACTATAAA